>NZ_CP071527.1:1770500-2114500 GCF_023921225.1 Legionella lytica
CTATTCGTGCTGATTTCGCTGATAGCATTGATGCAAACGCAGTTCACGGTTCTGACAGCTTAGAAAATGCTGCTCGTGAAATTGCTTTCTTCTTTGAACCACACGAAGTTTGTGAGCGATAAGAATTAGGTTTGGAGTAAAAATGACTGAGCAAAAAGTAAATCTATTGAATTATAATTATCAGCAAATGCGAGAACTATTGAGTTCATGGGGGGAACAACCTTACCGTGCTCAACAGCTAATCCAATGGATTCATCAAGCTGGCTTAGTCGATTTTGCTCAAATGACCAATCTAGGGAAGGCTTTAAAAGTAAAGCTTTCCCAGCTTTCTTATGTTGCAGTGCCTGAAATCGTTGCTTGTCAAAAATCAAGCGATGGCACTCACAAGTGGTTACTTAAGCTTGATTGTGGTAACTGCATTGAGACAGTATTTATTCCTGAAGCAAACCGAGGAACCCTCTGTGTTTCATCGCAGGTAGGCTGTGCTTTAAATTGTTCTTTTTGCTCAACAGCAAAACAAGGATTTAATCGTAATTTAACTACTGCAGAAATTATTGGACAGGTTTGGCTTGCAGTACGAGAATTATCAGCTAGCCAAGGGGCTCATGACAAACGTGTGACGAATGTGGTTATGATGGGAATGGGTGAGCCCTTACTTAATTTTGATAATGTTGTTTCAGCAATGAATATTATGATGGACGATTTTGCTTATGGTCTATCAAAACGACGTGTAACATTGAGTACATCAGGCGTGTTACCTGATTTAGAGCGTTTAAGAGAAGCCAGTCCAGTAGCGCTAGCTGTTTCATTACATGCTCCTAATGATGAATTACGTAATGAGTTGGTGCCAATTAATAAAAAATATCCTTTGGCGCAGCTTATGGCTTTATGCAAATCTTATTTTAAAGACGAGCCAAGAAGAAAAGTAACTTTTGAATACGTTATGTTAAAAGGGGTGAATGATCAACCCGAACATGCAAATCAATTAATTAAGCTACTGAAAAATGTTCCATCCAAAGTGAATTTAATCCCCTTTAATCCATTTCCTATGGCACACTACGAGCGTTCTCCACAAGAGGCTATTGATGCGTTTAGAGATAAGTTAATTGCTAATGGAATTAATACTATCACACGGAAAACACGCGGTGATGATATTGATGCTGCTTGCGGGCAATTGGCTGGTGAAGTAAAAGACAGAACAAGCCGTTCTCAACGCTGGCAAAAGTTGAATTTTGTATCCAAGCCTGGATCTGAGACTAAAACAGAAGGCAGGGCCTAATGTAGGCTGGGCTGTGTAGCCTGGCAAGCCGGACTTGTACAATTTCTGATGCTAGCTATACAGGCTTAGCCTACATTCATCAATGTAACGGCAAACGAATAAATAAATGCTTAATTTAAAGAGGGTGTATTTATTCGCGATTAAATATTTTTAATTTACCTGTTAGCAGGTATAATGCCGATTCTTTTTTGAATCGTTATGTGAGCATGGTGGTGAAAGCACGTTATTCCTTCGGCATTGCCTTGTGTTTGCTTTTGCAAGCATGTACGCATAATAATGGCGCAAGTGAGCAACAAATACTCAAAAAACCAGATCTTACTAAGGCTGCAGCGTATAACGTTCAACTAGGACTAGGGTATTTAAAACAAGGCGATAGGCCTAGAGCGAAAAAGAAATTACTAACTGCTTTAGAACAAGAGCCAAAATCCGTTGATGCTAATTCAGCCATGGCTTATTATTTTGAGCAAACAAGTGAGCCGTTACAAGCAAAGACTTTTTATTTAAAAGCGTTGTCTTTGGCGGGTAATGCTGGGGCACAACTTAATAATTATGGTGCCTTTTTATGTCGACAGGGCGATTATAAACAGGCAGAGTTTTATTTTTTAAAAGCAGCTGCTGATTTACGCTATGTGCATACTGCAGGAGCTTATGAGAATGCTGGACTTTGTGCTTTATCTGTGGATCAGGTAGAACAAGCTAAGCCGTATTTTATAAAGGCATTAAATCAGGACCCGTCCAGAAAGGTTTCTTTTTACGAATTAGTTAAAATTGAAACTAAGAGTGGGCATAATGCTAGTGCATACGCATTAATACAAAACCATGCGGATTTAGTTTTAAATGATAGGACCTTGTTGTTTTTGGCCAAGGAAGTTGCAGAAAAGGCTGGCCAATATGATGTAGCTGCAATGTATAAACAAACTATTAAAAAAATGGATCCAAATCTCGATATAGGTGGAGCAAATAATGAGTACAATAACCACGCTTGATGATAATACAATCGTTCATGCGATTAATCCCGGAGCACAACTTGCGAGCATACGTGAGCAAAAAGGGTATACAGTAGATTATGTTGCTGATAAGTTGCATTTACGAAGCCGCATTATTGAACTAATAGAAAGTAATGAGTTTAGTTCATTACCTGGGGCAGTCTTTACTAAAGGCTATTTACGTGCCTATGCCAAACTATTAGATGTCTCTCCTGAGCCTTATCTTGCAGTGTTTAATGAGCGTTATGCTCCTGAGAAAAAAACTGATCGGGCTTTATGGCAACAAACGAAGCGTGAGCCTAATAAGGCAGAGCACTTAATTCGATGGGTAACAATTTTATTTGCTTTAGGAGTTATGGTTGCTGTTGGGGTTTGGTGGCAAAAAAACCAAGAAAATCAACAATTGTTTTCTGAGAAAAGTACGCCTACTGATTTATCATTGAATAATAAAGCAATCAATGAAGTAAAACTTACAGATATCTCCAAAATGCAATCAATATTAAATCCTAAACCAGATATGTCTCCATTGGAGAAAACAGGTGGCTGATAAAATCCAAGCAATCCGTGGTATGAATGATGTTTTGCCTGAAAAAACTGCATTATGGCGTTACATTGAGAATACATTTATTACCTGTCTTAGCAATTATGGCTATCAGGAAATTCGTTTTCCTCTAGTAGAAAGCACACAGCTTTTTAAACGGACTATTGGTGAAGTTACCGATATCGTTGAAAAAGAAATGTATACCTTTAATGATTTAAATGGTGACAGCATAACCCTTCGACCTGAAGGAACTGCGGGTTGCGTTCGTGCTTGTCTGGAACATGGATTGTTACACAATCAGCAACAAAAATTATGGTATTTAGGTGCCATGTTTCGTCATGAACGTCCTCAAAAGGGGCGATACAGGCAATTTACCCAATTAGGGGTAGAGACTTTTGGTGTTCCAGGAGCACAAAGCGACATAGAGCTAATTGCTCTATGTCGCAAATTCTGGACTGAATTAGGATTCGCTGATTTAGTTCAATTACAAATTAATACTCTTGGGGAGCTTTCCGAACGCCAAAACTATAAAAATATTTTGGTTGAATACCTCAACGATCATATTGATCTTCTTGATGATGACAGCAAAAGGCGATTAACTCGTAACCCATTGCGTATTTTAGACAGCAAAAATCCTGAAATGCAGCAATTAGTTGCCAATGCACCTAAGTTGATTGACGTGCTTGAAGGAAAAAGCCGTGATCATTTCCAAGCTTTTTGCGCGGGTCTGGATGCATTAGAAATTCCCTATGTTGTGAATCCCGTCTTAGTAAGAGGCCTGGATTATTATGGCCATACCGTGTTTGAATGGGTTACTGACCGTTTAGGGAGCCAGGCAACAATTTGTGCTGGTGGTCGTTATGATATTTTGGTGGAACAATTAGGCGGTAATCCTACCTCAGCTGCAGGTTTTGCATTGGGAGTGGAGCGTATTTATCTGCTGATGGAAACCCTAGAGTTACTGAAACAAGAAGCTAAAGCGAACTCCATATTTATTATTGGCACAAATGAAGAATCGATCGTTAGAGGGCTTGTAATTGCTGAGTCAATTCGTGCAGCATACCCCGCGTTAGAAGTTATTGTAAATACTGCCGGTGGTAGCTTTAAGAGCCAATTTAAGAAAGCTGATAAAAGTGGGGCTCGTTTGGCTTTAGTTTTAGGTGAAGACGAGCTTGCTAATCATAAGGTTAGTATTAAGGATTTACGCACTGGAATGGAACAGATAACTGTGGATCAAACTGCGGTTAATCAGTTTCTAAATGATTATTTGAAATAAGGTTACGTTGAGTTCAGGAGAGTGTTATGTCAGTTTATATGACAGAAGAGGAACAGTTAGAATCGATAAAAAAATGGTGGAAACGCTATGGTAATATAGTTTTCGTTATCATATCGGTAATACTTTTTAGTATTGCTGGCTATCGATATTTCACTTGGCACCAGGGTAAACTGACTCAGCAAGCGTCTATTGCTTATGAGCAAATGATGATTGCTTTATCAAATAATAATACTAAGGCGGTAAAATCTTTCGCTAATGAGCTCATCAAGGACCACAGCAAGTCTGTATATGCTGATGCGGCCCATATGACCCTTGCCAAAGTTTATGTTTCTAAAAATAAGTTGGAGCAGGCTCAAAGTGAATTACGCATTGTGGCAGATAACAGCAAATTGCGTACTTTAAAACAAATAGCGAAGATTCGTCTTGCGCGTATTCTTGTAGCGAATAAATCATATGCTAATGCACTAAGCGAGCTAAGCAAAGTTGAAGATGCTACTTATCTCCCTGTAATTAATGAATTGAAGGGTGATATATACGGCGCTACAGGAAAATACGAAGAGGCGATGAACTCTTATAAGCAAGCGATGGATGAGGTTAAGGTAAATGGAATGGGGAATTTATTTTTAGAAATGAAAACCAATGAAATTGCCGTTAAGACTCAATCGATGATTTCGGATGAAAAGAAGACTCAAGCAGCATAATGAGGTTTAGTTTGATGAAAGTTAAATTAAGTATTTTAGCTCTTTGTGTAGCCATGCAAGGATGTTCAAAAGTTGATGATTACTTATTAGGTAAGGATAATACTCCTAAGCCTAAAGAGTTGGCTGAATTACACGATAAAATTAAAGTAGCGCAGAACTGGTCTGCGCCGGTAGGCAAATCTGCTAAAAATAAAGAGTATTTAAGGCTAAAGCCAGTAATACGCGGAGGCATTATTTATACTGCTGATGCTAGCGGAATAGTACGCGCTGTCAGTAAGCGTGATGGCCAAATTCACTGGACAACCCCATTAAAGCATGGTTTGGTAAGCGGCCCGACTTTGGGCAAAGGCTATTTGGCGGTTGGCACTGATAATGCTTCAGTGGTTCTATTGAATCAGGCTGATGGCAAACAAGTGTGGCAAAAGAAAGTTTCTGGCGAGGTATTATCACCACCAGCAGTGACACACGGTAAAGTAATTGCCAAAACCATTGATGGAAAAGTTTATGCTTTTAATGCAAAAGATGGTAAGCAACTCTGGATGGCAGAACATGGCTCACCTAGTTTGATCTTAAAAGCAAGCTCTTCTCCTGTAGTTGTTGGTGGATTAGTACTAATAGGTTTTTCTGATGGAAAGATGGATGCCTATGATATTAGTAGTGGACGATTAATGTGGCAGCGCAGTATTGCTTATGCATCAGGCGCGAGCGATGTAGAGCAACTGGTTGATATTGATGCAGATCCAATTATTGATGGTAATGTTGCTTATTTGGCTAGCTACCAAGGTTATATTGGTGCTTTATCATTAAGTGATGGGCAATTTATCTGGAAAAAACCAGGCTCAGTTTATAAAAATATGCTGCTAAGTGGTAATACATTGTATGTAAGTGATAGCCATGATGTTATTTGGTCTATTAATAAGCAAAGTGGTCAGGTTAATTGGAAGCAAAAAGTGTTAAAGGCGCGAGGACTAACGGAGCCGGCACTTGTAGGTACTAATTTAGTCGTTGGCGATAAAACAGGGTATTTGCATTTTATCGATCCCCAAAATGGTGAAATGCTGGCTCGGTTTAAGGCGGCAGGTGGGGTAAGTATTTCTCCAAGCGTTACAGGACGAACGCTTTATGTGCTAACTGATAATGGAATACTTAGCAAACTATCTGTGAGTTAATATAATGGTTCCTGTAATTGCGCTGGTTGGGCGTCCTAATGTAGGTAAGTCTACGCTATTTAATCGGTTGACTAAAACCCAAGATGCTCTCGTTGCTGATTTTCCAGGCTTAACGCGTGACAGACAATACGGTCAAGCAGTTCATGGCCTTAAGTCTTATATAGTGGTCGACACGGGTGGCATTGGTGTTGATGATATTGAAGTTGATGGTTTAATGTCAAAACAGTCAACTATAGCCTTAAATGAGGCGGATATAGTTCTTTTTCTAGTTGATGGGCGTTCAGGCTTAACTGGAATCGATGAGAATATCGCCACAAACTTAAGAAAATTAAGCAAAAAGGTACATCTTGTTGTTAATAAAACTGAAGGTATTGATGATGATGTGGCTTGTGCTGATTTCCAATCATTAGGAATTAGTGATATTCATTCGATTTCATCATCGCATGGCAGTGGCATTTATTCATTACTCGATGAGGTTTTGGAGCCATTTGCTCCCCAGGTAGAGGATGAAGTAGGGGAAGAGGACGCGATCAAAATCGCCTTTGCAGGTCGTCCAAACGTAGGCAAATCAACCCTTATTAATCGTATTTTGGGTGAAGAGCGAGTCGTTGTGTATGATATGCCTGGTACAACGCGGGATAGTATTGCTATTCCTTTTACTCGAGATGAAAAACGTTACATCTTAATTGACACGGCTGGTGTGCGTCGTAAGTCACGCATTGATGAAAAAATAGAAAAGTTCTCAGTAATTAAAACTTTACAGGCTATTAAAGAGTCGAATGTTTGTTTACAACTTCTTGATGCTGATGAAGGGATTACAGATCAAGATATGAATTTACTTGGCTTTATTATTGAGTCAGGTAAAGCTTTAGTTATTGCTGTAAATAAGTGGGATGGCAAAGACGAAGAGCATAAGGAAAAAATTAAAAGCGAATTATCGAGAAGATTACATTTTGCCAGCTTTGCTAAAATTAGATTTATTTCAGCACTGCATGGCAGTGGTGTGGGAACTTTATTTAAGGACATTAATGAGGCTTATGCTTCAGCCGTACAGTCCTTTTCTACACCAAGGTTAACTCGTTTATTGCAAGATATTAGTACCAAACATACTCCACCTTGTGTTAGTGGTCGTCGTATCAAGCTTCGTTATGCACATCTTGGTGGGCATAATCCTCCTGTAATCGTTATCCATGGAAATCAGCTTGCTGATTTACCTGATAGTTATCGACGCTATTTAAATAATGAGTTTACCAAGCATTTAGGGTTGGTTGGTACTCCTTTGAAACTTGAATTTAAAGGTGGCTCAAATCCTTTTGCCGAGAAGAAAAATAAACTATCAGAGCGTCAGGTAAATAAGAAAAGACGATTAATGGCTTGGTCTAAAAAGAAAAAAGCAAAGTCAAAAAAGAAGTAATGATTGAGCTGGAAATGTAGCCCGTATTAGCGTAGTGTAATACGGGACACACACTATCTATCCATGCTATTTTATTCTCAATGTTAATACATCACAGGGTGCATGGTTTACTGTTGCATGTGCTGTACTTCCTAGCAACGAGCTTAGCCCGGAAGTTGAATGGCTACCAAGTATGACCAATTGGCAATTCAATTCTTTCACTTTACTAAAGATATGTTCCTTCACGGAGCCAACTTCCACAAATTGTTGTTCGGCTGGGATATGAAGACTCTCACCAAGTAATGATAAAACCGTTTGTGCATCATCTTTGGTCGGGTTTACTAATTCAGTAAATCCAAGCCCCTGAGCTAACTGAAAACTGGCAGGTAGCTCAATTACATGTAAAAGATATAATTGGGCATTAAGTTGTTTTGCTATTTCCACTGCTTTTTCAGCGAGATGGCTATGTTCTTTAAGTAAGTCCGTAGCAAATAAGATATTGTTATACATGGCATCCCTCGCAGTTAATATGTTCTTTATTTTGAAGTGTAGTCGATTTAGGCTGAGTGGTAAACGTTTATGGAGAAGTGGTTAATGTGAATTAAGAGGATAAATAATGTAGATTGGGCCCATGGCCGATATTTCCTCTTAAAAAGAAGAAGTATTAATGATGGCATCTAATTTTAATGAGCAGATGAGAAACGTCAGGCCAGGGGCCCGACCTACAATAGTACTATTTTGATAGTAATCAGTAGTTGTAATCAGGTAGTGTATTTACTGATGATCCGCTTATACCAGCTCGTCACAAAGAGCTTCTTGTTCTATTGTCTCTGTAAGGAGGGAGGGTAGAATTGTAATGTGAGGCTTATTTTTCATCAGCATATTTATTAAATTAATTCCACACACCTCAGAAAGTGGCTGGAGCACAAAATCTCTTGATGTAATATAAGGATGAGGAATTGTCAGATTATTAATCTGAATTGTTCTATCGCCATAAGTAAGGATATCTATATCAATAATCCTGGGCCCCCAACGTTTTTTGCGTACCCGGCCTTGCTGTTTTTCAATTTTTTGGCAGGCTCTTAATAACTGTAAAGGCGCTAAGCTAGTACGGATTTCAACTACTGCATTACAAAAATCTTGTTGGCCTTGTAAACCCCAAGCCTTAGTCCAATGAAAACGCGATACTTTAGTTAGTGAGGTAGATCTTAAGGCACTGATGGCACGGATGGCACATCGGAGTTGGCGTTCAGGTGATTTTTGATTTGAACCCAACCCGAGATAACATATATTCATTTTGGTGTAGTGGCTTTAGGTTTTCTACGACGTCTGCTTTTTTTGGCTGGTGAGCCGGCATTAAGTTCCGCCACCATTTTATTACGAACCTCCTCACTTGCCTCTTGGAATGAGGTCCACCATTGTGCCAGTTCCATTGACTCGTCGCCTGCCAGCGCGCGCAAGGCCATGAAATCATAAGCAGCTCTAAATCGTGGATGCTGTAATAAGTTAAATGCTCTACCACCCAAGCGTTTGACGAAACGGTACTGTAATAACCATATTTCTCGAATAATCTGGGTGTAACGCTTAGGAATTGAAATGATTTTATTTTGTTCTGCAATAACAATAGACATCGCTTTTTCTACAGCAGGTAAGGGGTCCATACCGGAGCTTTGTAATTGTTTTGAGCGCTCAATCATTGGGAACCATAAGATCACTGCAAACAAAAAGGCAGGAGTTACTGGTTTGTCATCCTGAATTCGCGTATCTGTATTTTCAAGGGCAATCGCTAATAAGGCATTAACAGGGTACTGGCTATTAAATAGAGCGTTTGTTTGGGGGCATAAGTGCTGGAATAAGCCATATTGCATCAGTAATTTCTGTACGGTTTCAGCATTTCCACACTGATACAACTTAGTCATTTCATCGAATAAACGAGAGTTAGAGACATGTGTAATCAATGAACTAATTTCAGGAAATGGGGCTTCAGTCTCTGGAGCTAGATTAAAATGCAATTTGGCACTAAATCGTATGGCGCGCAGCATTCTTACTGGATCTTCCTTATAACGGGTTACGGGATCGCCAATCATGCGGATAAGTTTATCCTGAACGTCCTTAACACCGCCTGTAAAGTCAATAATAGATGAATCCACTACGTTATAATAGAGCGAATTTATGGTGAAATCGCGCCGCCAGGCATCTTCATCCAAAGAGCCAAAGGTATTATCACGAACCAGCATACCACGCTCATTTGTCTGTTGGCTTTCATCAAGTGCAGCATGGCCACGAAAGGTCGCTACTTCAATAATTTCACGATGAAAAAGCACATGAACTAGCTTAAATCGGCGACCAATAATGCGCCCGTTGCGAAATAAGCTTTTGATTTGATTTGGTGTTGCATTAGTCGCAACATCAAAATCTTTGGGGGCTTTATTAAGTAAAAGATCACGAACACTGCCACCAACAATGTATGCTTGAAATCCACTTCCATTTAAGCGGTTAAGTACTTTTAGTGCATTACTGCTAATGTCCGCCTTTGAAATGGAATGATGATTCCTTGGAATGATGTAAGCTGTACTAACAGGATCTGTATTAGCCCTGTTTCTCTTAAGCAGCTTTTTGATAAATTTGATGATTGTAGTTTCTCACATAATTAGACAAAACTAGATAATTATAACGAAGCAAATCAATAAAGTGAATCTTTTGTATTTAGAAACAGTCCTCAAATATGAAATTTATTTCAAAATAGATAGAAGTGGATTAAAGAAGCCATTTTTAATATACAAAAAGAACATCATGCGCTCTTTATAGGCATTTCTATGCTATGATCTCTATATCAAATACCTAATTATTATTTGACCAAGTTTTCTAATTTAAATTCAAGATCTGGGAATTCATTTGTATGCCATTAACCACAATAGACCTTATTAAAGCTGTGAAAGATAGATCCCTCGAGTCTATTGATACTCCGAAAAAAGTTTCGGGCTCCATAAGCGAGACGCGTTTTTACTTAGATTTTGTTTCTAATAAAATGAAAGAGTATGAGGCAAAAAAATATCCAACCCCCCTTTATAAGTACAATAAGATGTCGCTCACAGTTGATGAAGGAAGAAAAGAGACTACTCATGTTACTTATAGTGGCGCGCCTGTTGATGAATTTAGACATTTGTATACATTTGAAGACAACGCACTTGTTGTGCGTAAGCTTAGCGTCATTGCCGGCATATTAAATGCTTTAGAATTTGCAAATCTAGAAGATGGGTTCCTTGGCATCAACAATGAAGGGCAACTAAAGTCTATTCTTGAATTACTGGGTGAACAGTTAAACATTGGTGGGTTGCTCTTTCCTGACAAAACAGATATGAATGTTTTTATTAACAACTTAGTGACTTTAATTTCCACGAAAACGAATACAGATCCCAAAAGGATTATTAGTGATATTCGTACGGCAGAGCGCTATTTTGTTGCTGACTATAAGCGTGATCAGATATTTATTAATGAGATAAAAATTAATTCTGAAAAAACTATTTTTCAAGTGGATCAGTATCTGGGTAATCAGCTTACTATAAATCAAAAAAGGGAGTTTGTGAGTATTCATGTGTTGCCGAAAGAGAATAGGCCTTTATGGTTTAGGGGACTCTCTTCTTGGGAGCAAACTTGGTTACTTAAACATGTGCCAGCTACTTTAGATGTATCTTGGGCTGAGTTTGAAGGGTTAAGCCAATCCTCTGCCATGTCACATATCCCTGGTATACAAAATGCTCGTATGAACTCTTTAGTAACTTTTGATGGTAAGGAATATACTTTATTATCACGTAGTTTTAAAACCAGTACTATGGTTCCTTATGAATTGCATGTAGCTAAAAAGGATCGAGGCTTTTATGTAAAACAAACTGCAGAACAGGTTTTAGGCTATTTAAGTCGAGAGGTAACCCGAGATTTTGAGCAAATTTGGGCTGGTCTAGGAGCTAATGGGCGGTTTCGTCCTTTAGTTTTTGTGCAATCGCTCCTGAGTGATACAGTGATTGATAGATTGGTTGCAACGGCTGATACGCGTTTAACGAGAGAACAAAGAAGAGCAATTCAAGAAATCAGTTTAAGTGGTACTTATCCAGGAGTAACTATTGTTACGGGTAATGATCCAATGAATTTCTTGCGATTCGGTGATGCATTGTCTGGAGGCTTATCCAAAAAGCTTAATCGTTGGGCTCATACTGATTCCATTCTCGCTTATGGGAAACAATTTATTGCATATCTTGAGTTAGAGCTTGCTAAAAATACACTTAATGCGGACCAAGCTGCTCGATTGACTTTGATAAAGGCGGCACAACAAGAAATTAATAACCTGCGAAATGAGAATTTTATTGGCCAAGGTGGAGAGCGCAATTTCGTTGCTTTTAAAGCGGCATACACCAGTGTTTTTGTAGAGTCCATGGGAGGGCTCGTTTCTACAAACTGTAAAAGTGGTAAGGATAGAACGGGGGTTGAAGAGCTCTATAAAAATGCAATGATTTATTATTATTCAATTTATGGAGTTTTGCCTAAATTTGATGATGAAGGAGTGGCACGTAAAAATTTTGTAGATATTTTTGTGCATCTTTTTAATAGCATGAAAGCTCAGGAAACTGCCGCTGGAAATACACCTGGTTCCCTTGGGTTGAAGTTGGATCCTACCATGCTTTGCTCGGATATTCGGGCGGCGTTACAGACATATAATATATCCATTGCTTTAGCAAATTTGAATAAGCCACCATTATTTGTTGAAAGTGAAACAAAATCAGTTAAATTACGTAAAGTATCAATCTCATCATTTAACGCAAAAACCAAACCTATTGATTTAGTAAAACAACTTGAAAAAGATGTAACTTCTTTTGCTAAATTACATCCTGTTGCGGATAAGCTAATGCCTTTTACTAGTTTTAGGAAAAGTGTCGTTGAATACGGTGCTGAACCAGGTATGTTAACACCATTACGTGAACATTTTGCAGAAATTCAAGATGATGTTAATGATCTAGAACTTTTGACTAAAACTTTAAGTGAGTTTACACAAGAAGTAAGAGATTTTATTAATAGTTTTACCAAAGCTAATCCTAATTTGAATGAAAAACAAAAGCGAAGCATGAAACAACTTGATTTGCTATTACAAATAATTGCAAATGGAGAAGAGTTATTTTTTAAAAGTTATGACTTAATGAGTACTGTGCAAGTTCTTAAGTTTAGTACCCTAACTAAATTAAAGGCACAATTTGCAGAGCATAAACAGCTACTTTTAGCTAATCACACCAAAGAAGAAACCGCAATATCCAGTCCAAGAATATCAGATAATCCGCATACCTATTTCATCTCTCCGGGTAGTGGAAAGGTGCGGGATTTTATCAAGCAATATAACGAATTATCAAAAGAAGGGAATACCCCGATAATTAGCCCCACTCCAGGCTCATCTGGTGCTAAGGTGAAATAAGGGGCGGGTTCATGATAAATATGCTCACCTGACTTCCGCGGGAAGTTCAGGTGGTTGGGCGTTGATAAGATATTAAAGCAATCCAGCCAGGAGCTATAATCTAAACCATCGTTGATTGGCTTCTCCCTCTTCTGCAGCCATGCTATTATTACTTAATATATGGATGTCCGGAATATAGCTAGCTGCTATGGTATTATTACTCCAGCGCTCGGCATCCCAATGTACAAAGTCCAGGACTTGATAACCTTTTGTTTTGAGTTTTTGAATCGCATCATCACGATATAGTTCATATTCTTCTTCACTCCCATCAATTCCATATAAAAGGTCTGCAATTTTAAATATATAGATAGGATTTTCTGGGGCTAAGCGAGCTGCTTTTTCAAAATGACTCCGATATTCCTCACCTAAACTGAAGAACAGAATTATATCTGCCAGAGTAAAATGGGCTTGAGCAAGTATTAGCCTTTGTTTTGAGTCATCAATAGGTGTCAATAATTCAATGACCCGAAGTAGTGATGAACGGATTTGAGCAAAATTAGTTTGGTGTTCCTCCTTATGTCTCCTTTGCTCATCCGTATCGCAGTCATAGGTGACGCCAACCTTAATTTTTGCACTTATATAAGCTATTTGGCTCATTAAGCCTTTGGCTAATGCTTTTTGATGCCGCTTCCGTTCTAAATCTGTTTTGGGAAAACAGCCATCAAGTAATCGGATTGCTTTATTGATCACTTCCAATTGACCTTTGTGATTTTCTGCATCCGAATCAATGAGTAATTGAGCATAAAGCCTTCTGTGAGTGTAATAAACTTCCATATAGGCGTCGGGTAATAAAGTGGCTGCCTTTTTCTTGGCATATAAGCTATCCAGATAATTTTTTTCTGCTTTATCCCATAGCTTATTCTCTCGTTGATCTGCACCTTGCTCGTAGAGTGCTTCACCGACATTATCAAAATGCTGGGCTAAAGTTTCTAGTTGTTGATGAGGAAATTGAACTATCTTGTGGTGTTTTTCAAATAATGCATATGCCTCATCATATTTTTTAGTCTGTACTAAAAGCATGAATACTTTATCAGGATTATGCTCTGCCAAGTGGGAATCATAATGTGCGGCAAGCGCGATATTTTGTATGGTATTATTTTCTTGCAGAATATGTTGCGCTAATTTTAATGCTAAAGGTGTATCTTGTATAAGATAGCGAACGTGCTGTTGTGCTGTAAATCGCTCAACCAAGTATTTAACGGCTCTATCTACGTCCAAGAGTTGATTAATCAAATTAAATGCATCATCAAATTCTTTGTGCTCTAGGTGATGCTCAATATATAAATTTAACTCTTTATTATAAGCAATAGGGTCAATCTGCCGTGCCCGCTCAAGAAGTAATTGTGCTTTGGGTTTTGCAGAGCTAATTAAGCTCATCCCATAAAAGAAGCTTCCTTTTTCAGCCTTGGCTGCCTTGATATAGTGCTCTGCCATTTTTTGAGCATAAAGACTGTGCTTAGGATAGCTGTATTTGGGCTCGGCGAAATGTTTTTGTAAATTACTGAGATTAATACTTTGCACCGGTTCAAGAGCGGTGATAGTAGCCTCAACTAAATCTTTATTTTGTGGATCAAGCAACGGTATTTCTTCAGGTAAGTTCAGTCTTTTTAGGGTTTGGCCGAAAGCATAATTTGCGTATAGATACTTCGATGTATATGGGACAATAAGATTATTGTAATCTAGTATGAGTCTTTGTTGTAGGGCATTTGTGGTTTGTGGATTTTTAGTCTGTGTATCAACAAGGTCTAAGTATTCAGCCGGTAATGAATAATAGTGCATTTGCCTGACAACGGATTGGTCATAACCACGCAAATAGCCGTAATACGCTAACTTTTCTAGACTAAATTGAACTTTTTCTGTTTGACAATGATTGTCAAAGCCCAGCCAACCTTTAAAACTTTGAAATGCATACATAAACCAGTTGGTAGGTTCTATCACATAACCATTGGTATAAATGTATTTACTTGTAGTTAATGCGTGCCAATGTTGAAAATATTGTGCGTCATTATGTTGAAAGGAAATGATATCAGGATAATATACTAAATAACTTAACAACGATTTGGGGAGTTTAAAAAGTAAATCATAGCGAATTGACATAATAACATGCCTTCTCATGTGTCATTGAGAACAAAAAGAGATCTAATTATATGATTTTTGTATGCTCAATTGCAAGATAATAAAGGTTCAGATGTTTTTATGATATCTTATAAACATGATCTTCGCAGTGAATAGTGCGAAGTTTGGTATCATAATTAAATTATTTATTAATCAGAGAGATAGATGGAATTTTTAGATATTATTACAAGTTTAATTGTCCTAGTGATCTTAGAGGTGGTCCTAGGAATAGATAATCTGGTTATTCTCTCCATTTTGACGGAAAAATTACCTGTTCACCAACGAAAAAAAGCGCGGCGTTGGGGACTTACTTTTTCTTGGGTAACGCGATTAATGTTGCTTGGATTAGCGGTTAACCTGATTCGGTTGACTAGACCTCTAATTACGATTAGCGAATTTTCTCTTTCAATGCGAGATATATTTTTAATACTTGGCGGGGCGTTTTTAATTTGGAAGGCTACCGATGAAATTCATCAGGATGTGATAGCCGATGATGCTGACGAAGCAGAAAAAAATGAAATGACTTCTGCCAAAGCAAGTTTTAACATCGTGATCTTTCAAGTAGGGGTGATGGATATTATTTTCTCCTTAGACAGTGTCTTGACGGCGGTAGGGCTAACTTCGCGCTTTTGGGTTATGGCTTTTGCAATCACATGCGCTATTTTAATTATGATTTTTGCCAGTGAATGGGTTAGTGCGTTTATAAAAAAACACCCAACTATTAAAATGTTGGCTTTAAGTTATTTAATTTTAATTGGTATGGTACTTGTTGCTGATGGCTTGTCTTTCCATATCCCACGTGGGTATCTCTATTTTGCAATGGGATTCTCATTAGCTGTGGAATCTTTGAATTTAATCAAACACTCTCGAAAACGAGGGAAAAAAACTTCAGGACGTTAATTTATGTTGTACGTTAAGGCTTTTCATATTATTGCCATGGTAGCTTGGTTTGCTGGTTTGTTTTATCTGCCACGATTATTTGTTTATCATGCAGATACACAGGATGAAACCAGTAATGAACGTTTTAAAATTATGGAGCGTCGGTTGTATTATGGAATCACTTGGCCTGCGGCGCTACTTACCACAGTTCTTGGGCTCTGGTTATTAAGTTACAACCCGAATTACTATTTGAAAGCGGGCTGGATGCACGCGAAACTAACGTTGGTGTTAATTTTATGGGGTTATCATTTGTTGTGTGGGCATTATCGAAAAGTTTTTGCGCAAGATAAAAATCAAAAAAGTTCACGTTTCTTTCGTATTTATAATGAAATGCCAACGTTGCTGTTGGTAGGAATCGTTTTATTGGTCGTGGTGAAATAACAGAGCTTGTGGGTTGGGCCCATGGCCCAACATTGATTTCTGGTGCGGATCGATGTCTTGCCAGGGAAGGCCCCAATCTATTTTAAACAGCAGTCAATCAGAGGAAAATTCGCTGTGCTCATAGTTCTCAGTTGTAAGCAATCAGGCTACAGTAGATTGTGCTATGAGTTATTTTAATCCATTTCCACCATATCAAAATCTTCTTTACCCGCGCCACAATCAGGGCAAAACCAGTTTTCGGGCACATCTTCCCAACGAGTGCCTGGCTCAATGCCATCTTCAGGCCAACCTTCGGCTTCGTCATAGATGAATCCGCAAATGACGCAGATGTATTTTTTATATTCTTGCATAATCGTCGATACCCATTAAAAAAAGTGTAATTTATCGGCTGTAGGCTTAGATGTAAAGCGAAAGTTTATTAGTCAATACGTTTTTGCCAAATTTCAGATTTGATTGTAGTATACCGACAAAAATTATGGAGACTTTTATGACCCGCTCATCTGATTTATTCCACCAAGCCCAGACTCTTATCCCAGGAGGAGTTAACTCCCCAGTACGTGCATTTAAAGGTGTAGGCGGGGATCCTATTTTCTTTAAACAGGGGAAAGGGGCTTATCTTATTGATGAAGATAATAATGAATATATTGATTATGTGGGTTCGTGGGGACCGCTAATTTTAGGACATTGCCATCCTGCAGTGATTGATGCCGTAACAGAAGTGTTACATAGTGGAATGAGCTTTGGTGCGCCTACTGCGCTTGAGGTGCAATTAGCAGAAAAAATTATTTCTTTAATTCCTTCTATTGAAAAAGTACGCATGGTTAATTCAGGTACTGAAGCTACTATGACTGCAATCAGACTGGCTCGTGGAGTTACGGGTAAAAACAAATTTATCAAATTCAATGGTTGTTACCATGGTCATAGTGACAGTTTATTAGTTAAAGCAGGTTCAGGCCTTTTAACTTTGGGGATTCCCGCTACGCCAGGTATTCCTCAAAGTGTTACAGAACATACGTTAACTGCTGATTTTAATAATTTGGAGCAGACAGCGTCTTTATTTGCAAAATATCCGAATGATATTGCTGCCATTATTTTAGAACCTGTTGCTGGGAACATGGGATTTGTATTACCAGACCCTGATTTTCTAAAAGGCTTACGTGAATTATGTGATCAATATAACGCTTTACTTATTTTTGATGAGGTAATGACCGGCTTTCGAGTTGGATTACATGGTGCTCAAGGTGTTTTTGGTATTAGACCTGATATTACAACTTTAGGTAAAGTTATTGGTGGAGGAATGCCTGTGGGGGCTTTAGGTGGACGTGCGGATATTATGTCTCATTTAGCTCCAGAAGGACCTGTATATCAGGCTGGTACTCTTTCAGGAAATCCCTTGGCTATGGCTGCTGGTTTGGCGACCTTGAGTGAAATTGAAAAACCGGGCTTTTTTGATGTTTTAAGTCGTACGACGCAAACTTTAACTCAAGCATTAGCAACAGCGGCAGAAGCTGCAAAAATTCCATTGTTTACTGCATCTTTAGGCGGTATGTTTGGTTTTTGTTTTACAGAGAAAAAGCATATAGCAGATTACGCGGATATTGCTGCTTCGGATGAGGTTTTGTTTAAGAAGTTTTACCATGCCATGTTGGAAAAGGGTGTTTATTTTGCTCCGTCAATGTATGAAGCAGGATTTGTGTCTATTGCCCATGGTGAACCTGAGATTGCTAACACCCAGGAAGCTGCAGAGCAGGTTTTACGTAGTTTAGCTTAGGTTTGGCATTTTTTAAGAGTAGGTCAGGCCCATGGTTCGACATTTTCTCGTGCGCCAAGTTTTTGCAACTCCATAGAAACGTCGGGCGATGGGCCCGACCTACATATAATGTAGGTAGTATCAGTACAGCCTAATGCGGATTCAAGCAATATTCAGGCCAATTTTTCCCAGCCAAAATAAATTTTTAAAACACTAGACAGTCATTTTTGCCCATGTCATAGTGATTTTACGTTTTATGCTTGAAAGGATCGGCATTTTGAATAGAAAAAAGGATTTATTTAGTTCTATGCCAGAGGGGATTCTTGCCCTTTTTGCTATGCAGATAGTTTCTACCTTAAGCTTTAGTGTTCTGTATTCAACTTTAGTGTTATACATGGAAGGTAAATTAGGGGTCCAAGCTAGTTCTGCGCACAGCGTCATGGGGGTTTTTGTCGCCTTTAATTATGGTCTGCATTTACTTGGTGGTCTTTGGGGCGGGCGCTTATTGTCTAACCGCTCTTTATTTTGCGTAGGGATGGTTCTTCAAGTTATTGGCTGTGTTTTATTATCATTCTGTGAGGTAAGTTTGCTCTATTACGGTTTAGCAGCATTCTTATCTGGATCAGGCCTAAATGTTACCTGTATCAATTGTATGTTAACCCAACGATTTACTCCCGAGGATAATCGACGTGAATCAGCATTTTTAATGAATTATGCGGGTATGAATATTGGTTTCTTTGTTGGTTTTAGCTTAAGTGGTGTTTTTCAGCTAAGCCAAAATTATGAACGTCTTTTCTTGCTAAGTAGCTTGGGAAATCTAGCTGCATTAATTATTTGCTTGTACTGCTGGTCTCAATTGGCAGATCGAGAAACACAATACGCGTTAAAAGATAAAGCAGCACAGAAAAAATCAAATATTTGGGGAATGTTGTTCATTCTTGCGCTTCCAGTTTTGCTAAGCCAATTACTGCAGAATGCTGAATGGGCAAAAAAACTGGTTTTATTAACAGGCATATTGATGGTTGGTGTTATTGTTTATCTTGCAAAGCAACAAGAAACAAAAATTGCCCAAGATAAAATGTTGGCTTTTGTTGTATTGATGCTTGTTGGGACTATTTTTTGGATGCTCTATCATGTGGCTCCTATGGGCCTGACTACTTTTATCGAGCATAATGTTCAACGACAATTTGCTGACTGGATTATTCCACCGCAATGGTTTCAAAACATTAATACGGTGTGTATTGTTATTGGAGGGCCTTTACTTGGGGTCATCCTGCATAGAATGCGTAAAAAAGGAATCCAAGTAAATATTCCTACTCAATTTGCAATTGCTTTATTTTGTATTGGTTTTGCCTTCATTGTATTACCGATTGGTATAGCCTATGCGAATGATCTGGGTTTAGTTAATCCTTCATGGATTGTATTTTGTTATGTGTTACAAAGTATTGGGGAGCTTTTAATTTCTCCGATTGGTTATGCTATGATTGGTTATTTGGCACCGACATCATTACAAGGTATGATGATGGGTATGTGGATGCTAACTTCCGGTATTGGGGGAACTTTATCCAGCTATAGTTCCAATTGGATGATAGCAGGACAAAGCAGTAATTCTCCATTAGCGACGAATAGCGGTTACAGTTATGTATTTTTAATGTTAGGCTTATTTGCAGTGGCTTCTGCTGTGGTTTTGTTTGCGCTAGTTCCTAAATTACGCGCATTAATAAAAGAAAACGGCGAATCTGGATTGCAAGAGGCTAAAGCGTCGGTTTCTGAACGAGTGGTTGTATGTGAGTAATCTTTTTGTACCCATTAAAACGGCAGAGCTTGATTGGCATCAGGATCTGCCTTTTTCTATTCAATATGATGATGTTTATCATTCCTCAGCAAGTGGGATTGAGCAAAGTCGTTACGTATTTGTTGATGGAAATGATTTAATTTCCCGCTGGCAGAATGTGCCAGACCAAAGCCAATTTACCATCGCTGAGACAGGTTTTGGTACGGGGTTAAATTTTCTATTAACCTGGCAACTCTGGGAGCAGCATGCTCCAGAGCAGAGTTGTTTGCATTTCATATCCTGTGAAAAACATCCATTAACTCATAATGATTTAATCAAGTCATTGGCTTGCTGGCCTCAATTGGAAAAACAAGCCGCCCAGCTTATTGAACATTATCCCGTGTTAACTCCAGGTTATCATCATTTAATATTTGCTAATGGGAGGGTTCGCTTAACCTTAATGTTGGGTGATGCTCTAGAATGTTACGAGCAGTTATTAATTTGCGGTGAAGCTAATCTAGAGCGTTCTTTGCGTACTACCTATGTTAATGCTTGGTATCTTGATGGTTTTGCCCCCGCGAAAAACCAAAACATGTGGTCTGATTCGTTAATGAAGGTGATTGCGATGTTATCGCAAGAAGGCACGACTTTAGCGACCTATACGGCGGCCGGCATAGTCAAAGAAAACTTGCGCCAACATGGTTTTATAGTCGAGAAGAAAAAAGGATTCGGCCCCAAACGACATATGATTAGTGCTTATTTTAACCCGGACGAATTAGTAAGCCCGAAAAAAAGGCATACACCATGGCATGTAAGTCAGCCTGAGCATTACAATGAGCGTTCTGCATTAATTATTGGTGCGGGACTTGCAGGATGCTTTACGGCGCATTGTTTAGCTAAGCGTGGCTGGAAGGTCACTTTAATTGATGAACTTAATGAAGTAGGACAGGGGGCCTCTGCAAATCAACAGGCTGTTTTATTTCCGAAGTTATCCGCATACAATTCACCACTGACTCAGTTTATGTTGATGGCTTTTTTATACGCAAGCCGTGAATACAAAGCGATTTTAAGCCAACATGACATGGGGGTACTCAAGGGTTCTCTCTTATTGGCATACAATCAAAAAGAACAACAGGCACAAGCAAGCCTCGAGGAATGGCTCAATCAATACCCATCTTTGGGAACCTTAGTTAATGCACAACAAGCCTCTGAGCTGGCGGGAATCCCGTTACAGCAATCGGGATTATTTATACCATTATCAGGATGGATTAATTCCCCTGATCTATGCCAGTTTCTAGTTCGAACAGAAGGGATTAATTTAATTACAGATACTGTCGTCGATCAATTAGTCTTTGATCAAAAGTGGCGAGTAAATAATTGTGAGGCGGATGTGTTAATTTTGGCTAATGGTTATAAAGTAACGACTTTTCCAGAGACTGAGTCACTACCAATTAAACCCATAAGAGGGCAGATGACGGTGATGTCAGCGACATCAGAAACAACGGCTTTGCGAATGCCTTTATGTGCTGACGGGCATGTATTACCTGCTCATAGAGGTACACATTATCTTGGTGCTTCTTATGAGCTAAAAACAGATCATGCGACCATAAAAGAACAGGATGATTTGCTAAATTTGGATAAACTAAAATGTATCGCACCCGATGTATCTTGGTCTTATGAGGTCAAATCTCACTGGGCTGGAGTGCGGGCAACGACAACTGATTATTTACCCATTGTAGGCAGAATCGCCGATGCGACAGCTTTTAATACGCTATATGCAGGTCTCGAAAGTAATGCAAAACGTTGGATAGCCAAGGCTGGACCCTATTATCCAGGTCTTTATGCCTGCACAGGATTTGGTTCGCGTGGTTTAACCACTATTCCTTTGTGTGCTGAATGGTTAGCTGCACTTATTAATAATGAAATGTCTTTTCTACCTAGAAATATACAACAAGCATTATCACCTGCACGCTTTTTACGTAAAGATATAGTACGCGGAAAAATCGCAAGTCCTAAACATACGTAATGGGAATTTATCTGCTACACATGAAGAACATTCTGACCTGTCATTGGTTGAGCTAATTCATTTCTTTGATATTCATGGTACAATTAAATTTTTAGCAAAATGAAAAACACATGATCGATCTTCATTGTCATAGTCATTTTTCAGACGGGGCTTTAAGTCCTAAAGAACTTATAGAACGAGCGCAAAAACAAGGAATTCAGTGCTTATCTCTTACAGACCACGATACTGTTGCAGGCTACACTGAATTGGTGCAGGCAGCGGCATCTACTTCTATTAAGATTATTAATGGCATTGAATTGAGTACGCGTTGGAAAAAACATGATTTTCATATCCTAGGTTACCAAATCAATCATACGGATGGTCTATTTGCATTAATTCAGCGCCAAGTTGAAAGTCGCATTGAACGGGCAAAGCAGATTGGTGAGGCACTTAATGAGATTGGTGTCACTGATGCATATGCTAAAGCATGTGATTTAGCTGGACACACACGTGTTGCACGTCCTCATTTTGCTCGAGTATTGGTTAATGAAGGTAAGGCTAAGGATTTGCAAAAAGCATTTAAACAATATTTAGTACGTGGAAGAAATGCCTATATTCCTACGCCTTGGTTAACGGTTCAAGAGGCAGTAGAAGGCATTGTTGCCGCGGGAGGGCAGGCGGTTATTGCTCATCCGCTGAAATATGGATTGACGCGCTCTAAATTGCATGAGTTAATTGAAGATTTTAAAGAGGCTGGTGGTGTAGGTATTGAAGTGGTTTCAGGAGAGATGACTGTAACTGAAATCAATGAGATGGCAGGAATTTGCTTACGATTTAATCTTTTAGCATCTTCTGGATCTGATTTTCATGCTGATGGTATATCTCGTGTAAACCTTGGCGGTCAGAAGCAATTACCGGTAAACTGTGTGCCTATTTGGCATGAATGGAACATAAAACAGGGGACTTTATGAGTCAGTTTTTTGCATTACATCCTGATAATCCTCAAGCTCGTTTATTGAGAAAGGCTGTATCTATAATTCAAGATGGTGGCGTAATTGTTTATCCAACCGATTCGGGTTATGCCTTAGGTTGTAGCTTAGGAAATAAAGCCGCACTCGAACGGATTAGACGGTTAAGACAGTTGGATAAAAATCACAATATGACTTTGGTTTGCCGTGATTTATCGGAGTTAGGTACTTATGCTCGTGTTTCAAATCCAATATTCCGTTTATTAAAAGCACGAACGCCTGGTTCTTATACCTTTATTTTGAATGCAACTCATGAAGTACCACGCCTAATGTTGCATCCAAAGAAAAGAACACTAGGACTAAGGGTTCCTGATAATGTGATTACACTGGCCTTGTTGGATGCTTTAGAGTCTCCTTTAATGAGCAGAACTTTGATTCTTCCAGGTGCTAAGGCGCCATTGAGTGAGCCTGAAGCAATCAGGGATATTTTAGGTAACCAAATTGATTTAGTAATTGATGGCGGTAATTGTGGGCAAGAGCCAACTACTGTTGTTGATCTAACGGGTGATTATCCAGTGATTTTAAGGGAAGGAAAAGGTGATCCCGAGCCGTTTAGATAATTTTAAAACGGACTCATCTCCTTTAGTTACCCCTAAGTTGTATTTTAATAACAAAAAAGAGGATATTGATGTCAGCATTATTTAGTTCCAATAAACGGGTTGTTTCTGGTATGCGTGTAAGTGGACGATTACATCTCGGCCATTATCATGGCGTACTCAAAAATTGGATCAAATTACAACATCAATACGATTGCTTCTTTTTTGCTGCAGATTGGCATGGCCTAACAACTCAATATAATGAGCCGGGATTTATGGAGAAGCATCTGTGGGATATGATTATTGATTGGCTTGCTTGCGGTGTAAATCCGGGCTTATCACGCATTTTTATCCAATCCTGGGTTCCTGAGCATGCCGAACTGCATTTACTCTTATCCATGATTACTCCATTAGGTTGGTTAGAGCGTGTTCCTAGCTTTAAAGATCAACAGGAAAAGTTAAAAGAAAAAGATCTCTCAACCTATGGCTTTTTAGGTTATCCCTTATTGCAGAGTGCGGATGTTTTGTTATACCACGCTGACTATGTACCTGTAGGAGAAGATCAGGTTGCTCACATTGAGTTGACTCGTGAAATTGCGCGTCGTTTTAATCATCTCTATGGTAAAGAGCCTAATTTTGAAGAATTAGCTGCCGAAGCCATTAAAAAGATGGGCAAGAAAAATAGCAAAATATACAGTGAACTACGCCGCCAGTTCCAAGAGCATGGCAATCATGAGTCAATTAAGACAGCGCAAGCTTTGCTTGAAGATCAAGCTAATTTATCGATTGGCGATAAAGAGCGTCTTTTAGGCTATTTGGAAGGAAGTGGTAAGATTATTCTCACTGAGCCTCAGCCTTTGCTTTCCGCAACCTCAAAAATGCCGGGAACCGATGGGCAAAAAATGTCTAAATCTTATCATAATACTATTATGTTAAGAGAGGAGCCAGCACAAGTAGAAAAGAAGGTATTAACGATGCCAACTGATCCTGCGCGAGTTAAGCGAACGGATCCAGGTGAGCCTGAGAAATGTCCTGTATGGCAGTTCCATAAAATTTATTCTTCAGATGATGTGAAAGATTGGGTGCAAACTGGTTGCCGTACTGCTGGAATTGGTTGTATTGATTGTAAGCGACCCGTCATTGATGCCATTAATAAAGAATTGGAACCAATACAAGCTTCTATTGCTGATTATGAATCCGATTTAGGCTCAGTAAAGCGTATCGTTACAGAAGGAAGTGAGGCTGCTCGTGAAGAAGCCTGTAAGACAATGAATACGGTTAGAGAAGTGATGGGAATTGATTATTGATGGAAGCTGAAGTACTCAGTAAACCGGAAATTAAAGCCGTTGTTGATGGTAAAGAGTTTACTGAAATTCCAGATGATTTGTTTATCCCACCAGATGCGCTGGAGGTTCTTTTGGATTCCTTCAGCGGTCCGCTGGATTTGCTGTTATATCTTATTCGTAAGCAAAATATTGATATCCTAGATATTCCAATTGTTAGTATTACAAAGCAATATTTGCACTACATTCAATTAATGGAATACAGACGAATGGAGCTCGCGGCGGATTATTTACTGATGGCAGCAATGCTCGCTGAGATTAAGTCGCGGATGTTATTACCGGTTACACCAAGTGGTGATGAGGATGAAGATGAAGATCCTCGCATGACTTTAGTTCGTCGATTACAAGCGTACGAACAGATTAAACTCGCTGCCGAATTATTGGATGGCTTACCTAGACAAGACCGGGATAATTTTGCAATCCAATTAGAGGCTCCAGAAATAGAATTAATTAAAGTCCATCCGGAGGTGGAGTTGGCTGAATTGATTGCGGCAATGAAGACTTTATTGCAACGTGAAGAGCATATCAGCCATCATCAGATATCACGTGAAGCAATGTCTGTTCGCGATCGCATGAATGCAGTATTACTGCAATTACAAGAGCATAAGTTGCTCGAGTTTGGGCAATTATTTACTTTAGAAGAAGGGCGCATGGGATTGGTTGTTTCTTTGTTAGCGATACTTGAATTGGCCAGACAATCGCTAATTGTTATTACACAACAAGAAGCATTTTCTTCGATACATCTACAGGCAGCCTAAAATGGATGAAACTGAATTAAAAAATATCGTAGAAGCATTATTATTAAGTTCTTCTGAGCCTTTGTCTTTGGATAAGTTATTAGAGGTTTTCGAGGAATGGCAAAAACCAACGAAGGAGCAATTGCATGGTGTGATTGATCTGTTAAAAGCAGATTATGCTGCACGTGCATTTGAGCTGGTTCAGGTTGCTACGGGCTATACAATTCGAACTAAAAAAGAATTTGGTCCTTGGGTTGCTCGCTTGCAGATTGAAAAGCCAGCTAAATATTCGCGCGCATTTCTGGAAACTTTGGCAATAATTGCCTATAAGCAGCCAGTAACTCGTGCTGATATCGAAGAGTTACGTGGTGTGTCTGTAAATAGTCAGATTATGAAAACATTATTAGAGCGAGAATGGATTCGTATTGCAGGGTATAAGGATGTTGCGGGTAAACCTGCGGTTTATACAACAACGAGAGAATTTTTAAATTATTTTAACCTTAAAAATTTAAATGAACTTCCATCTTTACCCGAAGTATTGGAAACATTAACCCTAGATAATCCTATTGAAGAGTGTACTACTGAATGAGCAGCGAACGGTTACAAAAAATATTAAGCCAAGCGGGGCTTGGTTCACGTCGTGAAATGGAGCGATGGATTGAAAATGGTTGGGTACAAGTCAATGGAAAACCCGTTAAGTTGGGTGATTCTGCAACTGGCGAGGACAAAATTACAGTAAAGGGCAAGTTAATCGCTAACCCACTTAAAGTGAAACAAAATACACGGATTTTACTTTACCATAAGCCCGTTGGTGAAATATCAAGCCGCCATGATCCTAAATTTGAAAAAACAGTGTTTGATAACCTGCCTCATTTAAGACAAGGCCGTTGGGTACAAGTAGGGCGCTTGGATTTAAATACATCCGGCTTGCTGATTTTCACTAATAATGGTGAATTAGCAAATCAACTTATGCATCCTCGCTATGGTTTAGAGCGCGAATATGCGGTACGTGTACATGGGCAGGTAAGCCAAGAATCATTAAAGAATTTACTAAAAGGCGTTGAGCTTGACGATGGCGTTGCCAAATTTACTCGCCTGGAATCTCGTGGTGGAGAGGGAACAAACTCATGGTACCATGTGACGCTAAACGAAGGCCGTAACCGTGAAGTACGTCGTTTATGGGAATCACAAGGTGTTGAGGTCAGCCGCCTAATACGCGTTCGCTATGGTATGATTTCTATGCCAAGATATTTGACTCGTGGACAGACTTATGAATTAACCCCTAAAGAGGTAACTGATTTTTTAGCGTCGTTGCCTAAAGAATAATGCAGTTCGTAGGCTGGGCTGTAAAGCCCAGCAAATAGGGTTTAGTCTGCTACACATATTTCTATCTTATCTCATCAATGAAAGTTTTTTGCAAGCAGCCAGGCTACACTGTTTTAAAAATTCCGTGAAATGCATACGACACTGTAGTCCGTATTTAGAGTAGCGTAACAGGTCGCTTTGTATACGTGAAGACATTGTGCCACAACATCCCGTATTACGACTTCGTTGAATACGGGTGCTACTTTCGTTGAAGCTACGGAGAGTTAGGTGGTGTATGTGCTCTTGCCAAAAGGCTTGAGCGATTCTGCAATATGTTTGTACAATTCAGGCAACCAACGTGGTTGTGCGAAAGTTGAAGTAGATGGCTTTTCATGACGTAAGTCATTCGGGGCGATTATTATCTGAATATTATTTAAGCCAACACGACGTGCCAAAATAAAGAGTTGATCAATGGCCAAGTCTCCAATGGCTAAACAACCTACAGATAAGTTTTTGCCATGAATAAAAATGTTATTACCTAGCTGTCTTCTTCCATCTTCATACCCTTTTTTTCTATCAAAGTTATTAGGATAGTTAATCATCATAGATAAATGCATACTACTGAATGGGTTAAAATTCACTAATTTGTATACACCTTCAGGAATTTGCTTGTCATTTTCACGTAATTTCGGACCAAGACGACCGCTAAAACCAGTTAATGGATAATTATGGACATGTGTCCAATCTTGATCGGAGTTTTTTGCCCAAAGCTCTACTCGACGCTCTGATTTAAATGCAAGCAGCGCAATTTCGCGGGGGGGATAGCTTACCTTTGCTTTGGTAAAGTAAGACTTTAATTGGGGCTCAACACGTAAACCATAACGTTTTATTGCACGGTCAACTGCCTGATCCCAGTCAAGCTTATGTGACATCGCAAAGCTATTCAAACTCAACAGCATAATTGCCAAAGTAATAAGACGTTTCATAAAAACACTAAGATGATAAATTATAGGCATGGTATCAAATAATAGTCCGTAGAACAATTCAAAACTCCCAGGCGGGGAATGTAAACAGTCCCTAAAAATGCTTGGGTATCAATAACCTTACTTACTTTTTTCTGGTTTAGCCGCTTTCGTTGACAACAAATGTAACTGAGTTGTAACAAAACTTGGACTTGTTGCTAAGTGACCTACAGAAGCAACTAATCCATAATAATTAGGGCACAAATACATTACTGTGTCATCGGGCATAACTTTATAAAATACATATTTATAATCACAATAACTTGGTTTGTTAAATAGAGCAACCTGCATTACCGGTGTCCCAGGTTTTTTATCTTCAATGAATATGGCATTAACCCACACATTGATTACCACTAAAAATGCACCCACAACAACTAAGGCATTAATAAAGGTAGCAATATAGTTAAAAACTGGATGGCCGCTACTTAAGTGCATAATGACACGAATCAGTGAAACGAGTAGAACCAATAAGGTAAAGGAGTAAATTGCTGCATTTGTATAATCAAAATAAGTACTAAAAATTTGATTTCCAGAAAATTGGAAATGAATAAGCACCGCAATAAGGCTAATCCAAAGAGAAGAAATAACATACTGAATAGCTTTTCTTTTAATTCCAATAATTAAATGCACTAAAGCAATTAATGGGAAAAAATATTGAATAACTTGGGCCAGCGTGTACATTAAGTTCATTTCTTAAATTAAAGCTTATTTTTCCTAGATTTACATAGTTATATCAGGATTTTAAAGTGTTGGCTAGACGTGTGATTAAAAGAAATATGGGCTGGTTTTGTTAAGGTTGCCTGCAACCAAACTACAGTTTTTGTCTAATTAAAATAATATATGGCTGCGTTGGATACGTTGTAGATTTAATCATTTCATCTGGAAGAACGATTTTTCGTACACCAAAAGCATTCTTAATGCCTGCTAGATAGTCTAGTGGGTTAATCAAATCGGGAGTGTAGCCTAGGTTATTACGAGCTCTATTAATTGGTGCCCTCGGATGCAAGCTTCCAATCCATAAAGGCTTGTTTGATTTTGATAAATTATAATTTGACTCCCAAACTCTTAATTCTAAAGTTAAATTAGATTTACTATCCGTATAAACCATACTTAATGAAGGAGCTTTATTTTCATATAACTGCGTTAACAAGGGCAATTTAATATTAGTTGGTTGACTGTTTATCCACGTAAGTAAATTAGAAAAAAATGACTCTGTATGAGGGATCCATCCTTTTTGGGCCAGATGTTCTTCAAGAACCGCGAGATCTCCAGCGTATTCAATATTAAATAAGCTAATTCTTTTCCCAATTCGATTCAGTCTATAAATTGGTAATGTTGGTTTTTTTTGACTCCACCAAGCTGCTTCGTCGAGAACAAATTCCTTATGATACGGAGTGTGGTTATACGAAAGGGTCTGAAAATTAACGTAAGTAGAAATTAGGGTTCCCAAGAGGGTACATGCAAAAAGAGACAAAATCATGTAAACCGCTTTGTTTACTGTAATTGGCTGCATAGACCACCTTCTATAAAGAAGACTACAAAATAAACCGATGGTTGCTCCGGCAAGATAAGAGGCTAGTACGTCAGTTAACCAATAGTCGCCCAAGTAAAGAGCCCCAAATCCACTTAAGGCAAGAATACTAAATACAAAAGTTCTTAGCGTGTTGGTGAATGGGGAATAGATCCTATTAATGTAAAATAGAATGAATCCGTAAAAAGCAGAGGCCACGAGAATATGTGCTGCCGGATAGGAGGAGCCGGGCATGAGAACTAATAATCCGGGTGGTCTTGGGGTATATATAAAATGAGAAAGTATAAAAACTACTAAAACACTGAAAAGAATTAAGCCACTACTATAAATTATCGCTTTATAATTCTTGCTATAAATAAACCAGCAACAGCTGGCAATAAAGAGACACCCTATTGTGATTGTAGAGGTGAGTTGGGTGCAAAAAATAAAAAATGCAGCTAATACCAAAGAGTGGAAGCTTTGAATAAATAAATGAGTTGGCGTATTTATAACATTGAGCCATTGTCCCTGGAGCGTTAATCCAGTAAAAATAATAAAACCCGAAAAACAGAATAACGTTATAAGAACAAGTGACGCGGTAGTATCATGATTTTTTTCACTTTTTGGAGTAATGGCTCGCGCTAAAGGTGAGAATAGAGATTTCCGTTTCAATCGATTAAGCCAAAAACTGTGTAGGTTGCTTTTAAAGAAGTTGCTTAATTTCATAACAAGCCATTTTATCATTAAGCTCAGAAGCCAGAGAACTCCCAAAAGGATGAGAATTATGACAAATAAATGGGTTGCCGAGTCTACTGACAGTTCATGGCTGGCTGCACCAATAACGACACCTGGCATCACATAAAGCAGGGACCAACCAACAGCAGATAAGAAATTTGCGATAAGAAAACGCCATTGTGGCATATGCATTATCCCAGCAATGACTGGAATAATTGAGCGTAATGGACCAACGAAGCGACCAATTAATACGCTTTTTCCCCCATGCATTTCAAAAAAGTCTTTACCATATTTGAGCCATGATGGGTATTTTTTAAAAGGCCAAATCTCGGTTAGTCGATCACTGTAAACATAGCCTAGGGTATAGCTTAGGCTATCGCCAGCTATGGCACCAAGAGTTGCTGCTATTAGCGTCAGATCTATACGCATAGCTCCGGATCCGGCCAGCATTCCTATTGCCGTCATTGTAACACTTCCGGGGACTATGCTGCCGATAATCGCTAAAGATTCCGCTAATGAAATTAAAAAGGTAATGAACAGAGCCCAGTGTGGGTAGTGTTGTAACCAATCTTTAAGTGGTGCTACATAATCTACGAACAAACTCATAAGGGCTCATTGGCTAAATTGTTGTAGAAAATATTGCGTGAATTGTTGATTAACGTCTTCTAATGATACTTGTGGATAAAAATGACTGATTTGCGTCATTTCCATTTTAGCAAATCCACAAGGGTTAATTCCTAAGAATGGTTTTAAATCCATATCAACATTCAGTGCAATTCCATGATAGGTACATCCATTTTTGACTCGTAAACCAATCGAGGCAATTTTTTGATCTTTGACATAAACACCAGGGGCACCACAACGAATGCCTGCTTCAATATCATAGTGACCTAAGACAGATATTAAGGTCTGTTCCAATTGAGAAACTAAGGTTCGCACGCCTAGGTTTATTCTGTTTATATCCATTAAAACGTAAGCAACTAACTGCCCTGGGCCATGATAGGTTACTTGCCCGCCTCGATCGGATTGAACGACTGGTATGGCGGCGGGATTTAAAATGTGTTCAGGCTTTCCCGCCTGACCTTGGGTATAGACAGCATGATGTTCCAATAGCCAAAGCTCATCGCGAGTTTGAGCATCACGATTTAACGTGAACTCTTTCATCTGGAGCCAAACATCACTATAGTTTTGAATACCAAGCTGTCGTACTTGCATTATAGAACCATTTTAATATCAGGATGCTTTGTCACGTCTTGATAGAAGGCATCAAGCATCGCCTGGTTTTCTGCATAAACAACTACCGTAATTGCTAAAAAATTATTTTCCTTACTGGGCTTATGAGTAATTTTCTCTTGCTCAATTTCTGGAAAATGTTTTAGCGTTATTTCCCTAATTTCTTCAAGAAATTTTGGGGAGTTTTTCCCCATTATTTTTATAGGAAAATGACAGGGAAATTCGATTAATGTTGTTTTAGTCATCTTATAGCCTTAAGAGCCAAACCAGCTTCTAAATGTTAAGCGAATAGAGTCTTTCATACGAGTAAAGAAGCCCCCAGACTCAACATCTTGTAATGCATAAACAGGACGAGTCGCCACAACATTATTATCAAATTGTACAACTAAATCACCCACTTTATCGCCTTTTTTAATCGGTGCTTCTAAATAAGAAGGGATCTTTGTTGATACATTAAGGCGTTGATATTGACCAGTAGGAATCGTAATGAATTGATCTTCATTCAATCCGACAGATATTTTATCTGCTGTTCCTTTATAAAGGGGAAGTTCGGTAACTGATTGGCCTGTCTTATAAAGTTGATGCGTTTCAAAAAATCTAAAGCCATAGTTTAATAATTTTTCACTATCGTCAGCACGTGAGGAGTCACTTGGCTCACCTAAAACGACGGCTAGTAGGCGCATATTATCGCGTTTAGCAGAAGATACTAGGCAAAAGCCCGCTTCATTTGTATGACCCGTTTTTAAACCATCAACTTGATTATCACGCCACAAAAGACGGTTTCTGTTGGGTTGACGAATTCCGTTATAAGTAAACCATTTTTGTTTGTACCATTCATAGTATTGTGGGAAATCAACAACTAAAGCTCTACCAAGAATTGCTAAGTCTTTTGCAGTTGTATAGAGGTTTGCATCGGGTAAGCCAGTACTGTCTGTAAAATGGCTATTTTTCATGCCAAGGTTTTGAGCTTGTTGGTTCATCAGGTCAGTGAATGAATTTTCAGTTCCACCAATGTGTTCTGCCATCGCCACGCATGCATCGTTACCTGAGTCGACGATAATTCCTTTGAGCAAGTCTTCAACTGGAACTTGCTGGCCTTCCTTAATAAACATTCGTGAGCCACCTATTTTCCAGGCCTCTTTACTCACGCGAACTAAATCAGTTAAATGGATTTGCTCATGTTGGAGTGCGTTTGAGATAACATATAATGTCATCATTTTGGTTAGGCTGGCAGGAGGTAAACGTTCTTCACTATTTTTTTCAGCAATAATTTTTCCACTGTTTACATCGATAAGAATGTAAGCTTTTGCGTTCAGTAGGGGCGCTGCTGGAGTAACCAAAGGCTTATTGGTAACTGTTGGGGAAGGTCTTTCCAGATCGGCATTAGGTGTTGGCCTTTCTAGCGTGTCGGTGCCATCAGCAAAAGTATTTGTTGATTGAACGAATAAAGTGATAAGAAACAATGTAGTCAATAAAAAAGACGTTGCGCGTGTCATGTTTTTACCTGATATGGGTTACAAAATGTCATATCTTACCACAGCCTAGTGCAGGCGACCAATTAACAGATTAAGAAATATTGAATTATTTTCATAAAAAAAAGAATATTCTTAGTAGGGTGGCTAGGTTTATTTAGAACAATATTTTTATTATTAACCCATGTGGGCTTTATATGATTCTATTCGGTTTGTATTAAGTCTTTTTGGGCTTAAATTTTATGGTTATGAGTTTTTTTTCCAGTTAATCCTTCGAAATTTTGTAATCTTTCTGTATATTACTGCGAAGATTTATTTCAAAATTGGAAATTTATGAGAAAGATACTTATTGCTTTAGCAATCTTATTATCAGGTTGCCAAACTACAAATCAGTCTCTTAACTCTGGGGTGTCAGGAAACAAACACGCTGCAAAAAGTACCCCGCAGAATAGAAACCAAGCGATTTATAATCGATATAAGAATAAAGGAAATCGCTACACCCAAGTGCAGGATGGCGCACCAATTAAAGAACGTAAAATGAGCTTTAAGGAGCCTGTTCCGACTCAAGAGCCTTTAAGCCGTTATGGAAATCCTACGGAGTATTATGTTGATGGTAAAACTTATCGGGTGATGACAAATACACGGCGATATAAAGCACGAGGAACGGCTTCATGGTATGGAACTAAATTCCATAAGCAACGAACTTCAAGTGGTGAGCCATATAACATGTATGTTATGTCGGCAGCACATAAGACTTTACCATTACCTACTTATGTTCGTGTGAAAAATCTAAATAATGGCAAAGTAGCTGTAGTCAAAGTAAACGATCGAGGTCCGTTTCATTCTGACCGAATAATTGATTTGTCTTATGCAGCAGCATTAAAACTGGGCGTATTTCCTAAAGGTACTGCTCTTGTAGAGATTGAAGCATTAGCTGGTCCTGCGACGGAAGGACGCTATTTTATTCAAGCAGGAGCTTTTGTAACGGCTACATCGGCAAAACAATTGAAATCGAAATTAGATCGTCTATCCCGTTCGCCGGTGACTATTGAACATTATAAAAAGCACTATATTGTTCGGGTCGGACCATTTGCGAATAAGGATATGGCAGACAGTTTAAAGCAAAAATTAGCACGTAATGGTGTAAAAGGTTCTTTTTCCGTTTTGATTTAGCGGCGGTATATGGAATAATTAACGTTGTGAGATCAAAATAGTTTTTAATTTTAATGGTGAGGTGTTCGATAAATGCATGAAGGCTCTGTCTTTTATACAATATTTTTAATTTTTGCAGGGGCTGCATTTCTATCGACGCTAGTATTGTATACCAAGCAGTCATTATTAGTGGCCTATATCCTGCTTGGCGCCATACTTGGCCCCTGGGGAATAGGGCTTGTACCTGATGTGACTACGGTGCAGCAAGTAGGAGATATAGGGATTGTGTTTCTTTTGTTCCTGTTAGGCTTGCACTTACAACCGCAAAACTTGGTGCATATGCTTAAAAAGGTAACTTGGATTGCTTTAGTTAGCTCCCTTCTTTTTGCTGTGCTTTCTTATTGTGTAGGTCGTTATTTTGGACTTACAGTAACTGAGTCGTGGATTTTAGGCGGGGCGATGATGTTCTCCAGTACTATCATCGGCTTAAAGTTATTGCCTACGACCATATTGCATCACCAGCATACGGGTGAAGTAATGATCAGTGTGCTGCTTATGCAAGACGTTATTGCGATTGTAGTGCTGATTTTAATTAATGGGGCACAAAAGGCAGGTGGATTATCATGGGACGACTTATTCCTAGTAGGTCTTGCTTTACCCGCATTATGCTTGTTTGCCTTTGCTGTTGAGAAGCATGTTTTAATTAGATTATTAGCTCGTTTTGATAGAACTCAAGAATATGTCTTTTTATTGTCTATTGGCTGGTGTCTTGGTTTGTCAGTATTGGCACAAAAAATCGGTCTTTCTGAGGACATTGGTGCGTTTGTTGCCGGTGTAGCTTTGGCAGCAAGCCCGATCTCACTTTTTATTGCAGAAAGTTTAAAACCTTTAAGAGACTTCTTTTTGGTTATGTTTTTCTTTTCTATTGGCGCAACCTTCAATTTTGGTTTTGTAGGGCAAGTAATTATTCCTGCTCTTATCCTTTCTGCGTTACTTCTAATTTTTAAGCCAGCTTTATTTTATTTATTATTAGAAAAATCAGGTGAAAAGAAACAAGTTTCCAAAGAGGTCGGTATTCGATTGGGACAGGCTAGTGAGTTCTCTTTGCTTGTTGCAAGTATTGCATTAAGTTCTAAACTTATTTCAGAGTTAGCTTCTAATCTAATTCAAGCAACAACTATTTTAACCTTTATTGTTTCTTCCTACTTAGTTGTGCTGAAATACCCAACCCCTATAGCACTGTCTGATAAAATGCGTAAGGATTAATTATAATGAAATTATTGGTCATATTATTGTGCTTGTTTAGCGAACGTTTTTTAGTTCATACCATTTCTTATCAGCGGTTTTATTGGTTTGGTAATTATTATCAATCAATCAAAAACATTGCAGACAAACATGGTTTTTTTAAGAACCCCTGGGCTTTGCTTGGGTTAATTGTATTACCGCTTATTGTTGCAACGGGTTTTATCTATTTGCTACTTCATGGAATATTTTACGGTTTTATGGGCGTGCTTTTAAATATTGTGTTGTTTTTTTACTGCTTAGGCCCACAGAATGTTTTTTATCCAGTCACGCATTCAGAGACTGAAAATAGTAATGAGCTCGCAGGCAATTATCTGTCCATGGTCAATCAGCAGTTATTCTCGGTGATATTTTGGTACATTGTTGCAGGTCCAATTGCAATGGTGGCTTATCGATTAATTGCCTTGTGTCGAACTATTGCGCCAGTTAGTTTTCAGGCGAATGAAATTGCTGATCTACTTGAGTGGATACCAGCGCGCTTAACTGTTCTCTTATTCTTATTGGTTGGGAACTTCCAACGTGGTTTAAAATTGTTTTCCAACTATTTTTTAGCTAAGCCTGATTTCAATAATGAAATGATCCGCGAATGTGGTTTGCAGGCTGCACGTACTAATGATTCAGAAGAAGTGCCTATGCCAGTAGCAGAAGGATTGGTTGAGCATGCCATTATTGTGACGTTGGTACTTATTGCGTTGTTTACATTGATTTCCTGGTTGTAAGATTAGCCATAGGAAATGTGTATCAACGCTGACTTCCTGATACTTGCCCGCAGGATCCAGAGATTTTGATGAGAAACTGGATTCCGCGGACAAGCTGCGGAACGTCGGAGAGGATAAAAGTTACGACACGTTGCAATCATGTTTTTAATTAATGGATCCTTAGTCGATGAATGTTTTAATACGTATTTGTTTTTGTGTGCTATTACTTAGTCTCTTTGGCTGTGTATCTAAAGCCGGACTTCGAGGGCAAGCTTTAGCTCAATGCAATGCAACATGCATACAGCATTTTGAGTTTTGTAAGCAAAATTGTGTTGATAATTGTCCTACCTGCTCATGGAATTCAACACGCCAATCTGCAGTAAACTTTTCAAAATATGTGAATGAGCGCAAAGTAGAGGGTAAAAAGGTCATGCGTGAGTTGAATTCTTACCGCGATCCACTACAATGCCGCAAAGTTACATGTGATTGCATCGCTGATTTAACAGCATGTAAACAAAGTTGTTCTGGTGTAATCCATAAACGATTACAAGCGATACCTAATTGTGTTTAATAGATAAAAAGAATGTCGGGGACATGTTCATGGCAAATGAAACTAATTTAGATTTGGATCCTATTGAAACGCGTGAATGGCTGGATGCCCTACAAGCTGTATTGACCAATGATGGTGCTGAGCGCGGAGCTTTTATTTTACAGCAGCTTTTAAATAAGGCTAATACGGAAGGAGTAAAGTTAACTGGTTCACTCAATACTCCTTATCGCAATACGATTAAAACTTATGAGGAAAAGCCAATTCCACCAGATGAGGGGATGGCTAAACGTATTAATGCCCTAATTCGATGGAATGCCGTGGCGATGGTATTGCGTGCTGGAAAATATGCTGCTGAGCTTGGTGGTCATATTGCCTCTTATGCTTCTTCATCCACACTGTATGAGACTGGCTTCAACCACTTTTTTAAAGGCCCAAATAGTGAAGGTGGTGGTGATTTACTTTACATCCAAGGCCATTCTTCGCCAGGTATTTATGCTCGTGCATTTCTTGAGGGCCGCTTAGATGAAAATCAATTAAACAATTTTAGACAAGAGGTTGAAGTCAATGGCTTGTCTTCATACCCACATCCTTGGCTAATGCAGGATTTTTGGCAATTCCCAACAGTTTCCATGGGCTTAGGACCATTACAAGCTATTTATCAGGCACGCTTTTTAAAATATTTGGAACATCGTGGTCTTATTAAAGAAACCGGTAGAAAAGTATGGGCGTTTTTAGGTGATGGGGAAACTGATGAGCCAGAATCTTTAGGTGCTTTAAGTATCGCTGCCCGCGAGCAATTGGATAATCTTATTTTTGTAGTGAATTGTAATTTACAACGCCTTGATGGCCCGGTTCGTGGTAATGGCAAAATCATTCAAGAGCTTGAGCGTGTGTTCCGTGGCGCTGGTTGGAATGTAATTAAAGTAATTTGGGGTAGCCGCTGGGATCCTTTATTTGCTGTAGATAAAGATGGTTGGATGCAAAAGCGCATGGAAGAATGTGTTGATGGTGAATATCAGGCTTATAAAGCAAATAATGGTGCTTATGTAAGACAACATTTCTTTAATCAATACCCTGAGTTAAAGAAAATGGTTGAGCACTATTCAGATGACGACATTTGGCGCTTAAATCGTGGTGGCCATGACTCTCAAAAAGTATATGCAGCATACGCTGAAGCCGTAGCTCATAAAGGCACTCCTACCGTAATTCTTGCTAAAACAATTAAAGGTTATGGAATGGGGGCTGCAGGCGAAGGGCAAAACATCACCCATCAGCAAAAGAAAATGACTGCAGATCAGTTAAAAGTGTTTAGAGACCGATTTAATATTCCAATTACTGATGAGCAAATTGCTGACCTCCCTTTTTATAAGCCAGCGGATGATAGCCCGGAGATAAAATATCTTAAAAAGCAACGTGAAGCATTAGGTGGCTACCTGCCTTCGCGTACTACTAAAGTGGAGCCATTGAAAGCTCCTGAGCTAGCTGATTTTGCATCAGTTACCAAAGGCTTAGGTGAGCGTGAGATTTCTACTACAATGGCTTTTGTACGTATTCTTGGAACGTTATTAAAGAATAAAGAACTCAGTTCACGAATTGTTCCTATCGTTCCTGATGAGTGCAGGACCTTTGGTATGGAAGGTTTGTTCCGCCAAATCGGTATTTACTCACCAGTGGGCCAGCTATACACCCCAGTGGATCATGAGCAGGTTATGTTCTATCGCGAAGCTAAAGATGGGCAAATTCTTGAAGAGGGTATTAACGAGGCTGGTGCATTCTGTTCTTGGATTGCCGCTGCGACTTCATACAGTACCAATCAATTGGCGATGATTCCGTTCTATATTTACTACTCCATGTTTGGTTTCCAACGTATTGGTGATTTAGCATGGGCTGCGGGGGATATGCAAGCTCGAGGCTTCTTATTAGGCGGTACTGCAGGACGAACTACACTTGCGGGTGAAGGGTTACAACACCAAGATGGCCATAGCCATATCATGGCATCAACGATTCCTAACTGTGTTTGCTATGACCCAACGTATGCTTATGAGTTGGCAGTAATTATTCAGCACGGTTTATATCGCATGTATGAAAAAATGGATAACGTGTTTTATTACATCAGCGTAATGAATGAAAACTACGTACAACCTGATATGCCTGAAGGAGTTGAAGAGGGCATTATTAAGGGGATGTATCTATTACAAGAAAGCAAGAATAAATCAAAGCAACATGTTCAATTAATGGGATGTGGAACTATTCTTCGCGAAGTAATTAAAGCTGCGGAAATGCTCGAAGCTGATTACTCAATCACTTCAGATATTTGGAGTGTGACCAGCTTTAATGAATTACGTCGTGAAGGTTTAGCTGTAGAACGCTACAATGCGATGCACCCTGAACAAAAAGCCCAAGAAAGTTATGTGACCACGCAATTAAAAGGAACACAAGGTCCTGTTATTGCGGCAACGGATTACATGCGTCTTTTTGCTGATCAAATTCGTCCTTTTGTACCAAATCATTATGTGACTTTAGGTACTGATGGTTATGGACGAAGTGATACTCGCGAACGTCTACGTCATTTCTTTGAAGTTGATGCAAAATATATCGTGCTAGCGGCATTAAATGCTTTAGTTGCTGAAGGCAGCATTGATAAGTCTAAAGTAGCTGATGCAATTAAGCGTTACAACATTAATCCTGACAAGCTGGATCCAGTAACTCATTAAGAGATTTCAACAAAGGCTAGGTAATAAATCTAGCCTTTATCCAGACTACATTAGAGGACAGATATGGCAAATGAAATAGAGGTTAAGATCCCTGATATAGGCGGTTCTTCCCAGGTTGATGTGATTGAGGTTTTGGTTAAAATTGGCGATAAAATTGAGATTGATACGCCATTAGTTACTTTAGAATCAGATAAAGCCAGTATGGAGATTCCTTCCTCGGTCGCAGGAACAATTACTAGCTTGAAAGTTAATGTTGGAGACAAGGTTTCTGAAGGTGATGTGATTTTGCTAGCTACAGTAGACAATGCCAGTGGAGCTCCTAAAGAGGATACTAAGCCTAGTGAGCCAGTAGCTGAACGTAACCCTGAGCCAAGTGCTACTCAAGAAACTTCTACAGCAACCGTAGAGAAAGAAATTGAAGTTAAGATTCCCGACATTGGTGGTGCTAAAGTTGATGTAATTGAAGTGATGGTTCAAGTTGGCGACCAAATTTCAGTTGATATGCCACTGATTACGTTAGAGTCTGATAAAGCCAGTATGGAGATACCCTCTCCAGTGGCAGGGACTATCACGAAGTTAAGTCTTAAAGTTGGAGACAAGGTTTCTGAAGGCGATCTAATTCTTCTCGCTAAGACGATGGGGGCTGCGGAGCAAGCTCCAAAAGAAGAAGTGAAACAGGCTGCTGAAGCCCCCACTGCGTCTTCTGCTCCAGCAAGTGCACCTGTAAGTGCTCAGCCAGCAGCTAGTGAATACAGTTCTGAATCTGCAGCATTAGTTTCCGCAGGCCCTGCCGTTAGACGCATGGCAAGAGAGCTTGGTGTTAATTTAGCTGCTGTAAAAGGAAGCGGACGCAAAGGTCGTATCGGTAAAGAAGATATTCAAGCTTATGTTAAAGCGCGTTTGAGCGAGCAATCTGCCCCTGGTTCTGGAGCTTTCGGAATTCCAGCTGCTCCAGTCATTGATTTTACTCAGTTTGGTGAGATTGAAACAAAGCCGCTTAATAAAATTAAAAAACTTACTGGAGTGAACGTTCATCGCTCATGGATCACTATCCCTCATGTGACTCAGTTTGATTCTGCAGATATTACTGATGTTGAAGCATTTAGAAAAGAAGAAGCGGAACGTTCTAAAGATAAAGGCTATAAACTTACTTTATTGGCTTTTGTTTGTGCTGTAGTGAGCAAAGCATTACGTACTTTCCCCCAATTTAATGCATCTTTGGATGCCAGTGGAGCTAACTTAATTTATAAAAAATATTGCAATATTGGGATCGCAGTGGAAACTCCAAATGGTTTGGTTGTTCCTGTAATTAAAAATGTTGATAAATTAAGTATTGCCGAGATTGCTACTGAAATGGGACGTTTAAGTGCTAAAGCTCGTGATAAAGGATTAATGCCAGCGGATATGTCTGGTGGTTGCTTCACGATTTCAAGCCTCGGTGGTATCGGGGGGACTTCATTTACGCCTATAGTGAATAGCCCAGAAGTTGCGATTTTAGGCTTGTCTCGTTCAGAGATAAAACCTGTCTATGAGAACGGAGCGTTTCAACCAAGGCTGATATTGCCCTTATCATTATCGTATGATCATCGTGTTATTGATGGTGCAGAAGCTGCGCGCTTCACGCGTTTTATTTGTGATAGCTTAAGTGATATCCGACGAATTTTGCTTTAATAACTGATTAATAAATAAAGAGGTTTTGCAATGGCTAGTAAAATAAAGACTGATGTTGTCGTATTAGGAAGTGGCCCAGGTGGATATACTGCTGCATTTAGAGCAGCTGATTTAGGAAAGAAAGTTGTTTTGGTTGAGCGTTATGATTCATTAGGTGGTGTTTGCTTAAACGTAGGTTGTATCCCATCTAAAGCTTTATTACACATTGCTAAAGTTGTTGAAGAAGCGCATGAGATGGAAGATCAAGGTGTGAGCTTTGGCAAACCAACCATGGATAATAAAAAAATGGTTGCGTGGAAAAACTCCGTTGTTAGTAAATTGACTGGAGGCTTAAAAGCACTGGCAAAACAACGTAAAGTTGAGGTAGTTACTGGTGTAGGTAAGTTTTCTGGCACGCATCAAGTTACTGTGGATACTAAAGACGGTCCTGTTGACGTTGAGTTTGAAAATGCAATTATTGCTGTAGGTTCTGAATCAGTTAACTTACCATTCATTCCAGAAGACAAGCGTATATTTAGCTCCACTGGTGCTTTAGAACTTGCTGATATTAAAGGCAGCTTATTGGTTTTAGGTGGTGGAATCATTGGTCTGGAAATGGCAACTGTTTATTCTGCTTTAGGAGTAGATGTAACTGTTGTGGAGTTTATGGACCAATTAATTCCTGGTGCTGATGCTGATTTAGTTAACGTGTTACAAAAACGTATGACCAAAAAAGGCGTTAAATTCTTGTTAAAGACCAAAGTTACTGGGGTTGAAGCGAAGAAAGATGGTATTTACGTTTCTATGGAAGGCGAACACAAGACTGATAAGCCACTTTGCTTCCAACAGGTTCTTGTTTCTGTAGGTAGAAAGCCTAACGGTGGTATGATTAATGCTGAGAAAGCTGGCGTTAATGTCGATGAGCGTGGATTTATTCAAGTAGATAAACAACAACGTACCAATGTTCCACATATTTTTGCTATTGGGGATGTTGTAGGCCAACCTATGTTAGCACATAAAGCTATCCCTGAAGGTAAAGTGGCTGCAGAAGTAATTGCAGGCATGAAACATTTCTTTGATCCTAATTGTATTGCCAGTGTTGCTTATACTGATCCTGAATTAGCTTGGGCTGGTTTAACTGAAAAAGAAGCCAAAGAGAAGGGCATTCGTTACGAAAAAGCAACCTTTCCTTGGGTTGCGAGTGGGCGTGCATTAAGCATGGGGCGTGAAGAGGGGATGACTAAATTGTTGTTCTGCCCAGATACAAATCGTATCCTTGGTTCTGGGATTGTTGGTGTTAATGCAGGTGATTTAATTGCTGAAACTGCATTAGCAATCGAAATGTGCTGTGATGTGGAAGATATCGCATTAACGATTCATCCTCATCCAACATTATCCGAAACAATTGCTCAGGCGGCTGAAGCTTTTGAAGGAACGATTACTGATCTTTATTTACCGAAGAAAAAGAAAGATTAAGTCTACGTAGGTAGCCCGTATTCGTACAGCGTAATATGGGGATTTACGCCAAAATGTCCCGTGTTACGACCTTTGTCTAATACGGGCTACATTCTTTAGGAGCACAAGGAATTATGTGGAATATCCGCTGTATGCACGAATCTGATATAGATAACGTTTATGCAATTGAAACCACGGTTCATATTGCCCCTTGGAGTCGTACTATTTTAAGAGACTGTGTGGTGGTAGGATATGATTGTCTCGCTCTTGAAACAAGAATAAATGATGATTGGGTACTTGGTGGCTATATGATTTGTAGACGCAGGGACCATGTTTGTCATATCTTAAATTTCTGCATTGCCAAACACTTACAATCACAAGGCTATGGACGTAAGTTTCTAGAGCATGTGCTTAAGTTGCTAAGTAAGAACAAAGATACTCACTCAGTTATGCTTGAAGTAAGGCCAAGTAATGTATCTGCACTGCATCTTTATCAAAGTATGGGATTTGAACAGGCGGAGATTAAGCAGAATTATTATAAGGATAATGACAAAGTAGAGGATGCTATTCTTTTAAAGAAATTTTTACGAACAAAATAAAGCTGCGAACAAGGAATTCGTTGAGCCCATGGCTCTCGGTTACAAGCAACCAGGCGACATTAATTATCGATGTACATTTTTAGCAGTAAAAAAGTTAATAAAACTTGCCTGTCAAGACTGTTTTTTCTTTATTTCTTTGTTATCATACACGACCCAGACAACCTGTCTGTTCGCTCATCCACTTGTGGATAACTTTTCTGAAAAATCCTTAATACACCTAAAGCATATCTTTATATTCTCAAGGAAAATCCTTTAATATCTAGGCCTACGCTATTGTTCTATGTTTTTTTTGGGCCAAAGGGTTATCCACAAAATCTGTGGATAACCTTGTGTATAGATCTGTGAGTTATTTGAAAACCAATCATTTACAGGGGTGTGTTAATTTTAACCACCATATACGATATGGTTTTAATTATTGATAAATCTGTGTCTAGAAGTAGAATAGGTGCGATTCTAATTTAGGATGATGCGATTTTTTATAAGGAGATTTATACATGAAGGTATCGACATACGGTATGTGGGAAGAGTTTCGTACTCAGTTCGTAACATCGTTACTTACTATTCCTGAATTTAATTGTACACGTGAACAAATCGATGAAGCATTATTAGGACCAGTAATTACAGAAGTTGTTGATGTTGCGTTTAAATGCCATGAAGAATTGGCAAAAACTGACTCTCCATTGAGTATGAAGGACCGAATGATTTTTTCTTATGAAAAATCCTTAGAGTCAATCCTGCCAACTTTGGCTTTAGCCTTACAAAAGCAGCCAGAACTTATTGCCCCATACCATGAATTCTTTAAAAAAGAGTGTCTTGTTTTTGCTAAAGATAATGTTGATTATTTAAACCGTTTAGGTGATATAAGCCGCAAGATTAAATCTCAGTATATGGGTGAATTGTATGGAAAGGATTTTACGACGACTTATCCAACTTTGGCAAAACTAATACCCTTTAACGATTTGGAACTTGTTAATGCAGCGGCTAAAGCTGTCTCAGCGGAAATAAAAAAAGAATGCCCTGAATCGATTCATTCGCAAATGGAGTTGCATGTTTTTTATATCACGGAAATTTCAAATCAACGAATGGTCAAAGCAAGTTTTTCTGAAGACTTTAAAAGAGAAACTGGGTTGAGCATGGAAGAGTTTAAGAAACAACATGCTGCAGATAAAAAAGAGCAAGCTGTTTCTGTGACTGTTGGAGGGATGTTTAAAGAGGTTAGTACTAATACGAAAGGGAGCGAGCACTTAAGCCATTCTTTTACTCCAAGTTAGAAGCTGATTGCGTATTATGCTGCTCCGTTGGTAGGCTGGGCTGTAAAGCCCAGCAAAACTCTGATGCGACTACCGATGCGGAGCTTACAGCCCAGCCTACATTAAAATGGTTAAATGAGTACAAAAAAATTAACTATAAATACCAAGTCAAGACTGTTTTTTATTTTTTTCTTTGTTATCATGTCCGACTTGAAGTCTTATCATCCCTACCCACAGCCTGTGGATAACTTTTTCAGCTATCTTTCTGTATTTTTTAAACTAATAAGTTAAATTTCTCGATTAAACCCTTTGGCAATGCGACTTTAACCTTCAATTCTGTGATTAAAGTATTTATGCTTTATCCACAAAATCTGTGGATAACCTTGTGTATAGAGCTGTGAATTACTTGATTAATCAGTCTGTTTTTGACTTGTTTCAAAATTCAACATATCTCTTTTTAAGAGAGCACGACGGGATAAATGATATTTAATTATTCACTATGAATTAGTGATCGCCAAATTATCATGACAAATATGAAGGGGATATGGTACCCTTGGAAGTTGTATTTCCTTGATTAAAAAACACATTTGTTGAGAAGAAATTCATGAGAAGAACTCGTTCCAAACCCAATCCCACGCCACAAACCGCTGAAATCGTTAATTTAAGTCATGATGGAAAAGGTGTGGCTCGTATTAATGGGAAGGCCACCTTTATTCAAGGTGCATTACCTGGTGAAACGGTAGAGTTTCAATATACCCGTGTAAAAAAAGATTTTGATGAGGGGCAATTATTATCAGTGATTGAACCCTCTGCTTTGCGTGTAGAACCGAAGTGCCCACATTATGCTATGTGTGGTGGGTGCTCTTTACAGCACTTAAGCGAGAAAGAGCAGATCCATTTTAAGCAAGAGCAATTAATCGATTTATTGGCACGTTATGGCCATACCCAAGCGCAAACCGTATTGCCGCCTTTAGTTGCTAATCATTGGAATTATCGAAATAAAGCACGTTTAAGTGTGCGCTATGTTGATAAGAAGGAATCCTCAATGGTGGGGTTTCGAGAGAGAAATAATCCACGTTATATTGCTGAAATTACTCAGTGTCCTGTTTTAAATGCTCGATTGGATCAAGACATTATTCCTCTAAGAAATTTAATTAATTCGATGGAAGATAAATACTGTATTGCGCAAATCGAGGTAGCAGCGGGGGATGAGGAAATTGGCCTGATCTTTCGTAATTTATCACCATTAACTGCGGCCGATGAATTAAAGCTTCAGCAATTTGCGGAAGACTATCAGTATAAGATATTCTTACAGCCTGCAGGTCCTGATAGTGTTTACTGTTTTTACCCTCACAACTCAAGTGACTATTTAACTTATAGTTTGTCTGATTATCAAATAACTTATTCATTTCATCCTACTGACTTTACTCAAGTGAACTCAGAGTTAAATCGCTCAATGGTTGCACTTGCGCTGGAGCTAATGGACTTAAAAAGTACAGATATCGTGCTAGACTTATTCTGTGGGCTAGGCAATTTTTCGCTTCCTATGGCTAAATCTTGTGCCAAGGTATTGGGTGTTGAAGGCAGTGAGGCAATGGTTGAACGAGCCTATATGAATGCCAAATTAAATCAGTTGAGCAATGTTGATTTTTATGCCGCTAATTTAGATGATGTTCAAGAAGTTCAAAAATTAGTACAACAAACATGCAATAAGGTTTTAATTGATCCTCCACGTTCCGGGGCATTGGAAATTGTGAAGCAAATTGATGCCTTAAACCCCGAACGTATTGTCTATGTGTCGTGTAATCCCGTAACATTGGCAAGAGATACTGATATTTTAGTAAACCAAAAAGGTTATGTCTTGATAAAAGCGGGTGTGATGGATATGTTTCCGCATACTGCTCACGTCGAGTCAATCGCGTTGTTTGAAAAAGGATAATACTCATGGTTAGAGTCAAAGATACTGTTCCCCTGGCTGCGGATGGCAGCATTGATGTTAATTTATGGTTACATCAACTTGGTGCAAAAGGTTATTTGGACAGTATTGAACTCATCCGAAATGCTTGTGCTTTAAGTCAATTGTCAGGGCAGGATCATGCTACGGAAACGGGACATTCCTGCTTGCAACAAGGATTGGAAATGGCCGATTTGCTTGCGGATCTGGAGGTTGATCCGGAAACATTGGCGGCGGCAATTATTTTCGAAAATGTTCATTACGCTGATTTATCCCTAGATGATGTTGAGGAGCAGTTAGGTCCCAATATTGCTAAGCTTGTGAAGGGCATTGAGCGCATGAGTGCAATGCATAGTTTTCAAGCTTTGAATAAATACCCTCAAAATAAACATCAAATTGATAACATCCGTAAAATGTTATTGGCTATGGTCGATGATGTGCGGGTTGTTTTGATCAAATTGGCTGAACGTTTATGTATTCTTAGAGCAACAGCTCATTTACCCGAAGCTTTGTGTATCCAATTAGCTACGGAAGCGATGGAAATTTATGCTCCTCTAGCAAATCGTTTGGGAATAGGGGCCATAAAATGGGAAATGGAGGATTTGGCATTTCGTCATTTGCATCCTGCTGATTACAAGGCCATTGCCAAAGGATTAAAAGCGAAGCGTCTAGAACGTGACAATTTTGTTAATGACATTGTTGCGCAATTAAATGAACAGATCAAAAACAGTGGGGTTGAACATTTTGCCGTATACGGCCGCTCTAAGCACATCCATAGCATTTATAAAAAGATGACGCGTAAGAATGTAGCACTGGATGAAATATACGATGCAACAGCGGTGCGTGTTCTGGTAGAAACAGACCATCAATGCTATGAAGTATTAGGAATGGTACATACCTTATGGAAGCAGATTCCTGCTGAGTTTGATGATTATATTATTAATCCTAAAGAGAATGGATATCAATCATTACATACCGCGGTAGAATGTCCTGAAGGGCGGGTGTTCGAAGTACAGATTAGAACCTTTCATATGCATGACTTGGCTGAGATGGGTGTGGCTGCGCATTGGAAATACAAAGAAGGTGGTGCTACTCATAAAGAGAGTCATGAGCGTAAGATTGAGTGGCTGCGTGATGTATTAGCATGGCATCGAGAAATGGCCAGCAATAAAGGGGTTCCAGAAAGTGCAACTACTGAATTTTTGGAAGACCGAGTTTATGTATTTACGCCAGATGGTGATGTTTTAGATTTACCACAAGGCGTTACTCCTTTGGATTTTGCTTATCATGTACACAGTGATTTAGGGCACCGTTGCCGAGGAGCGCGCATTAATGGACATATTGTACCGCTTACCTATCAATTAAAAACTGGGGATAAGGTTGAGGTTTTAACTGGTAAGCAAATTAAACCTTCACGAGATTGGATTAACCCTCATTTAAATTACTTAAAAACTTCGCGCGCGAAGGCCAAAGTATTGCATTGGTTTAAGATGCAGGATTATGAACGTAATCTGCAAGAGGGGCGGGAGTTATTAGATAAGGAATTGAAATCATTAGGGATTAAATCAGATAAGCTTAATGAAGTTGTTAATGCATTGCATTTCAAAAAGCTGGATGATCTTTATGCTAACTTAGGACGTGGTGATATTAAAATTGGGCAGATTATTAATAAGCTTGCTCCGCCACAAACGTCTGAAGTAAATCTTGATAAATTTGTCAGATCGCAAGGAAAGCCAGAGGTAACTGGAAGTGATTTGCGTATCGAAGGCGTAGGAAATTTACTGACCTTTATGGCGCGTTGCTGCCAGCCTGTTCCAGGAGACAATGTGATTGGTTACATCACTATTGGACGTGGGGTATCGGTGCATCGTCAAGATTGTCCTAATATTATTCATGCGAGTGAGCGACAAAAACAACGTTTTTTACAGGTAACCTGGGGAAGTGCTACTCGCGAAAATTATGTAGTGGACATTTTGATTAAAGCCTTTAATCGCTCAGAACTATTGAAGGATGTAACCTCGCTACTTGCGAATGAAAAAGCGCATGTTTATGCATTACAAACTCAAAGTAATAAGCATGAAAATATGACGTTTATCACTTTAACTGTGGATATTGATGGTTTAAGCAGTTTGTCGCGGCTTTTGGCGAAGTTGATGCAGATTCCTAATGTTTTGGAGGCGAGAAGACAAGTATAGTTTTATGTCTTGCTTGTCTGATGTTGGCTGGTGTAACGCTCAGCATGGGATTAAATTACTACTACTGATGCTGGGCTTTACAGCCCAGCCTACATTAGTTAGCAAAAATAAATCCTGCAACAACTGCTCGTTGTTCACTTAACAATACGTTGTATGTTCTGGACGCAGCACCAATTGACATGCATTCAATACCCACTCGATGCTGTGATAGGGCACTGATAATGGACATCGGTGGAAATTTTCCAGTTTGTTCATGACCGATAATAACGACTTCAGGATTAAATTGAAGTAACTGCTGTAAATACTGCTCATCCATCGCTTGAATATCATGAATTGCTAGATCAGAGATGACTTCCTCTTGAGAAACAATTAGACTTCGCTCATAAGTAATCGAATTAATCTGAACTTGATTTTCACTGTAAGCTTGCACCGCATTTTTTTCTGCTGCTTCTAAATTAATATTCATGGTTTTCGATGATTCATTGAGTTATAGTGGCTACGAGTATACTACAGAGGTCGATATTATGAGTCAATTTCCCCGCATTAAACGGTTACCACCTTATGTTTTTAATACGATGACCCAATTAAAAATGGAAGCACGAGCGCGCGGAGAGGATATTATTGATTTTGGTATGGGAAATCCCGATCAACCCACGCCACCTCATATCGTCAATAAATTGATTGAAGTGGTGCAACGACCTGATACGCATCGTTATTCTATGTCCAAAGGAATACCGCGATTAAGACGTGCCATGGCATCTTGGTATCATCGTAATTATGATGTTCATTTAGATAGTGAAACTCAAATTTTAGCAACCATTGGCTCTAAAGAGGGATTGGCACATTTAGCTTTAGCAATTAGTGGACCTGGTGACACCGTATTAGTTCCTGATCCTGCTTATCCAATTCATACCTATGGATTCATTATTGCTGGCGCAAACGTAAAACAAATTCCATTAATTGATGAATTGCAGTTTTTAGAGTCAGTTGAAGAGACGATTAATAGCAGCTGGCCCAAACCTAAAGCACTAGTAATCAATTTTCCATCCAATCCGAGTACTCATTGTGTTGATTACCCATTTTTTGAAAAGGTTATCGAGTTGGGTAAAAAGCATGGCATTTGGATTATTCACGATATTGCTTATGCAGATATCGTATTTGATGGCTATAAAGCGCCTTCGATATTACAAGTCCCCGGAGCAACGGACATTGCTATAGAAACCTATTCAATGTCTAAGTCATATAATATGCCCGGCTGGCGTGTTGGTTTTGCTTGTGGTAATACCGAATTGGTTGCTGCATTAACACGCATCAAATCCTATTTGGATTATGGTACCTTTACTCCAATTCAAGTAGCAGCCATTGCCGCTTTAGAGGGCTCTGATGATTGTGTTGAGGAAATTCGCTCCCTTTACGAAAGACGCCGTGATGTGCTTTGTGATGGATTAAACGCAATTGGCTGGGAAGTCACTAAACCCAAAGCAACAATGTTTGTTTGGGCACCGATTCCTGCCCACTATGCATCTATGGGATCGTTGGAGTTTAGCAAATACTTACTTAAAGAAGCGCAAGTTGCAGTATCACCAGGTATTGGTTTTGGTCAGCAAGGAGATGGTTTCGTTCGTTTCGGACTGATTGAAAATAAAGATCGCACACGCCAAGCTTTACGGAATTTAAAAGCGATGTTTCGCCGTGATGGATTAATAAGCGCCTAACGTTTTAGTAAGAGATACTACATGCACCTTGTTATTAACTCTGAGTGCAGTTCTGTTCCTGAAGGAGTAAAACCCTTAAGCTCGGATGGAACTGCTTTACTTAATTTATTAAGTTGTCTTGGCTATGATCCAGCAGACCCACCTTTGGGTGATTTGCTACGAAAAGCTCATCAACTTGATGGTGATTGGTTAGTTGTTAGTCCGGTTCACTGGCAAGCCAGTCATAATGATGCATTGATTTTAGCCGTTGGAAAAGATTTGGAATTAAAAGAGGCTGAAACCAAGCCTTGGTTTGAGCTCTTTGTCAATTATTTTGCCGAAGAAAAGATGACTTTGTATTATCATGACGCAGAAACCTGGCTTCTCCAAGACCATAAACAGCGTACACTCAAAGCCAAACCAGTCTATCAATTAGTGAATAAATCATTAATGCCTGAACTGGCGCAATTGGATGACAGCTTATTTTGGCAACGATTTGTTACTGAGTCACAAATGCTTTTTGCATCAAAGCCTAATTCATCTGCTGCTAATGGTTTATGGCCTTGGGGGAATGCAAAACTTGCAGAACCTAAAACAACAGCAATTTGTGCCGATGCTGCCTTTTTTCCTTTAGCCAAACAATGCAGCACCAACGTTACTTTATACAGTCCTGAAGTAAATCTCAAAGAACACGAAATCGTATTGATTAGTGAATATTCCATCCTTAGTCAGCCACATCAAGAGGAATTAACAAAACGGCCTGTTCAATGGCATTGGAATAATACTGCATACAGTAATCATTGCGATAACTGGTTTGTTCGCTTATGGAGAAAATTGATTCATGCTAATTAAGCGTCGTGCTCAGCCTGAGCATCCTTTAAATTTACCGAATACACCTGAGGTATTAAAACGAATCTATGCGACGAGAGGGATTACTGATATCGCTCAGTTGGATAAACAATTACAAACTTTGTTACCTTTTAATTTATTAAAGGGAATTGATGTTGCCTGTTTACGCCTGGAAAAGGCTTTGCGTGAACAACAACGCATTCTAATTATTGGGGATTTCGATGCGGATGGAGCGACCTCAACCGCGGTTGCGATTACGGCATTGCGTGCGATGGGGGCTCAGTTCATTGATTATTTAGTTCCCAATCGCTTTGAGTTTGGTTATGGGCTAACACCACAAATTGTGGAGGTTGCGAGTAAATGGCGTCCAAGTTTAATTATTACGGTAGATAATGGTATAGTCAGTTTTGATGGAGTGGATAAAGCGAATCAATTAGGCATTGATGTTTTAGTTACCGATCATCATTTGCCAGCAGATAAGACGCCTAATGCTTGTGCTATTGTTAATCCCAATCAAAGCGGTTGTGCTTTTCCCAGCAAGTCGATTGCTGGAGTTGGCGTAATTTTTTACGTCATGCTTGCTTTACGCCGACACTTAGTGAATGTCGGGTGGTTTGCAGAAATGCAAATTGCAGAGCCGAATATGGCAAGTTTTCTCGATTTGGTTGCTTTAGGTACCGTTGCTGATGTGGTCGGTTTGGACCAAAATAATCGAATTATGGTGAATCAAGGAATGGCTCGCATTCGTCAAGGAAATTGCCGTGATGGAATTAAAGCCCTGATAGAAGTGGCCGGGCGTGAATGTTCACGATTACGAGAGTCTGATTTAGGTTTTGCTATTGCGCCTCGACTCAATGCAGCTGGAAGACTTGATGATATGGCGTTGGGAATTGAGTGCTTGATTTCTTCAGATTTTCAGCAAGCCAGGAATTACAGCCAGCAATTGGATGAGTTAAATCAGGAACGCAAGCAAATCGAAACGGAAATGAAAGAGCAAGCCATGTTGGCCTTGGACAAACTATCCGCGAGCAATGATTATAAAGGCAATCATTTGCCTATCGCGTTATGTCTTTTTGATAAAACCTGGCATCAGGGGGTAATTGGTATTTTAGCTGGGCGAATGAAAGAGCGTTATCATCGACCTGTTATTGCCTTTGCGGAGGTAGGTGACGGTGAGCTAAAAGGTTCCGCTCGCTCAGTGCCTGATTTGAATATTCGGGATGTGTTAGCTGCAATTGATCGCGACCATCCTGGAGTGATCATTAAATTTGGTGGACACGCAATGGCTGCTGGTTTAAGTATTCATCCGCAAGCCTTGAATGCTTTTCGTGACGCGCTAGTTGCTGAAGTAGGTAAGCACCTTGATTTATCTCAATGTGAAGGTGAGCTACTCACTGATGGCCCGTTAGCACCGAATGAAATGAACTTGGAAACAGCACAATTAATTCAACACGCAGGGCCTTGGGGGCAGCAATTTGCCGAGCCTGTCTTTGATAATATTTTTGAGATTTTGGATCAACGTCTCGTTGGCAAGAATCATTTAAAAATGACGTTGGTTTCGAGTCAAGGTGGGCAACAGGTTGATGCAATCGCCTTTAATGTGGATTTAAATGCATGGCCAAATCACCGTGCCAAGTTTGTTCATATAGCTTATAAATTGGATATTAATTTTTATCAGGGTAGATCGCGCCTGCAGTTAATGGTTCAAACAATGAATGTAGCAAACCAATGATAAATATCGCTATCTTCTAGTCTGGCTGCCTGTTATAAATAATATTCCCATCCTCATACCTATGCCACGCGGCTTGCCCCGCGTGTTCCATTAGCTCTAGGGCCTTCACGCCTATGTTGGCTCATAATCTGTGGTGTTCACTAATATATTTTAGGGCTAATGCTATACTTTATGTAAAAATTAAAGTGAGGCGTATGGTATGTCTATTCGTTTATTGTTGCATCCAGGCTATATTTTTGTACAAAAATCGATAATTAAGATATAATCATCCCTTTTTTTATCACCCCTTGAAATGACATCGGACATTCTATTTTCATCTTTAGCAATTGCCCCCATGATTGACTGGACTTACAGTCATTTTCGCGTTTTCATGCGTATTCTGGCCCCACATTCGCTTTTATATACAGAAATGCAAACTACTGGCGCAATTCAAAATAATCCAGAGCGCTCTTTACGATTTAAAGAGCAAGAGCATCCGTTAGCGCTTCAATTGGGAGGTTCTGATCCACAGGCCCTGGCGCTATCCGCTAAATTGGCGCAAGCAGAAGGCTATGATGAGATTAATATTAACTTGGGATGCCCAAGTGATCGAGTAAAAGCAGGGCATTTTGGTGCGTGCTTAATGAATCAGCCTAAACTGGTGGTTGATTGTATCAAGGCCATGTGCGATGCAGTGACAATACCGGTTACAGCAAAAACAAGAATTGGTATTGATCACCAGGACAGTTATGAGTTTTTTAGTGATTTTGTGCATCAATTAGTTGAGGCGGGTAGCCAAAAAATTATTGTACATGCCCGAAAAGCTTGGCTTAACGGCCTAAGTCCAAAACAAAATCGTACAATTCCTCCAGTTAATTATGATTTTGTTTATAAAATAAGAAAAGAAATTCCTCATATTCCCGTGGTCATTAACGGCAATATTAAAAGTTACTCAGAAATTAAGGAACATCTTGAGCATGTAGATGGTGTCATGTTAGGGCGCTTGGCTTGTGATAATCCCTATCAAATAGCCAGTATTCATCATGCTCTTTACCCAGAAAGCCCAATGCTGTTACGTAGTCAGTTATTTAACCAGTATAAAGATTATTTGATTACGGAATATCATCAAGGTACGGCCCTTAGTTTATTGGTAAAACCAATATTTAATTTGGCTTATGGTTTGCCGGGTGCTAGTCAGTGGAAAAAAACATTAATGCATCTCTTGCAAACTAAAGATTTGTCCCTATTTGAGCAAGTAAACCATTATCTATTAGAGATAGAAGAGGTTGTAGCATTATAAAAAGGGTGGGCGGAACGCCGACGGTGAGTATAAGTGCTTAACTTTATGGTGGGGCATTCAGAAATTCTTTTGCTACAAGCTGGAATAAGATACTGAATTTACGTTTTACCCCTCGAAAATCAGCTTATTTGAGCTCAAACTAGTGAAATGTCAGCAGACTCTGATGTTATTCATAGTATTTTTCTCTAATTTTTAGTACATTAACACATTTATTATTTAAAACCTTCAGAGGATTGTTTAGGCCATGCTGAATACGTTGATCAAGAAAATGTTTGGAAGCCGAAATGAGCGTACATTGCGGCGTATGGAAAAGGCAGTAGTGGCTATTAATGCGTTTGAATCTCAGATGCAAGCCCTGACTGATGCCGAGTTAGCAGAGAAAACTGCACAATTTAAAGCCCGTTTTAATGACGGAGAAAGTCTTGATGAGCTATTAGCGGAAGCATTTGCTACGGTCCGAGAAGTGTCTGTACGTACTTTAGGATTACGCCATTTTGACGTGCAATTGATAGGTGGAATGGTATTGCATGAAGGAAATATTGCCGAAATGCGTACTGGGGAAGGAAAAACTTTAGTTGCAACATTACCTGCTTATTTGAATGCAATTACTGGTCGTGGCGTACATGTGGTTACAGTTAACGATTACCTCGCTAAGCGCGATAGTCAGTGGATGCGTCCTATATTTGAATTTTTAGGATTAACTATTGGCGTAATTTATCCAGATATGTCTCATAGCGAGAAACAAGCTGCATATCGTTGCGATATCGTATATGGAACTAATAATGAATACGGTTTCGATTACTTACGCGATAATATGGCCTTTAGCTTAACTGATAAAGTGCAACGAGAGCTTAATTTTGCCATCGTAGACGAGGTAGACTCCATTCTTATTGACGAAGCACGTACTCCATTAATTATCTCTGGTGCAGCTGAAGACAGTTCTGAATTATACATTAAAATTAATAAACTAATCCCGAACCTGAAAAAGCAAGAAAGTGAAGAGGCTGGTGATGGCGATTATACGATTGATGAAAAACAAAAGCAGGCGCATTTAACGGATGCAGGGCATCAACACATCGAAGAGTTATTGCTTAAGGCTGGTTTGTTAGAGCAAGGTGAGAGCCTGTATCACGCAAGCAATATTATGCTGATGCACCATGTTAACGCTGCATTAAAAGCACACGCTATGTTCCATCGGGATATCGATTACATTGTTAGCGATAATCAAGTAGTTATTGTTGATGAGCACACTGGACGTACTATGCCTGGCCGTAGATGGTCTGAAGGTTTGCATCAAGCTGTTGAAGCGAAAGAAGGTGTGGCAATTCAAAATGAAAACCAAACCTTAGCATCCATTACCTTCCAGAATTTTTTCCGTATGTACAATAAGTTGTCTGGAATGACGGGTACAGCAGATACAGAAGCTTATGAATTACAACAAATTTATAACCTTGATGTTGTGGTTATTCCGACCAATAAACCCATGATGCGTAAAGATGAGGCTGATTTGGTTTATTTAAATCAAGAAGATAAATTCCAAGCTGTTATTGATGACGTGCGTGCTTGTGTGGAGCGCAAACAGCCTGTTCTTGTTGGTACCGCATCAATTGAAGCGTCTGAGTTCTTAAGTCAACTGCTTAATAAAGCGAAGATTAAGCATCAAGTATTGAACGCTAAGTTCCATGAAAAAGAAGCTCAAATTATTGCTGAAGCAGGGCGTCCTGGCGCGGTAACCATTGCTACGAACATGGCTGGTCGTGGTACTGACATCGTGTTAGGTGGAAGCTTATCTGCTGATTTAACCCAATTGACCGAAACTGCTACCGCTGAAGAAAGAGAAGAAGTAAAACGAGTATGGCAAAAACGTCATGAAGAAGTTCTTGCATCAGGCGGTTTAAGAATTATTGGTTCTGAGCGCCATGAATCACGCCGTATTGATAATCAGTTACGTGGTCGTTCTGGTCGTCAAGGAGACGTAGGCAGCAGCCGTTTCTATCTATCACTTGAAGATAATTTGATGCGTATTTTTGCTTCAGAACGTGTTGCATCCATGATGCGACGCTTAGGAATGAAGCCTGGAGAACCAATCGAACACACTCTGGTGACTAAAGCGATTGAAAATGCTCAACGTAAATTAGAAGGTCATCATTTTGATGTCAGAAAGCAGTTGCTGGAATACGATAACGTGGCGAATGATCAACGACAAGTCATTTATACGCAACGTGCGTCTATTATGGAAATGGCCGATACTGAAGAAGTCGTAACAATGATGCGTGAAGAAGTAATCAACAATCTTGTTGATACTTACATTCCTCCACAAAGTTTAGAAGATCAGTGGGAGCCTAAGGTATTAAACGATGTTTTATCTGAAGAGTTTAAATTAAAAACGCCTTTGCTTGAGTGGATTGAAAAAGATCATCATATTCAACCTGAACAAATTAAAGAGAAAATTCTTGATTTAGCTGTAACGCATTATGATGCAAAAGTACAGCAGGCTGGTAGACCTGTTATGTCGCAGTTTGAAAAATCGGTGATTTTACAAACTTTAGATAATCAATGGCGTGAACATTTGGCAGCAATGGATCAATTGCGTCAAGGAATTCATTTACGTGGTTATGCTCAGAAAGATCCAAAGCAAGAGTATAAAAAAGAAGCATTTTCTTTATTTACCAGTATGCTGGATAACTTAAAATACGATGTGGTTCGCCTGCTTTCTTCAGTTGAAATTCAAAGCGAGGCTGATGTAGATGCAGTTGAAGAGCAGCGTCGTGCTGATCAAGTAAGTAAAATGAGCTTAAATCATGGCGAGTTGTTCAATGACGATGAAAGTGGTTCTCCACAATCACAGACTTTCAGACGCCAGGAAAAGAAAATTGGGCGCAATGATCCATGCCCATGTGGTTCAGGTAAGAAATACAAATCATGTCATGGTAGTTTGTCGTGATTAAAGTCGCTGTAGCCATTATTATTGACGAACAGCAGCGTATCTTAGTGACTCAACGCCCACTCCATGCATCGCATGGTGGGTATTGGGAGTTCCCCGGTGGTAAATTAGAAGCCAACGAACTTGCCGAACAAGCGTTAATCCGAGAGATAAAGGAAGAAGTTGGTTTGGATGTGCTTAAACATGAGTTTCTTGGTGAAGTGCATCATCAATATGCTGAACGGTCAGTGCAATTGTTTATTTTTCTAGTAACGCAATTTTCCGGAAGTCCTACATGCATTGAAGGACAGCTTGCGATGAAATGGATTCATCAAAATGAGCTAAACCCTGATGAGTTTCCTGAAGCGAATCGGGAAGTGATGCAGTTAATCCCTAAACAGTAGTTTACCAGGATTACGATTAATTAAAATCCAGGTACAACGCTGCATGATCTGAAACTTCTTCACTCATGACTTCGAATTGATTAATTTTTATTTCTGGCGAAGTCAGGATGTAGTCCGCAAATTTTTCACTTTTTTTATAATAACTGGTGCGTGTAGAACGTACCTTATTAGCGGTAATAAGGTTAGTCATGCCTTCTTCGATAATATGCATGCTTTGTGTGTTTGGCCTTAAATTAAAATCGCCGCACAGTATTTTAGGTGTATTAATTGTATCCATAAAATGGCGTATACGCATGGACTGCGCGATTCGATCAGGGGTATCACTTTTACCACGACCATTCCAAAGTCCATGTACATTTAAAATTGAATAGGTTTGATTATTGGATTCACATTCTACCCACTGCATGTTACGCGGATGATTCTCGCCAATTCCTGGATGATATTTTTTTTGATGAATATTAATTTCACCCTCACTCAAAATATCTATGTTTTTTCTTAATAACATGGCTATGCCATAAACATTATCTACTGCGGGTTTAAAAATGGCGTAATGTTCGGGAAGTAATTTTTGTAGGTCTGAGAAAATATTCAAACTTAATTCTCGTTCTTGGCGAGAGATAACGCGATGCGCCTGGTGATAGACCTCTTGCAGACAAAAAATATCCACATCCTTATGATGATTTATAAATTTTAATAAGGGGATCCTTAAATGCCCCCCCCATAAATTTAATGTAACTAGCTTCATTGCTTGCTCATGTCTTTGATCTTATTCAATAATCATAGACTATTTAGTTAAAATAATTCCAGGGATATTGATATACCTTGGCAAAATTCCTATGGTTTTCCATTATTGACATAATAACTGTTCTTTGTAACGCTGCAATTGATTAACTAAGGAGCTTATGTGAACGGATTGAAATATATTTTATTAATCACCTGTATTTGTCTTACATCTATAGCCTATACACAATCAGAATCCCAATTACGTATTATAACCCCCGATAGAACAGTTACCTTCGACCGAGAGGCTCTGCTTACTCATCCAGCACTCACTCCAGTAACAATTAACAATGATCGCGCCTATCCTAATCAAATTATGTCTCATAAAGGAATACCTTTATGTAAACTCCTCAGGCCTTATGTTGCTCCGGGTAATAAAATGATTGAGTTCGTTGCCAAAGATGATTTTCATGTCTATGTGCCAGCGCAGAAAATTATGGATTGTAGTAAGCACTCATCCATTGGAATGCTGACAATAGAACCCCAATCTAAATGGCCGGTGATTGATAATCATACTGGAACTACGGCAGGACCTTATGAAATTATTTGGCTTTATCCTGAACGTTCATACATCTCTAATGAATATTGGGCTTGGAGTGTCGTTGCTATAAAGATAATGAATGATCATGATTATAAAGACTTATTACCCGCTCCTAAGACTGCGGATCAATCGATTATTAATGGTCATAAGATATATATTAGTCATTGTGAAGGATGCCATGCGATGAATCGCATTGGGAAAAGTAAGATTGGTCCTGATTTAAATTGCTCTAAAAATCCATGGGAATATTACCCTGATCGAGTGGTGCTGAAAAAGTTTATTCGTGAGCCTAAATCGGTTCGGGTTTTGTCTAAGGGAAGGATGAGTGGTTCTGATCCTATATCCCTATCTGAAAATGATCTGGATGATTTAATTAAGTTTTTCGCGGTGATGAAGAACAAAAAGGAATGCTAATTTGAATAGGGCTAACATCATATGCGTTTTGAGCACGGCTCCAGATGGTGGCTTCGCCTTCATCCAGGCTATGTTTTTAGGAGATATTTATGATGCAGGTCAATAATTGCTGTTTTTAGCTTATCTGTTCCTGCATCGTTAATAATAATATCATCTGCATTTTTTAAACGTAGGTTTGTATCGGGTTGTGCTGCCAAAATGGATAGGGCTTGCTCTTGATTACACTTATCACGTTGCATAAGGCGTTCTATTTGTATGTGTTTGGGCGCTTGAATTAATAAAACACGGTTAATATATGGGTAGGCCTTCTTATCGATTAGCAAAGGAATTTCTACAATGCAATATGGTGTGGTGGTTAAGCCAACTTGCTCTTTAATTTTTTGACGGATAAGAGGATGTAGTAGCTGCTCAAGCCAAGTGCGCTCTTTGGGGTCGCTAAAGATAATCGTTCTTAATGCGTTACGATTAAGTTCATTATGTTCATTTAAAATTTCCGGACCATAATGTGCAACAATTTGAGTATAAGCATCTTGACCTTGCGTAGTCAGAATACGTGATATTTTATCCGCGTTAACAACATGTATTCCTAACTCTGCAAATACCTCGGCTGCAGTACTCTTGCCGCTTGCAATCCCACCTGTTAAACCCACACAATACACCATTAATCTAGCCCATTTTTATTAACACAAGTAATTAAATTAACATAGCAGGTTCCAGGTACCACACTTTTTTGACGGCAAAAATCTTTGGCTGCTAATGCTGCATCATCGCGTTGCGGATAAGGATTACTTCGCCAAACAATCGCAGTGCGGTCTAAAGCAGAGCATACCCACATAGGCTCAACACTTACCCCATGAACGAAGCGTTCACAATTGTTCCTTCTTACCTTACAGGTTGCAGGGTCTGTACTTCCTTTTTTACACATATCAAAAGCATAATTTACGGCGACTTTTCGATAAGTGCTCGCAGCAATCCATGGTTTGCCACTTGCATCATAGGTAGTACATTGCCAAAAGTTTCCACTCAGTGGCTGTTGCGCAAATGCTGAAACAGAAAAGCTAAACAATAATAAAACACAGATGCGTACATAATAATTCATTTATTTTCTCCCTAAAGCAGGCTTTTTAATTGCTCAATAGATAGAGCCTTTGAAAAATACCACCCTTGTAATAATTGTACTTCATTCTTAAGTAAATAATTGGCTTGTTCTTTAGTTTCAACACCTTCTGCAATAATAATTAAATTCATTTTTTTAGCCAAATCAATGATTGCATCGTTGAGTAATTCGGTAATGGCTTTCGTACCAATAGCCTGAACATACATTTTATCTATTTTCAAATAGCTGAAAGGGAAATGTTGTAAGTAGCTTAAACTTGCATGGCCAGTACCATAATCATCAATCGCTAGTGAAAATCCTTTGTTGCATAATTCGTGCATCCTTTTTAGATAAATTTCGTCATGCTCATCGAGTAAGTTACGCTCTGTAATTTCAAGTAAAACCTGTGTTGATGCAATTGAATAGTCCTGTTGTAATTGATAAAACTTATCAAAAAAGTCAGGGTCGATAAAATGAGCCGCACAAATGTTGATTGATAAATGGAATAATGGATTAGCTTTTAAAATATCTTGAGTTTCTCTAAAGGCAATTTCAAGAATTTGTAGTGTAATAGGAACAATTAATCCAGTTTCTTCAGCTTCTGTTATAAACGAATCGGGCATAATAATTTCGCCATATTTCGTTCTCCACCTTAACAGAACCTCAACACTGGAATATCGATTTAGCTTAACACTAAAAATTGGTTGATAGACGGGATAAAACAGTTGGCGTTTGATGGCTCTTTTTATCGACCATTTTAACGAAGTGCGCGCACGAATCAAATTGTTTAGTAAGTAATATGAAAAAAAAGACAAAATTAAAATATCAATAGTAAGTAGAATTTGCTTGTTTCGTAAGTTGCTAAATAGAACTTGAGGCGAATAAATTAATTTTACAGCGACGCCTTTAATACTATGGAGATTTACGTGGGCAACAATGGGTTTAACAATTAAAGGAAGCCTGGGGTTTGTGACCGGATTATATATCAGTGATTTTTTTGGTTTATTAGAAATTCTAAGCAAATCTTTTTTATTGTTCTTATCATATAAAATGATCGTGAAATTGTCTTGTCCCGTTGGTTTGAGGAGCGCTTCAAGCATGGATGCTATAAAAATTAACTCTATTTGGTAATGGCCAAAATCCTTTTTTAATGAATAAATCGGAAAATTATAAGTAGGTAATTGAAGGGGGCCTACTATAGTTTTTGATGAGATGTCTCCATTTAAAAGAAAGCTTTTATTGTAAGGTAAAGTGGAACAAATAAGCCCATGGTCGGTATCCTTAGTCGCGATGCCTAAAATTTCAGGGTGAGCAGTATTTATGTAATTTAAATAGGGCAGAAGATCTGCTTTACAATCTAAATTAGCTTTTTTAAAAATGGGTAATGTCTCCAGTCGAGAAAAGGTTTCATCTATTAAATTATCAAGGCTATATGCTGAATTATGAGCTGCTTTTAACGCTTGGGTGTATGCATTAGCAATAGAGTTCTGCCACATCATGTAGGAGCAGAAACAAATAATCGTTAGAGTAAGGATCCCCCAAAACACTGTAAACTGCCTATAAATATAGTGTAGAAAGGGATGCCGCAATTGGTCCATAATATTATGTTTTATGCATAGGCGTCCTTTATAGAGTTTAGTGTGATTTCTGCTAAATTCCCAATAATATCTCTATTTGTATTTAATGGAGGAAGCCAATAAAGGGTAGTTCCAATAGGGCGTATTAAAGCGCCATGCTCTAATGCTTGCTGGTATATTTTATTTCCTATGCGACTTGATGGTGTTGTTATTTCTAAATCGGCAGCAACTAGGGCGCCAACACCGCGAACATTGGTTAGTTTACCTGATACTTGTGCAATTTCTTGCATGCAGGCAAACATATAATCGCCAAGCGAACGTGCTTGGTGAATAATCTGTTCTGCATGCATCGTTTTTATGGTGGCTAAGGCTGCGCAGACAGCTAATGAATGACCACTATAGGTATGTGAATGCAGAAACGAATTGCCGCTGGAGTAGTCATTATAAAAAAGCTCAAAAATGTTGTTATCGATCATCACGCAGCTTAGTGGAACTGAACCCGAGGTTAAACCTTTCGATAAGCAAATTAAGTCCGGCTTAATACCTGCATGATCACAGGCCAGCCATTCACCCGTTCGGCAAAGCCCTGTCATGATTTCATCGGCAATGAGGTAAACGTCGTTTGCTTGGGCCCATAGAGACAGTTTTTTTAGAAAGTCAGGGCTATAACACAACATTCCGCCAGCCCCCTGGACTATGGGTTCAAAAATAACCGCACAGGTTTTTTCAGCAAGCGCATTTAATTGCCTTTCTGTTGCAGGCCAATATTCATCACAATTATCCCATAATGGATCATTTTTTCCTGAGACATAAGGAATATGTTCAAGAAAATGGCAGGGCACGCCGTAGGCTTCGTAAGGCGCTTTATAAAGGCCCAAATCACTCGTTCCCATTGTGGCAAGGGTTTCTCCATGATAGCCATTTTTCAGAGCAATAAATTGCTTTTTATGGTTTAGTCCTTTGATTTGATTTGCATGAATTGTCAGTTTTAAGGCGATTTCAACCGCACTAGAGCCGTCACTTCCAAAGAATATATGTTGCTTTTGGGTGACCTGGGCTAATTCCTCAGCCAGTTCAACTAAAGCGGGATGTGTGGTATTTGCGGCAATGACATGTTCGAAGCGGTGCAGCTGATTTGTTATGGCCTCGATTATTGCGGGATGTCCATGACCTAAAGATTTGCACCACCAGCTGGAAATTCCATCGATAAGCGGCCCTTTATTGGTATAAAGGTAACTTCCTTGGGCGCGTTCAACAACGAGTGGGGGAATTGCTTCAAAATCCTTCATTTGAGCACAAGGATGCCAAACATGTTTTAAATCACGATGAATTAATTGTTCTATGTTGACCATTTTTAAAATTTTGGTTGACAAGACGGTGCGCCACTTTATCATGTCCTTTATGACAAATAATAGGGGTTAATTGTGACTCAAAATAAAAAAAAATGGTCAACATCTGAAATTACTGCAATCTATGAGCAATCATTTAATGATTTATTAAATCAAGCACATAGTATCCATAGAGAAAACCATGATGCAAATGCCTTACAGTTTGCTACCTTACTAAGTATCAAAACAGGAGCCTGCCCAGAGGACTGCGGCTATTGCTCCCAAAGTGGTCATCATCAGACACATGTAGAAAAAGAAAAGTTGATGACGGTTGATGCGGTGCTAAAAAGTGCGCAAGAAGCAAAAGATGGTGGTGCGAAGCGTTTTTGCATGGGGGCTGCTTGGCGTTGTCCTCCAGATAAAGTAATGCCTCAATTACAAGAAATGATCACAGGTGTTAAGGCGCTAGGCTTAGAGACCTGTATGACCTTAGGTATGCTTAATAAAGAGCAAGCAATGTGCTTAAAAGAGGCTGGCCTAGATTACTATAACCACAATATCGATACGTCTCCTTCTTATTATGAAAAAGTGGTTACTACCCGTAAATTTAGTGAGCGTTTAGAAACTTTAGATAATGTGCGTAAAGCGGGTATTAACGTGTGTTGTGGTGGAATTTTAGGCTTAGGTGAGACTCGAGAGGATCGTATTGAGTTTTTATTAACTTTAGCCAATATGGATACACCACCCGAAAGTGTTCCAATTAACCGTCTAATCCCAGTTGAAGGAACTCCATTAGCAAAGGCTCAACCTGTTGAGGGTATTGAGTTGGTACGTACTATTGCCGCTGCTCGCATATTAATGCCCAAAAGTGTAATTCGTTTAACCGCAGGACGTACTGAGATGAGCGATGAGTTGCAGGCCTTGTGTTATTTTGCGGGTGCAAACTCCGTGTTTATTGGTGATAAGTTATTAACGGAAGATAATCCACAACGCACTAAAGATAAGGTGTTGTTTAATAAATTAGGCTTAACCGAACTGGTTGAAGCCTAATCCGTGATTTTTTGTCAATCCCGTATTATGTTACGCTAATACGGGCTACATTCTCTTAAATTAATAGAACAGTAATGTCCTTAAACGAAAAAATGACAAGCTATACGAGTCAGCTTAAAGAACAAGGCTTATTGAGAAAGCGAACCGTATTTAAATCGGATAACTCATCATTAATTCATTTCGACAGTAATGACTATTTATCATTAGCTACGGACAAGCGTATTTCTGCAGCCTATCAACAAGGATATTCTTGTTATCCTAGCGGCAGTGGTGCATCCATGCTCCTTAGTGGTTACCATGAAAATCATCGCGCTTTGGAGCAGGCTTTTGCTAAATTATTAGCCGTTGATGAATGCCTTTTATTTTCATCAGGATACGCTGCAAATCTTGCTATGACGGCATTGCTTGGCCGATTAAAGGCTCATTGCTTTGTTGATAAAGAATTGCACGCGTCGGCTTATGATGGCTTGGCCCTATCACAGGTTAGTTTTACGCGTTATTTTCATAATGATCTGGCGGACTTAACTCGTAAGCTACCGCAAAATGCAACAAATTCCGCATTAATTACTGAAGGTATTTTCAGTATGAGTGGGCAAATAGCGCCATTATCCTCTATTTCTGCTTTATGTGCGGCAAACCAAACTGAGCTCTTGGTCGATGAGGCCCATTCTTTTGGGGTGATAGGTGAGCAAGGCAGGGGGGCTGTTGCTTATCATGGACTAACACAGAATGAAGTTCCTTTACGCGTTATTCCTTTTGGTAAATCGTTTGCATCACAAGGCGCTTTAATTGCCGGAGCACATGATTGGATTGCTGCGCTATTGCAAGCTGGTCGTTCATTAATTTATTCAACAGCAATTAGCCCCGCTTTAAGTTATGGTTTATTAACCACCCTAGATGTCGTGGTTGCTGCGGATGAGCGGCGTTTAAAACTGAAGCGCTTGGTTAACTTGTTTCGTGAGCATATCCAATCTTCACCTTTTGACTGGGCTGATTCATCAACACCAATTCAGCAACTGCGCTTGGGGTGTCCGCATTTGGCTTTGCGCTATAGCCAAGAGCTCAAAAAACAAGGGATCAGTTGTCTGGCGATTCGCAAACCAACTGTGGGTAAAAAAGAAACTGGATTACGCATTATTTTGAATTATGAGCATACTCCAGAGCAAATTAATAGTTTATTTAATAAGTTAAATGTGATTTATGAACATACATCTCAATAAGCACGGCTCTGGATTTCCATTGGTTTTTTTCCATGGCTGGGGTTTTGATCAGCACATTTGGATGACCTTAGTGCCTGAGTTACAGTCAAGGTATCAACTTATTCTCGTTGATTTACCTGGTTTTGGGCAAAGCCCAATGATGGATTGGACTACTTTTAAAACAAACTTATTAACCCAATTACCCGAGTATTTTGCTGTGGTTGGTTGGTCTATGGGGGGATTATATGGCACGCGTTTGGCTTTAGATGTTCCACAACGAGTGACTCATTTACTTAATATTTGCTCCTCACCACGCTTTTTGTTGGATGACTCCTGGCCCGGGGTTGCGCGAGAGGTATTTGCTGAGTTTTATTGCAAATTATCACAAGACCCTCAGAACACATTGAAAGAATTTATTGAATTACAGACCAGTAGGACTAAATTCAAGATGGAACTGGGGCTTTTACCGACTGATGAAGGCTTAGCATCTGGATTGGAAATCTTGGATACTTGGGATTTTCGCGAGCGAATGACACAGTTTGACCGTCCCGCATGCTATATGTTTGGCCGTCTGGATCCTATTGTTCCTGTTAAAACAATGAGGGAGATGCAAGAAATTTATCCGCACTTTAATTACGTATTTTTCAATCGCGCTGCGCATATGCCCTTTTTATCACATCCAGATTTATTTCTTAATGAACTCCGAGGGTTTATTAAATGAAGCGATATTTTATTACCGGGACTGATACTGATTGCGGGAAAACTTATGTTACAGCAAAGTTAGTCCAATATTTTTCAAAATCTGCGGCAATTAAGCCCATTGCGAGCGGTTGTTTGGAGTTGAATAATCAGCAAGTGAGTACCGATGCTTTAGCATTACAAGAACAGTGTCATTTAAGTTTGGATGTAATTAATCCTTGGCGCTTTAAGTTACCTGTTTCTCCTCATATTGCCGCCCGAGCCGAGGAATGCTATTTATCAGTGGCTGAGATTGCAGACTATTGTCTTAACTTGCAACTAGCAGGTATTGATCGATTATTTATTGAAGGTGCGGGAGGACTAATGGTTCCCCTAAATGATAATCAAACGTGGATAGATTTTTTAAAAATAACTCGATTTCCTGTAATTTTAGTCGTGGGAATGAGGCTGGGATGCATCAATCATGCCTTGTTGACTACTACTGCATTAAAAGCGCACAATATTCACTGTGCCGGGTGGATTGCGAATTGTGTTGATCCAGATATGTTGGCTTTATTCGAAAATATAGAGACATTAACTTCGCTCCTTGAAGCCCCACTTTTAGCTACATTGCCATATTCAGGCGCTTTTTTTGAGGTTAGTTTATAGAATGATATGGCTCGGTGTAATGAGCCACACCACTCAAGGAATCATCTTTAGGGAGCAATACGCATCCACCCAATGACACCTTTATCCGCTAATTGATAATGTCCCTTTTGCTTTATTAATTTAATCCGTCTGGCGTAGGTTGGATGTTCCCACAGCGCATTCGCATAATTTTGCTCGGCAATTAAAACATCGTCTCCTGCAACAGCAACAATCACGGAAACATGTCCATGTACACCCTGTGTCGTGTTATATATGAGTAAATCATGGGGTTGTGGTTTTTCTTCTGTAACCGCATTAACATAGTGAAGCCAAGGAGTTTCTTTGTATGTGGTTAGGTTGGTTGCTGTTTTTAGATTCCAAATTTGATATGCATGATCGATTGATGCAAAAGAATATCCTCTTTGTGTCATTAACCAACGACGTGCATATTCAACACATTGCCATTTCATGCCTGTTTTTACTAACGAGCCTTCATTTAACTTCACATAGTGCCAAAGAGAACTTTCACAATCATTAGAACAATTGCTGTACGCACTTACTTCGTTTAAACCGCCTAGCTTTTTTCCAAAAGAGGTGGTGCATTTGTTTAAACACATTTTATCTAAGTGGGGTGCGGAGGAGGCCCAAGGCACTAAATAAAGCAAACACATTTGTCCTAAAATAACCCAACGAATCATCAAACGCATGATTGAAATCTCCTACATCATGATACTTAGACTTTCTTTAAAACAGATTTTAAAAATAGTCAATATTCAATTATTCACGAAAAATCGAAAGAACCTATCTACATAGAAACGCGATGTTTTTAATTTAGGAGATGCTTGATTTGAGGTTGGCCTATGACGAAGGTAATTGGAAGCTCATTAAATTATATCCTACCTGTTGAATATAAAAACAAAGTAGCATAGGATTAATATGCAAACGGATTTAGTGAATATGCCAAATATTTGTCATGTTACCCCCTAAAGGGCGATTAAATTTTATATAAGAGATAAATAATAAGGGAGATAGAATACACCATGGTATGTTTAAAATTAATTTCCATAGAGCAAGTAAAGTCTGATAGACCGAGGTGGAAAAAAGAAATGGAAGATTTTGAGCATCAGGTTCGGTGTTATTTTGAAGAAAAAATAGGTGCAGCAGGGTTGGCTGCGGCACATAGAGTCATTCTTGAAAGTTTAAATGAGCTCATAAAAAATGCGATAGATGCAGGGGCAGAAAATTTCTTTATAGAAGACCGTTCAACTACATTAGCATCATCCATTTGTATTTTCGATGATGGCATCGGATTTTCTTCTGATTTTTTAGGAGCAGACTGCGCTTCCATAGATTATGAACGTAAATTATCTGGTTGTCATTCGATCATGTCCCATAAAATAGGCCAAAATAAATTGGGGGGGCAGGGGCGTGGTTTAGCACAAGCTTTTGAAGTAATCAAAAGCTTTGATGGTAAAGTTATTTGCTCTCATCGCCCAGATGAAATGAAAGGTGCATTTATAACATTTAGTTCATTGAATACTCCTGTTTCAATGGAGCACATTTCCGAACTCTTCAATGCGGCAAGAGCTTCATGGGCTTCTCCTTATTGTCAATATGCACAAGAAGATGCAGAATCAATAGTCAGCCAAATGAAAGATAGTTTTCGCTTGTTTACTCGAAAATCATCTAAAGACCATGGTCTAAGCCTGAGTAAGTCGAACGACTCGTCAGTGCCGACAGAAGCAGATGTAAGGCCAATATTTGCTCCGAATTAGATTGTTATTACCCCTGAAATTTCTTATCATGGTCGAATATTATTGGGCCGTTTGTATGGCCCTTACACAATGCAAAGTAATTTATACTTTCCGGCCAGGCTCACAGAAGCATTTCTCTTTTGTTCAAATAAAACCACTTGATGTCCTACTTGTTGTCAAATAATATATTCACGACTATCAATAGCTTAGAGGTGATTTTATGTTGACCAAGGATAAGCTTGTACATTCAGTTATGACCGCGTTTTTAGTTCTTGCTACCACTAGTGCAAACGCAACCGATGGTAATGAAGCTCCTGCAATGGAAAAATGTTATGGTATTGCTAAAATGGGTATGAACGATTGCTCCACTGCTACTGCATCATGTGCTGGTTCCGCAACTAAAGATCAGCAAAAAGATGCTTTTCTTTTTATGCCCAAAGGTCTTTGTGAAAAAATTGTGGGTGGAAGTCTTAAATCAGAATAAGGACATGAATATGAAACAATGGATTGCTCACTGGGGTTTATTATTTATTAGTTTAATTAGCTTCTCTGCTGCGCTGCGAGCGGAGCCAGAGACTCTTATCCTCGATAACAATCATACCTATGTTGCATGGAACATTAAACATTTAGGTTTTTCAACGCAAACAGGAAAATGGTATGCAACAGGACAGCTTGTTATTGATAAAGAGCATCCCGAGAATAGCAAAGTTGTGGCGAATATTAATGTTGCCGATATTGTTACTGGTATACCTGAATTAGATAAGCATTTAAAAGACAAATTATTTTTTGATGTTGCGCATTTTCCTAAAGCAACGTTTGTCAGTGACAAAGTCAAAGTAACCGGTGAAAATAAGGCTGATGTTAGTGGGGTGTTAACTCTACACGGTATAAGTAAACCTGTAGTTTTGCGTGTGATCTTTAACAAAGCGGGCATGAATCCTATCAATAATAAAATGACAGCGGGATTCACTGCAACTGCAACGATTAAACGTTCTGATTTTGGGATTAATACTTTGTTGCCCTCTCTTGGGGATGAAGTGGAGCTTAATATTAATGCGGAAGCTTATCAGGATAAAAAGGCTGAGTAGATTAGTCTGTTTGTGTAGCCATATTAGCGCAGCATAATATGGGAACGGAGCAGGAACTGAGGGTTCGATCCCGTATTATGCTGCGCTAATACGGGTTATTTTTATGAATTTCCTTAACTAAGGAATGACAATGCAAATTAAAAATAGCGCCACCCGTTTTGGTATTATTGCTATTTTGCTTCATTGGATTATCGCAGTATTAATTATTTGCTTATTAGCTCTAGGTTTATATATGGTGAACTTGCCCATTAGCCTGGAAAAGTTGAAATTTTATGGATGGCATAAGGAGTATGGTTTTTTAGTATTGTTTCTTGCAATCTTCCGTCTTATTTGGCGTTTAAGTAATACAACCCCAGAATTGGCATTACCTTGGCTAGAACAAATCGCAGCGCGTAGTATGCATTGGATTTTTTATGGATTTATGTTTGCTATGCCGATTACGGGTTGGTTAATTACTTCTGCTGCGGGCTTACCGGCTTCTTTTTTTGGCTTATTCTCTTTACCTAATCTTGTGGCTCCGGACCAACATAAGCTTGCTTTATTTGAGTGGATGCATCAATGGTTAGGATATGCGCTGATTGCTGCGATTTGTTTACATATAGCTGCAGCGTTAAAACACCATTTTATTAATAAGGATGACATATTACGGAGAATGTTACGATGAAATTAAGTCAACGATTTTTATTTTTAATCTTATCTTTTTGCTCTAGTGTTTATGCGGACTCCATACCTCAATGGGATATTATTCCCGCAGAAAGCAATATTAGCTTTACAGGAACACAAAATAACGCACCTGTAACCGGAGCATTTAAGTCATTTAAAGGAACGATCCTGGTTGATCCCACAAAGCCTGAAAGTGCTACGCTCGATTTTATTATAAACATGGACTCACTTTCTGTTTCTTATGCGGATTTAGCTAATATATTGATTACTCCTGATTGGTTCGACGTTAAGGCATTTCCAACCGCAGAGTTTAAATCAAACAAAATTAATAAAATCGATGATCAACATTATACAGCCGCTGGTGTTTTAACCATTAAAAATAAATCTCAACCCGTAGTTTTGAAGTTTACTGCAGTAGAGTCTCCTAAAGATCACGGGGTTGTGGAAGGCTCAACCATAATTAAACGTAGCGCTTTTGGTGTAGGTTCTGGTGAGTGGGCGAGTACTGATACAGTTAAGGATGAAGTAACGGTTAATTTTAAAGTAGCTGCTTCACGTAAAAAATAGAGAAAATTCTTAAAGATCCCATGGTCCAACAAGAGCATCGAGTTACTCCTTAACTTAGTGTTGGGCCAGGAGCCCAACAATTATAAATGGATTAAAAATTTGCATGCTCTTTGTGTAAATAATATACTCATATTGATTATGATTGTTTCGTTTTTGGTGTGACCAAGGAAAAGGAGCTCTATATGATAATCAAATCATTAGCAGCTGGATTTGTGCTTGTTTCTTCTTTAATATTAGCAAATAGTCCAAATCAATCAGCATGTTATAAGGAGTTTCATGGAAAGAAAGGATGGAATATGGTTTCGAAAACATGTCCTATCCCGCCAGCACGTAATTGGCAAGAATATTACAGTGGAGGCTATACTCAGCCTGCGTTGTAGGTAGGTTGTTGAAAGCTCTGCAATACTTTTGCTACTGGGCTTTACTGCTCTAGTCTACATTAACGGTGCTGGGCACCATTTATAGTGAGCAGGGATAGAGTATTTGCTCATGAGATTCATCAAAAAAGTGTAATTCGTATTCTACTGCTTGAGCAAAAGCGGCCTTCATTTTCTTCTGGGTATTTGGGGTTGACTCAAGGGCTAATGTATCAATCGTATCTGCAAGTGTTAGTGTTGCCTCAACAAAGCTACTACTCGAATAGGTTTTTATCCAGTCATTATAGGGATTTACAATTAATTGTTTGGGTGCTAATTTTTTGGTTCCTAATTGATAATAAATCCAAAAACAAGGAAAAATGCTGCAGAGTGATACCGGAAGCTCTTCTGTATCAAGTGACTGTTCTTGGAGAAACTCAATGTAGGATGAGATAGCAATGCCAGGTCGAGATGTTTCGGTATGGGTAAAATATTTTTTATACCGTTCTTGCATGCGTTGCTCACCGGAAATGATGTCGCTGTGCAAATAGTCTAGTTGTTGGGATAGCTTAGGATTAACTTTAGTCGCTCTTATTGAGATATTTTTTAATATTAGCGCGTAGTGATGTAGGTAGATGTAGTCATCATGCAAAAAGTAGCCGAAAGCATCCGGTTTTAAGGTGCCGTCAAACAATTGTTGATTAAACGGATGTTTATAAATTTTTTCTAAATTTCGGGCAATGGGTGGGGTTTTCAGCAAAACAGAAACAAAATTAGCTGTTATTGGTGCTGGGAAAAAAGATAGACTTTTACTGTACATAATTCACTCTTCCTTCGCTGGCATTATCCAGAGCAGGTACAAAGGGTGATTCTCAGCTAAACCGGATATTGGTTTAGCACCCCTGGTGATAAAAATGTGATCCTACAGTTTAAACTATGGGCTTGTCAATAAAACTTTTGTGTATGTTTTTATTGGAGAAAATATAGGAAAGGTTGTTATTTACTTAAGGAATTCGCTGCACGCAGACCTCCTGGATTACGCTATGCTGCATCAGGGCTACATTTAGAAGCAGCCCCGGGAGATATGCGCGCAGCGAGTTCTTCTGTTTATTCTTACCCAGCTTAATAAATTAGTGCCTTAGCTCTTTATCGGTAGCATTCAATATAATTTTTCTTTGCTGCGTTAATCCAAACACCACCGCCTCGTGGCTTAGTTTTTGTAAGTCTTGAATAAGCCGTTTAGTTGGGCTGAAATATAAATGTGTGACTTGGTCATTTTTCTTTAATAAAATGCTTTGGAATTGCTCCACATCAAAATCGTACTCTTGTTCTTCATGAAAGCATTCCAATACTTCATTAAGCAGTTGTTTTTTGGTTTCATTACGTTTCTTAAATAGGGGCTTACTGCTTTTTTGCAGATTAGTTTCTAAATCTTTTTTTATACTTAGAAGTGATTGAGATAAGTTTGAAGAAAAAAACTCTTTTTGTGCTTTAAGTGTTTTTATTCGTGCTTCTTGTAATTGCTTTCCTGATTCTAGCCAGGATGAATCATTAACCTCGCCTTCGCTAGCCCCAAGGAACTTCATCATTCCTAATGGATTCTCATGTAATGGAATGGAGTTTGGCGATTTAAATGCATGCTGTAATTGATAATGGTTAAATGATAATGGTTGGACTTCTTTAATAAGTTCATGACTATCCATTACATATTTACTAAAAAGTGCGTTGGCGATTTCCACGGGCCCAGTAGTGCAAACAATGATGGACTTAAGGTAAAGATTAATTTCTTTTTTCCTGCAATAGGTTAAAAAATCATTATCATTTAATTGTAGGAGCTGTTTGGTTTCTGCATATTCTTTATTAAAAAATAGAAACTTAACTAGATTAAGGTTTTGTTCTAACTCATTTCTTAGCCTTTGTATGATCTCTGCGGATGATTCACTTCCTTGCTTATTAAAACGTAAAAATAAATCATTATTCGTCATTATTTGTTGAATATAATTCCTATAACTACGTGATGAATTCAATGGTGTTGAATCAATAAGCTCAGGTTGTTGTTTTAGATCTTTTGATTTAGCAATATAGAGAGTTTCGGAGCGATTTCTCATTAGTCGGATTACGTAGCGACTTAATAAGTTATCACTAAATTGTTTTTCAACTTGCTCATTAAAATCATTGTCGTAATGTGTCAGTTTTGATAATAGGTTATGATGTACTTTATTTATTAGATGACTCGCTGCTAGTTCATCAACGACTGCAATAAAATCATTATTCGCCAGGATAAACTCTTTGTTTCCTAGCTTTAAACTACCAATGTTAAGCAATAAGGGCGCATCAACATCGATTAGTTCTGGAAGCATTGATGTATCAATTGGATAATCAAAATCAGAATAAGTGCCCAATTTATAAAATGGTGATAGCCATCTCAATATATCACTGGCAACAGCAAGATTCCCTCCCTGATTTAAGTGAGTTATTTCATCATCATAAAAATGAAATAACTTCTGCTCATTATCAGAAATAATCTCGGCTCGAGTCATGCGAATGTCAACGGGTATAATCCGATGCTCTCGGCAATAGTGCATTAAATCTTGAATTGCATTACTATTAAGAAGCAATGAATCGTATATTAAATGAATCACATCGGATAGGTTGGTTTCGCGCATTTTTATTAGGCGAATCTGATTTTCCAGATTCATAAATAGATTGCGATTATTGCTCAACCATATTTTTATGTGGTGGTGCGGATTGTATCTGTATGTATTCATAATCATATTTTTTTAATTAGTGTTAATTTAATTAAAGTATTAGATTGCTGAATATTCCACTTTATGTTATAAATACCGCGCTTTTTAAATACACACACGTTTCGGCACGTACGTTAGGGTCCCTTGAGGTGGCGTATGGGGAACGTGGAGGCTTAACCCTGGAGAAATAATAATGAATGTAAGTATGCGTGAATTGCTCGAAGCGGGCGCTCATTTTGGACATAGAACACGTTTCTGGAATCCTGAAATGGGAGAGTACATTTTTGGTGCTCGTAACAAGATCCACATTATCAACCTAGAAAGAACGATGGTAATGTTAAATGACGTAACTAACTACGTTGGTCGTTTAGCTTCTAACAAAGCAAAAATCCTTTTTGTTGGTACTAAAAGAGCTGCACAAGAAAGTATTCGTGAACATGCGAAACGTTGTGGCATGCCTTATGTTGATCACCGTTGGTTAGGTGGTATGTTAACTAACTACAAAACTGTTCGTCAGTCTATCTTCCGTTTGAAAGAATTAAAAGAAATGAAAGAGAAAGGATTGTTCGAAGGGATGATCAAGAAAGAAGCGTTAATGCTAACCCGCGAGCTTGAAAAATTAGAGCGTGGTTTGGGTGGTATTGAAAACATGGGCGGATTGCCTGATGCGTTGTTTATTGTTGACGTTGGTTTCGAACACATTGCTGTTGAAGAAGCTCGTCGCTTGAAGATCCCTGTTATTGGTGTTGTTGATACAAATAACAGCCCTAAAAACATCGATTACATTATTCCTGGTAATGATGATTCTATGCGTGCAGTAGACATTTATGTTCGTTGCATAGCTGATGCTATTTTAGATGCAAAAAACAGTAATTCTGTTGGTGGACTTTCTTCTGACGCTGAATTTGTTGAAGTTGTTGAGAAGGAACACAGTGCTGAAAAAGCTGGTGAATAATTAATATTATGAATGGGGGCAAGTAGGTTGTAGAACCTCACTTAGCCCCCTTTTTTCTATGCGGAGAAAATGAAGATGTCAATTAGTGCAAAATTAGTCATGGAATTACGCGAGCGTACTGGCGCTGGTATGATGGAATGCAAAAAATTCCTAATCGCTACCAACGGTGATATTGAAACGGCTATTACTGAAATGCGTAAAGCAGGTCAAGCAAAAGCTGATAAGAAAGCAGATCGCGTTGCAGCTGAGGGAGTAGTTATTATTGCTCGTTCTACTGATGGACGTTCTGCTGTAATGATTGAAATCAACAGTGAAACAGACTTCGTTGCTCGTGATGAGAACTTCACTAGCTTTGCTGACAAAGTTGCAGCTGCAGCATTAAACAGCTCAGTTCCTACAATTGACGAAGTGTCTGCACTTACATTAGATTCTGGTATTACTGTAGAGCAAGCAAGACAAGAACTTGTTGCTAAGATCGGTGAAAACATTAAGTTACGTCGTATTGAGCGTATGAGCACTGATGGCGTTGTTGGTCACTACATGCATGGTTCACGAATTGGTGTAATGGTTGCTCTGAAAAATGGCGACGAAACTCTTGCTAAAGACATTGCAATGCACATCGCTGCAAGCAAGCCAATTGTTGTTAGCCGTGATCAAGTTTCTGCTGAAACAATTGAAAATGAGCGCGAAATTTTCACTGCTCAAGCTAAAGAAAGTGGAAAGCCTCAAGAAATTATCGACAAGATGATCGAAGGCCGAATCAACAAGTTTGTTGATGAAGTAAGCCTGTTAGGTCAACCTTATGTTAAAAACCCAGATATGAAAGTTGGTCAGCTTCTAAAAGAGAAGAATGCCGAAGTAATCGCATTCATCCGTTATGAAGTTGGTGAAGGTATTGAGAAGAAAGAAGACAACTTTGTTGAAGAAGTAATGGCTCAGGTTCGCTCATGATGAATGACAGTCACCTAAAACTAAAATATAAACGTATTCTACTCAAGTTTAGTGGCGAAGCCCTTATGGGGAAGTCACAGTTTGGTATCGATCCTGCGGTTTTAGATACTTTAGCCAAAGACATCGCCGAACTAATTCAAATGGGTGTAGAAGTTGGCTTGGTATTAGGTGGGGGTAATTTATTCCGTGGTAAAGCGCTTTTTCAAGCTGGGGTTGGACGTGTAACCGGTGACCATATGGGGATGCTGGCTACAGTTATGAATGCTTTAGCAATGCGAGACGCATTAGAGCGTATCGATTTACCTGCTCGTATTATGTCAGCTATTCCCATGATGGGAGTAGTTGATTCATATCACAGACGTAAGGCGATTACTCATTTGCGTACTGGCCATGTGGTTATTTTCGCAGCCGGAACAGGGAATCCATTTTTCACTACAGATACTGCTGCTTGCTTAAGAGCTATTGAAATAGGTGCTGATGTGGTTTTAAAAGCGACTAAAGTAGATGGAGTTTATTCCGCTGATCCTGTTAAAAATCCTGATGCAACGCGTTATGATTATTTAACTTATAAAGAGGTCTTAACTCAAGGCTTAGAGGTAATGGATTCTACGGCAATTTGTTTATGCCAAGATCAAAATATGCCATTACAGGTGTTTGACATGGCTGCTCCTAATGCGTTAAAACGCATTGTCGAGGGCGAACGTGTAGGAACTATAGTTGGAGCAAATAATGATTAATGAGATTAAGCAAGACTCAGAACGACGCATGAAAAAAACCATTGAATCATTGCAAGTTGATATGACAAAGATTCGTACTGGAAGAGCCAATGTTGGGTTACTGGATCATGTTCATGTTGATTATTATGGTACCTCAACACCGCTAAGCCAGGTTGCGAATATTACAGCAAGCGATTCACGAACCATTATGGTTACTCCTTGGGAAAAGTCTATGGTTGCTGCTGTTGAAAAGGCAATTTTGACTTCTGATTTGGGACTTAATCCATCAACTGCTGGGGCTGCAATTCGTGTGCCTATGCCTCCATTAACTGAAGAGCGTAGAAAAGAGTTGATTAAAGTAGTCCGTAATGAAGGCGAGCAAGGAAAGGTTTCTATTCGTAACATTAGACGTGACGCGAATAGCCAATTAAAAGACTTAGTTAAAGACAAATCTATTTCTGAGGACGATGAACGTCGTGCTGCAGAAGTAATTCAAAAATTAACTGATAAGTACATTGCTGAAGTAGATGTATTATTAGCGAATAAAGAAAAAGATTTAATGGAAATTTAATCTTTGTTGTGTGTGACCTGGTTGCGAGCAACCAGGCTACATCATTTAATTATCTCTCGAATATATTTTTAAAATATTTAAAGTCAAGACTGTTTTTTATTTTTATCTTTGATAAGATACATGTGTTTTTACACTCTTGAAAATATCCTGTGGATATCTCTAACTTCTGTTAATCTATCTAACTTCTTATTTTTTATCCTAAACCTAAATAAACTCCTTATTTTATAAGGATCTTCGCGTATTTATTTTATTTTGATTCACGAGTGTTTTTATCCACAAAATCTGTGGATAACTCTGTGTATAGGGTGTAAAATTTCTTGTATTATCAGCGAAAATGATAGTGTTTCAGAACTTATCAATGTGCCTCTACTACACTATCGGTACTATGCTATATTGATGGACCAACGGAGCAAGAATGACTGTAAATGACGAAGTGCCTGATATTCCTGTTTATCAGCAAGCATGTGACTATCTATCTAAGTTAGATGCTGATTGGTCATTAATTATTGAGCGAGTTGGCCCTTGTAAATTAGTACCCAAATTAACTGAGGAGCCTTATGAGACATTGATTCGCGCAATTGCGCATCAACAATTACACGGTAGGGCGGCTGAAGCAATTTTAAACCGTTTTTTGGCTTTATTTCCTGAAGAAAAATTTCCTGAGCCACAACAGATTTTATCTATTGAGAGCGATGTTATAAGGAAATGTGGTTTTTCAATGAGAAAAATTAATACGATAAAAGCGATTGCTGAGGCTCGTATTCATGGGCTTGTACCGACTTTTGCTAAGGCAAAAGAGTTATCAAATGAAACATTAATTCGTGAGCTTACTGTTTTACCTGGAATTGGTCCTTGGACTGTTGAAATGCTCTTAATTTTTAATCTAGGACGTTTGGATGTGCTTCCAATTCATGATTTTGGTGTTCGAGAAGGGTATAAGCGTATGAAATCTTTGGATAAGCAACCAACGCCTAAGGAGTTAGCAAAATTAGGAGAAGATTGGTATCCTTACCAAAGTATTGCATCATGGTATTTGTGGCGGGTTTAGGCGTGAAGCCTCCTATGTTTTATTTGCAAGGGCGTGGCCCTTCGAGTACCAATTCATCTTCTTTATCAAGTGGTTTTAGGGCCTGGCTTTTCTGTTTAAAATCATTAAATATCGCTTTAAATTTTTCTTTAGGTGACGTATTAAGGGAGTTTATTTTTTCTTCATCAGGAGATGAACTAGTTTGAGTCTCAGCTGAAGGATTCGTTTCTTTTTGTGAAACACTTTTTAATCCCAAAGCAGCTTGCATATAATCGATAAATTTAACTAATTTAATTCCAATAATTTCGATAATACCAGTTTTTTGAGCTTCTTTTTCGGCTACAATCAATTGCCCTTGTTTTTCCAAAGGAAATCCATTTTTTTCTAATGTTTGAAGTATATGTAGATTTGTTTTTTTCATTTGCTCTGAGGAAAGAGTTAAACCGCTCATTACTGACGAGAGCATGTTGGGATCGATATGATTAATAAGCTTATCGACCATACGTACATCATTTTTATTAATCGCTGCAGAGAGGTAACTTTGATACTCCTCCGTTGTTGGCACATAGTTCTCCTTGGTTAATTGTTTCAACAAGATGCCAAGACATTCAGGTGAGTTGCCTTTTATTGCACAAATAATTGCATTTTCTCCTCTTGAGTCAAATTCAAGAAGCATCACGGCCATTTCAGTCATTTGCGATTCTGGCGCAATCTCTTCCTCTTCACCTAAAAAATCATCACCGAGGAAATCAGAAAGGTTCATTTGTATCACATCTGCTAACTCGTCAAGATCTTTCGACTCCTCATTATGGTCGACCTCTTCAGTATCTACTAGTTGTTCCTCTGCAACAGCATTGTTGCGGACTCGCTCAAGTATATTGTTTAAGAGTTCTGGATTGCCGCCTCGAGCGACCATATTTAATAAGACACTATCATCGATGGTATCGAAAATTTTCTTTCCATAATCATCAGTTATTATCTTTTGAAATAATTCATTGCGTCCATCACGCAGAGCTAACAATATGAGCACATTGATCGCACCCTCTTTATCTTTTCTCTCTGTTTTTGTCTGCGCCGGACAGGCATTTAATTTATCTAAAATAGCATCCAGGCTGTTAGCATTATTTTTCAGTATTGCTTGAATGCCCACCTCCTTAAGCTCATTCGCAGTCCAGTCTCTCTCATGATCTAACTCAAAATATATTTTAATTATTTCCTTATCTTCTGCTCCTGCCGCGATATATACATCGTTAGCTACCGATTTACCAGGTGGGTAAAAAGCAACTGAATCAACGTCAAGATATTCTCTAACATAATCAGCAGGCTTGGCACGACTAAGAGATGAATCAGGTTTGAATTCTGAGCTGGTAATTTGACTTACTGTTAAAGCCATATCACTGCCCTCGAATGAAAAAACATTTGTCCGTAATTCCTCAATTAAATCTTCCTCGTTGTTAAATTGTTTCATTCCTTCTGGATAATTAGGATCAAACACTACATATTGGCCATTTAAACGATACATGGATATGCATGATTATTTGATGTAACCTTAAATATTTCTCCGGGTTGCAGATCAATATCTTTTACGATTTTTGCCCAATTTTCATCTGATGTTACTAAAGGCAAAACAAAATTGGATTGTAAGGGTTCTCCATTAATTTTAAATGCTTTATGGGAGTCTCGTTGAGATAAGTTTTGAGCAAAAATACTGGGGTCATAGGCTAAAATAACTTGGCTTATAAATGATCTAAGTCTTCTTCTGGAGAATCATTTACCGTGGATTGTGAGAAATCTCCTTGGGACATTGCAGAGATTTTATGCAGCATTTTAAAAAATACATCTTCCTTTCCTTGCAGTGCATAATGAACATGGACAACTGCTAAACCGTTACATACACCTGTATTATTCCAATGTACTGGCAGGTTATGCCATTTTAAATAATTGTTAATGACCGTTATTGTTTTTGCTTGAGAAATATTAGAAATGGCCATATTTGTGCTCACTGTAAATAGAGTATCTCAGTTTCTGATTTATTATACCTCATTTAGTAAAAATATAGCACATTGCTTGTGGTTTTCAGATGTTTTTATCGAGTGTTGTTAAAATATTTTTTGTCTATGCTCTTATAGCTCACCCACGTAATCCCATGATTCAACCCATATAATTTGCTTTAACTCTCCGGACTTTCTGACTTGTTGAAAAAAATGCTCTTTGCTTTCATTATTGGAGGCGATGATCACCATATTAGCGCTTTTTTTAATAGGTACGACCAGAGTGTGTTTAAAGAACCTTTTTACTAGTTGAAACAAGGGCCATTGCTCTTTGATATTGGCAAGATTTAAGGCTAAGAAGCCATCTTGGGCGAGGATCCGTTGGCATGAGCAAAAAAATAATTCATTGTTGCATTCTGGGGGGAAAAAGTTGGCGTTGTAAAGATCAACCATTAAATGTTTGTAAGTTACGTCGGTTTGGACAACATAATCCATAGCATCGGCATGAATAATGGTTAAGTTTTTAAGTTCTTCTGTGATAAAAAAGCGTTTCGCAATATCAATGATTTCATCACTTTTATCAATTACAACTAAAGGTGGTGGCGGATGTTCTATGGATAACATTAATGGAATTCCTGCACCACCCAGGCCTAGTAAGCAGCTTGGGCCAGGATATTGGCGCGCCATTAAAGTCAGACCGGGTAAATAATGTAATGCCGGTTTCTGTGGATGGCGCCGGTTAATTACTGTTTGCAGCGCTTTTGAGCCTAAAGTTAACCAACGATAAAAAAAATTTTGATAAACCTTATAGCCTGAAGGCGATTCATAAATACATTTGCCAAACTTTGTTTTCCACATTGCAGTGCATCTATTCTGTTTGAAATGGGTAGATGGAACCAAGCCTAAGTATCTGAGTTAATTCATCTAAAGCCTGAAAGCTTTCAGTAATTAACTGAGGATCTACTAAATCCGCTGTACTTAATTCCGTACGGTAATGTTTTAATACCCAAGCATCTAAGGTATCTAATAGTTGATTATTCACTAAAACACCTTGATGCATCGCTTGAAGTTCTTGTTTTTGCAATGGAATACGCAATCTTAAGCAGGCCGGGCCTCCACCATTGCGCATACTTTGTTTTAGATCCATATAATGTACTGAATTAATTGGATTTTGTTTATCGGCAATTAACTCATCAATGCAAAGTCTAACCCGCGGATTAGTTTCACATTCAATCGGAGCAATCAACATCATCTCATTTTGATTCGCTAAACTAATAATTTGTGAATTAAAGAGATAAGATTCTACTGCATCTTTAATACTCAGTTGTTCTTTGCTGATTTCAATAATTGATAAGGGAAAGGATGCTTTTTCTCGTAGTTCATTCAAAACCATTTCTTGGTTATGGAATGCTTGTTCATGGACAAGAAATACGGACTCATTCGCAACCGAAATAACGTCATTATGAAAGACCCCTTGGTCTATCGCAAAAGGGTTTTGGCAAGCGAAAATAACCTTTTCCTTCGGTAATTGATGGTTACGTACAATAGCTTCAGATGCTTCCAATGTTTGGCGAGCAGGGTATTTGCTTGGGCCGATAGAGTACTCACCTCTATTTAAGGCTTTTCTTCCATAGACAAAAAGATGAATCCCAGGCTTCGAGTGGTTTTGGCAGATGCGGCTGTGATTTGCAGCCCCTTCATCGCCAGTAACGGTTGAGCGAGGTACTATTGGATGATGGCTAAAATAATTCGCGTCAGCAAAGATAACTTGCAGTAGTTTTTGTGAAAAATCGGCCTCTTGGTGACGGTGTAAGTTACCGATCAGATTGGCTGCGGTAAAATGAGTTTTCTGATCTAAGGTATCGATACTTGGCGAAACGGTCGCTGCATTTGCAGTCCACATGCTGGATGCTGAGTAGCTAGCGCTAAGAAGTTCAGGTGCTATTTTAAACGCTTTATTTATTTGCTCCGCGCCACTTCCTTGAAAACCTAATTGTCGTAGTAATTCAAGATTGGGGCGTTGGTGAGGGGGCAATACACCTTGTTTTAATCCCATATTATGCAACAGGCGCATTTTCTCTAAACCTTGTCTTGCAGCTGCTTGTGGATTAGCCATGCTGAATGCATTATTTGTCGATGCAACATTACCCGCAGCCAAGCCCGCATAATTATGGGTTGGGCCAACCAGACCATCCATGTTTAATTCATACATTGTCATTTACTAATCCAATATAATGCCAGGTAATTGTTGTGCTGGCGTCGTTAGTGAGGGCTGTTCCATACTCGCAACAGGATAGGCGCAATAATCTGCAGCAAAATAGGCACTGGGGCGGTGATTACCACTAAAGCCAACTCCACCAAAGGGCAGGTTGCTGGCTGCCCCTGTTGTCGGCCTATTCCAATTAATTAATCCTGCACGAACCTTTTGATAAAAGTGTTGATAATTCGCTTCGTTATCACCGAGCAAGCCTGCAGCCAACCCATAACGGGTTTGATTCGCCAAGCTAATTGCCTCATCAAAATGTTTGTAGCGATGAATTTGTACTAGAGGTGCGAAAATTTCTTCATCCGGGGGATTAGATACTTTAGTCATATCAATAATACCCGGAGAGAGTAAACCTGTATTTTCTTTCAATAAACTCATAGATAATAAGGATTCACCCCCAGATTCAAGCAGCTTTTTTTGGCTTTGTAGATGTATTAATGCTTGGTCATTACTAATCACAGGACCCATGAAAGGCTCTGGTTGTTGATCATAAGGACCTACTTTTAATGATTGGCAGGCTTTGATAAAACTTTTAAGAAAAGCATCACCTTGGGCCGTATCAGGAATCATAACTCGTCGTGCACAGGTGCAACGTTGTCCTGCAGTAAGTAATGAGGACAGTATTGTATAATATACTGCTGCTTTGATATTACTAACTTCATCGATCACTAAGGGATTATTACCCCCCATCTCTAAGGCCAGAATTACTTCAGGTCGATCACTAAATTGTTGATGAATACGCAAGCCGGTTGGATAACTGCCTGTAAAATAAACTCCCTGAATATCTTGAGCTAAAAGTGCTTTGCCTGAGCGTGCGTCACCCTGGATGCAATTGATTACGCCAGCTGGCAATCCACTATCATGCCAACATTGCATAATTAATTCAGCTACAGCAGGTGTCTGTTCGCTGGGTTTATAAAGAATTGTATTCCCAGCTAAAAGTGCGGGAACAATATGCCCATTGCTTAAATGTGCAGGAAAATTAAAGGCACCTAAAACAACGACAACGCCTTGAGGTTTAAAACGTAGGCAGGCATTTGCTTCGGCTGTTGCATTGTGTTTTGCCGCAGTGCGCTCTTGATAGGCTTGAATTGATATATTAATTTTAGCCACTACAGAACTTACTTCTGTTTGTGACTCCCACATTGGTTTCCCTGTTTCTTGAGCAATCAGTAATGCGAGTTGCTCTCGCTTTTTTTCTACTTGTTCTGCAAATTTTTTGGTGTATTGGGCTCGTTGTTCAAAATCGAGAGCAGCCCAGGCGGGGAGGGCTTGATGGGCTGTTTCTGCTGCTATAGAAACGTCATGTTCTGTGGCACTACTTCCTTGCCAGAATACCGTGCCATAACTGGGATTAATAGACTCTAAAGCCGAACCATTGCTTTTTATCCATTGCCCATTAATGTATTGACCTTTACTTTGCATCATAATTTAAGCTTCCTAGGGTGTGGTCGCAATTTGTAAGGGAGAAACGCGTACAACATCTCCTCGATTTACCTGTAGTAAATCAGCTGTTTTTTTGCTGAGAATACAGGTATTTTGTTCTTTATTAACTAATGCTGTATTGATGGTGGCACGAAAATTTAATTGGGCATTTGTTAGTAAATAATTGGAGCTACTTACTTCATCACTTAGGCTGCCAACGGTAACTAAACGGCTTAATTTAACTGTTTTAATTTCGTTTAATGGCACTTCCAGTGTGGGGCCCCCATCAAAAATATCAACATAATTGTTATAACGAAAACCTTCTTTTAATAAGATGCTCATTGCTGGTGCTGTTAATGGATGAGGCTGACCAATGACTTCCTGTGCTTCTGCCGAAAGTAATTTGACGTAGATTGGATTGCGCGGCATTAAATCAGCAATAAATTGTTTATCCGTTGCTAAGGTCAGCCTATCAGCCTCCGCAAAAGGCATTTGAAAAAAATGGCTGCACACATTATCCCAGAAGGGCGAGCGCCCATGTTTATCGGAAACACCGCGCATATCAGCAATCACAATTGGCGCAAAACGCATAGGGAATTGTGCCATGAAAATAAAACGCCCTTTAGAGAGCAGGAGCCCGTTATTGTCCTTTCTATATTTAGGATTCAAAAATAGGGTGCATATTTCACTGCGTCCTTGATTATCATTTACCAGACTTAATACTTCGTACTCACTGCGTATGTTTAAGGTGCGTGATATTCGTGTACGTTTGGAAAGTTTATAGGAGTAAAAAGGCGTATCATGGCCTATGCGAGCTTCAATTGCGGATACCCCAACAATTTCTTTGTTTTTTTGATTTTCCAAAACAAAAAGATAATACTCACTATTGGGATGAACTATCTTTTTTTTATACGATGCACAAGACCAATCGATTCGTTTTTTTAATAGATTAATATCTTTAGGAAGCGTCGTCATCCCTATACCGCTTTGTTCTGCCAAATCATGAATGGCTTCTAAATCAGAATCAAGTGCGCTGCGAAATAGCATCATTTTTTTAAGTCCTCTAAACCACCTTGTGCCAAATCAAGCAAAAGCAAGGCACTTAGCGTTGCTCGCTCAGCTAAACTATCCAGTAAAATATACTCCTCATGACTATGAATATTTCCGCCGCGTACTCCTAATGTATCTAAAACAGGTAAGCCATGACGGGCTAAGTTATTGCCATCACAACAGCCGCCGCTGTCTTTCCAATCAATAGTTAAACCTAGCTCTTTACCTAGGTGTTGAACTCGTTGAAATAAACGTTCGGTGCCTGCGCATACCCGCTTGACCGGCCGGCCAAAAGTTCCATGCATTGTCAAGGAGTAATCAGTACGTTTTAATTTCTGGTCAATTTTAGCTAACTCATTTTTTACCCATATCTCGTCTTCGGGATCACTAATGCGGATGTCAAGTTTTGCAACGGCCTTATCTGGAACGACGTTTAGTGCTTCACCACCGGCAATTTTTCCAAAATTAATCGTAACGCCGTCTCGTTTGCCGTTGAGTGCATGAATTTCACAAACTGCTTCCGCTAAATAACAAATAGCATTTCTGCCCTCAGCAAATGCTCTGCCAGCATGGGCTGCTTTGCCTGTGGCGATTAAGGTATATTTAGCGCTACCTTTCCTGTTTTTCGCCAAAGTTCCTGTAGGTGTCATTGCGGGCTCATAAACTAAGGCTGCTTGATAGTGAGGAGCTAACTCATCAAAAAGAATGCTTGAAGCTGGTGAGCCAATCTCTTCATCAGAATTAATCAGGACATCCCAGCCTAATTGTGTTGCCTGTTCTGTTTGCTCAAAAGCCGCTAAGGCATGCAGCATTACGATTAGCCCACCTTTCATATCGGCAACGCCAGGCCCATTTACATGGTTATCATTAATGTAGGTTAATTTTTGAAAAGAGCTATTAGCCGGATAAACAGTATCCATATGCCCACTCAGTAATATTCGGCGCTTTAGATGGCGACGCTTCCTAATGAATAAGGCATCACCACAACGTTGCAGGGCCTCATCTCCTGACATATTAATGACAGGTAAGGGAACTAATTTTTTTACCTCAATTGCATCGGCAATGGGGTTGTATGCGTCACTTAACGCCGTAGCGATTTGCGCTAGGCCTTGTAAGTTAGTGGTCCCGGAATTAATTTCACAAAAATGGTGTAACTGTTGCACCATAAGTTCTTGATTATTGCTTAGGGTACTTATCAGTTGTTTGTATGGTTCCATCATGATTTCAAACTCTAAATCTTAATTTTAAACAATAGCTTAAATTGAAACGATTCACAACTAGGACGCTCACCCCATTCCTAAATCCCGCGGTTAAGCCGCGGGAGCTCGGTGTGGGTAATTTTTTCCCTTATCCTGGTAAAAGCCTATGAGAAAATAATTACTGTATGTTGTTTATCGGTTGTTGATGTTTTGCCTCGGGTTTTTCTACGGTTTTTGCCATAATTCCATAGGTACACAGTGCATCGATATTTATTTTATTGTCTCGGGTCATTGGGGACTCAGGTACCAGCTGATCGATCAATTCCAGTCGTTTAATCAACTGATTTTGTTTCTCCATTAGTTCTTGCTGAAGTTTTAGGCTATCTTCTAATTGTTTCTTAACAGAGACTAACTCTGATTCTGTTGCACAAAAACGGTCGACAACTTGAGTAAAATGTTGTTCTTCGTTTTTTACAAGGTTTTCCAAGCGTTTTTGGAAGATATCTCGTTGTTGGGAATCATTAATTACGGTACTTGAAAGCGTTTGTACGGCTACTTGTAGTGTGGATGTTAGCTTTCTCGTTTTTTCTAGCTCTTCCTCAAGTTGTTTTCTTTTTACAGTTAGCTCATCAACTTGTTGTCTTAATAACAAGGTGCATCGTTCATGTTCTTGTTTTAAAGTGCCTATTTCTCGTACAGCAGTTTCATATTGTTCCTGATTAAGTGATAAATCTTTTTTTAGTTCAGTTGCTGTCTCCTCTAATTGCTCTTTGGTTTGGCGCAAATGTTTTTCGGTGATCATGTAACTTTCAATTTGCACGCTAAGATCATAGGTTTCATCGGATAGTTTCGTGATGTTGAGGGTTAGTCGGCTATTTTCTTGTTGAAACTTTTCAACCTCGGTAGCTAGTTTTTGACGGATGATATCTAAGGAGCGAATCGTTAGTACGAGTACATCTGCAACCTCAAAAACACCTTGTTTTAGTTTTTCCGTAATTCTCTTCGTGTTTTCAAAGTGATCTTCAAATACGACACCACTTGTAATATAAGCCCCCGCGCTTAAGCCACTGAGAGTAACAAGAAAACCAACATTGGCCGCAACGCCTATGACTAAGGTGGGGCCAGTAATTAAAATTCCACCAAAAATCTTTTCCCATAAGGACAGATTACCCCAAAATTTAGTGATTGATGTGAGTATACTTGGATTTTGCTCAAGTGAGTCGATAATAGCTTCCAAGCTTTTTCTAACTTGGATTAACAGCTCGTTTGATGGAGCAATAGACTCGAGTTCTTTGGCATTTTGCTCAAAGGAATTGGGGTCTAATATGATTTTTTTTGCTGCATCAGAAAATTGCAATTGTGAAAGTACATGTTCTGCGCTTTGGGGGTTTAGTTTTACCCCTTTATCTACCTGTACTAACTCTGCAAGCTTGTGTTCTGTCGTCGCCATAGCTCACTCCCTGTTGTTAAGAATTTCCATATAATGACTATTTTTAATCACAAATTCATAGAGAAGCAAGTAAAATATTAAATTTTATCAAATTTATAAATAATTGTAGTCTGAGTGCCTGCAATCAGGTTTTTCTGCTATTTACTGGCCAAAAAAGGGTGATTGCAAGCAGTCAATTACTATATTGATAGTTCTTCTGAGAAATGTTCCATTTCTTGGGATAATTGTTCACATTGTTCTGCAAAGAAGCCTGTTTTTCTCAGAGCATTTCCATGTGTGATTAATGAATGGGAAAAACCAAATGAAGGCAAATATAAGATAATCCCTAAAATTGTTTCCATGATTCCAGCTACCGCCGTGAATATAGGATGCTCCACTTTTAGTTCTTTAGCCAACCGTCCATAATTTTTGATGGATGTTTCTGACGGCCTAATGAGTAATTCAATGGTACGTGAAACCGCTTCAAGTAAGAGGCGCTTTCCATTGATATTTATATCATTTAGAGTGCTTATCATTGTGAATAATTGGTTACCATGCTCTTTTATCATTGGGGCTATTTGGGTCAAATCATCAAGTAACTTTCTTCCTTGCTCGATTCGAATAGGGAGTAGTTCTTTAACTCGTAAATGTGGGCAATTCATATCTCGCCAATAAATTAGCCATGATTTACGTGGGTCAACAACTAAATCCTTATAATGTGCATGAACATAAGTGTCTAAAGCGTTCCATATTATCTTCCGATGAAAGTTCATTCCTCGTCCCTTGACCATTGCTGCTGCGGCATCTAACGAACGTTCAAATTCTTCTTTGGTGAGTGGATAATCAGATTCAAACGACTTGAGTAGATTAAAATAGGTAGATGATACGGCGCCTCGATCAATTGCGTCTTTACATGAAAAATTATAGCTCTTAGGTTTGAGCGTGGTAATTATGTAATCTGTTAGCTCATATTTTATGAAATGAACCCAAACTGCTTGCTTTTGTGCGGTTGATAATGAGTTTTCTGGAGATATTCCTTGTTTTTTAAAGCTTTTTTCCAATAGATCCCTTAATACCCATTGTTCTTCCCCCTGATTCTTGAATAAGGCTTTTCTAGCATTAGGACTAATAATAAAATCAGAAACCCCACTTTGATGTACCTTACCCATAGTAATATCGAAAAGCTCATCAAATACAGAGGAATAGGGAGATTCATCATCAGTGATTTGATAATTATGTGACGCCATTACCCCTTCATGTGCAGGAAGAGTTATAACCATTACTTTTAATTCGGAATCATCTTCTAACTCATGGAGCGTATGCGTTAAATCTCGTTCTTTAGAACCAGCAACGTCAAGATAACCTCGATGATAGCCTAAATTATTAAAGTAAATATGATTTATTTCTTGTGATGATTCTTTTGCATTGATTCTAAGCCAGCGTATAAAGAGGGGGCTTATGCGTTTTTGCCCATTATGTCGTTGGGCCTGGGTACTAAAACGATATTCAATTGGATCATCAGTAGTTTTATAGGAAAAATTTTTAATCGTTGGAATATTTGTAGCAAGTTGGGGCTTAAAATTCCGTGAAAATAAAGAGCAAAAGCGATTAAATAATCCTTCTGCGTCAGCTGGTGACATTTCGTTTACAGTATTTTCGGAATTGGTTAACTGATTTTTAATTAACCTACCGGTGTTCGATGCTAAAGGGCGCGCCTGCGATGAGAGTGCATTTATCCATCCTGCTAATTCATGTTCTAGTATATGGTTATCATTATGGTAAATGACTTTAACCAGTTGATCTAATACATCATTTTGATCTTGGGTAAGAGAGGCTTCTTTTTCAATTAATTCTTCTAAAGAAGCAATAATAGAAGAATATAAGTTTCCATAAGGAATCTGTTCGTTATAAGCATTTTCGAGATATAGCTCTAATTGCTGAAGTTCAGGCAATAATGCGACAAGCGTAGGATTTAGTACGGGTTTTAATTGAAGAAAATAGGCATAGCAGTTACGATTGTGTACCGCATCGCTAGATAATAATGGAGTGGGTGCAGTAGTGGTCATAACGCGGATCTCCGCTGAGCAAATATTCGCCATTATATTGAAAATAAGGGCACAATGGAAGTGGGTTAGTATTTCTCTACAAATTTTTGTTTTAAGGTAACATTGTGAAAAATTATAATTGTCTTGATGTGTGCCATTCTGATTGGAAAAGTATTTTGAGCCAGGCTTTAGATGCTATGGACAAAGACTACTTGCAGCAATTAACAGATAATCCTAATTGGCTCCCTGGGGCTGAGCGTATTTTTGCCGCATTTAGCTTACCTATGGCGAATACCCAATATATTTTATTCGGTGAGTCTCCTTATCCTCGTGAGCAATCTGCTAATGGCTATGCCTTTTGGGATAATGCTGTTGGTGGCTTATGGAGTCCTAAAGGGTTAAGTACGCCTGTTAATAGGGCTACCTCCTTACGTAACTGGATTAAAATGATGCTGGTTGCTCGTGGGGACTTATCTCTTAATAACACGTCACAAGAATGTATTGCGCAGTTGGATAAAAACGACCTAGTAAAAACAGGAGAGCAGCTATTCCAGGGAATGATGAATAAAGGAATTTTATTGCTTAATGCCTGTTTAGTTTATAGTGAAGGAAAGGTGCCTTATCATGCTCGCCAGTGGAAGCCCTTTATGCAAAGTTTTTTGAGCCAATTAGCGGCTATAAAACCGACTATAAAATTAATTTTATTAGGAAAAATTGCAGAAACAATTACTCAGGATCAATTACCCATAGGATTGTGTGCGGAACATCCATATAATGTGAGCTTCATAAGCAATCCGAATGTGATTGAATTTTTTAAACCCCTGGACTTAATGTCATTATGAATAAATCAACAATTAATGCAGAGGAAGTAAATAAATTTGCTCAACACGCGAAACACTGGTGGAATCCTGAAGGGCCATTAAAAACCCTACATGATATTAATGGGACTCGGTTAGAGTTTATTGCTCAGCATGTCACATTAATGGATGCCACTGTTTTGGATGTGGGCTGTGGTGGTGGAATTTTATGCGAAGCACTAGCAAAGTCAGGAGCAAATGTTACTGGTATTGATGCGGAGCAAGATGCCATTCATACGGCCCACGAGCATGCGAAAGACAATAACTTATCAATCGAATACTTTTGTACTCCTGTTGAGCATTATGAGGGCAAACGTTATGACGTGATCACCTGCATGGAAATGTTGGAGCATGTAGAAAATCCACACCTGGTTTTTGAGCATTGCAAACGATTACTTAAGCCCAATGGATTTTTGTTTTTATCAACAATTAGTCGCACCTTAAAAGCTTATGCAAGTGCTATCATTGCCGCTGAGTATTTATTGAATTTGCTACCTAGGCAAACGCATGATTACAACAAATTTATAAAACCTAGTGAGTTGATTGCGATGGCACGGTCTTTTGATTTTAATCTAGTGGATATGAAGGGGATGGATTATAACCCTATTTTGAGAACTGCTTCTTTAGGGACTGACGTGCAAGTAAATTATTTGGTGGCTTTGCGATCAACTTGATAATATGTGCTTAATGGCACTTACTTAAGGGATTCGCCGCGCTCATGGTCTCCCGGATTTCGCTGCGCTGCATCCAATGTATTTCGAATGAGTATCCAGGCAATTTAAATGTAGCCTGGATGCAGCGCAGCGAAATTCGGGGAGTGATTAGCATAGCGAATTCGTCTGTTTTTTCTTAAGTAAGTGCCATTAGGCCATAGACCCAGCCTACGTGGTTCCTAACTATGTGCCTGTTCGATGTCTTTCTTCTTATTATAACGTTCCTGAAATCTCTGGTACGCATACTTAGCTTGTTCTGTTGTTACCACATCCACTTCATTTCCATAGATGTCTACCCGAGCCGTGTTTTCTTTTTGGCAGCTTAGATAAGAAGGTGAGGCGCTATAGTAGCTTAGTGCTTCACGAAGCGCTTTTTTACTAAAAGGAGGAGAATCCAGGCGCTCATAAAAATCAATTATGTCATCAAAGATTCCAATTTTTAGCGGTTTAATTTGGCTCCCTTTTTTAAAAAAGGCGCAGGGGAAATGTTCGATTAACCAATCTATAATTTGTAGCTTATCTTTTTTTATTGCGATTTGTTGTTGCTTATCCATCATTTTGCTCTAAAGCGTTATCATTTGCCGAATAAGCTACCATATCCTTGGACAGAATCAAGCTTTGCGTGCAAGTAAATCAATATTTATTGTTAAATTGTAGAACAAAAAAGACCTTATTGCTCAAGGATTTGTAAGAAATATCTCAATATATGCGTAGAAAACAGCCGATATTGCTTGTCTGTAAATTTATAGATCAAAATAACCCTTTGTTTTATAAGGGGTTTTATTAATCTTTAATAAAAGTAAAAATAAAAACTAATATTTTTTTATATTTTTTGATGCTTGCACTTCGTAATCACAATTGCTAAATTCAAAACATGACTTATAGGGAAATTTGAGTCATGCAAAGGGACTTGAATCAAACGGATTTGATTTTGTCGGGGATGACTTATAAGGACGGGACGTTCTTATACGGATCACTGCGAAAAAAGCCAGGTTAAAACCTGGCTTTTTTATTTTACCAAATAATTTCTTAGCCGACTAGATAGCCAGAGCGTGATAAGAACTTCTTATCTGGGAAGTAAGCAAAGATTACAGAACCATTTTTGATGGTATTAATTACAGGCTTCGCTAATTTTTCAGAAATCGCAGGGCATCCCCAAGATAAGCCAGCACGGCCAGATTTGCGAATGAAGCCGGGATCCATATACCAGGCTCCGTGCATGACAACGCGACGGTTGTATGCATTGTCATTGAATCCTTTATCTAATCCTTGCAGATTTAACGAGTATCCTTTGTGACCGATATAGGTTCCTTGGGTGATGTACGTACCTAAACTGGATTGCTTACTTGAGTTTGTGTTTGAAAATTGAGTTGCGTTGTTGCCTCCTGAGTTTCTGCCGTGAGCAACATAAGTATTATACAACAAGCGTTCAGAATTGAGATCAAATACCCACATACGTTCTTTATTTGAAGGCAACGAGTAATCAATTACTGTAAGTACGGGCTTCTTTACAGCACCTTTTTTGTTAGCGTTAGTGTATGCGGTTAATGCAAGTTTTAGAACTCTTTTATCTAACCTTGGCGCTTTAGATGCCAGGTGCTGGAGTTTGGTGTTTAGTTCTGTTTCTGTGTTTGCAAAAGATGGGGTACTAGATGTTAAATTACCGGTTAACAGGACGGTCGAAATTAGAGTTAATAATGTATTCATACAGCTCCCTATTCTTATAAAATCACCGTTATTGGCTCTTGAAAAAAACGGTGATTATATTAACAATTGAGGCAATTGTAAAATCACAAGATCTTTCCTTGTCCATAAGGTTTAAATGTTATTCAAATCAGGAGCTTAGCAAAGTAAGCTAAAAGAGTATGAAACAATTACCAGGCTTTTTGTGCAAAATTTGCACCGATCTCAGGTTAATTAATAGCTCAACTTGAATTAAATTACATAAAATAGATTATAATTTACGCAACGTTTACATTGGATTTGGCACAGTTGTTGCTTTATTGATTAGGCTAAAAATCATATAATGTCGCAAAACTGAAGTGAATTATTCCATTTTTCTTGGGGCTCATCTATGATGTCCCGTTGTTATTTTTAGTTCGGAGAATACTATGCTTGAAAAGCAGACCATACAATTACCAGAAGGGGTACGCGCTGCTATTAATCATGCTTATCGCGGTGATGAGTTATCGTTGATAACAGAGCTTTGTGATAAAGCAGATTTAGATTCCTCACAATTAGCGGCAATTAAAGCCAGCGCAACTAAATTAGTTGAGTCCGTACGCTCCGACCGTAAAAAGAGTACCGGTATCGATTCCTTTTTAACTGAATATGCCTTATCCAGTGAAGAAGGGATTGCTTTAATGTGTTTGGCAGAAGCCTTATTACGTGTGCCCGATAGTGCAACAATCGATAATTTGATTAAAGATAAGCTTGCAGGTGGTAATTGGAAGTCTCATATAGGTCAGAGCGATTCTTTTTTTGTTAATGCGACAACCTGGGCTTTAATGTTAACTGGAAAAGTATTAACTCCTGAAAAAGCGGAAAGCTCATTGACCAAATCCCTAATGAAAGTGGTTAATCGTAGCAGCGAGGCTGTAGTCCGAACAGCTGTTGATAAAGCGATGCGAATTATGAGTAAGCAATTTGTTAAAGGGCGTACAATCAAAGAAGCATTGACTCGCGCTAAAAAGAAAGAGGCAATAGGGTACCGTTTTTCTTATGATATGTTAGGAGAGGCCGCATTAACTACCGTTGATGCTGCACGTTATTTTGAAGCATATCGAGATGCAATCGAAACGATTGGGAAAGAAGCAGAGAAAAACTCAGATGTTTATCGACGTCCAGGAATATCAATTAAATTATCTGCGTTACACCCACGCTATAGTGAGAGCCAATATGATCGTGTAATGGCTGAATTACCGCCCAAGCTCTTAGCGCTTGCACGTTTAGCGAAAGAATATGGTATCGGATTAACCATTGATGCTGAAGAATCTGAGCGTTTGGATCTATCTCTTGATGTGATGGAGCGTGTTTTTGTTGATGATAGTTTGGATGGATGGAATGGTTTTGGATTGGCAGTGCAATCTTATCAAAAAAGAGCATTCTACGTATTAGACTGGGTAGCTGCTTTAGCGCGTAGCAAAAAACGCCGAATGATGGTTCGTTTGATTAAAGGTGCTTATTGGGATAGTGAAATTAAAAAATCGCAAATGCAGGGACTTGCAGAATATCCTGTATTTACTCGCAAAGTGTTTACCGATGTCTCATTCCAAGCCTGTGCTAAAAAAATACTCACTATGACTGATGCTATTTATCCTCAGTTTGCAACACATAATGCATATTCTGTGGCGATGATTCTAAATATTACGGGAAGCTACCGCGATTTTGAATTCCAATGTTTGCATGGAATGGGAAATGAGCTTTATCAACAAGTCGTTCCAGAAAATTGCCATGGAATTCCTTGCCGTATTTATGCTCCGGTAGGAAGTCATGAGGATTTACTTCCTTATTTAGTTCGTCGTTTGTTAGAGAATGGGGCGAATTCATCTTTTGTGAATCGTATCGTTGATGATAATGCGCCTATTGATTCTTTAGTTGAAGATCCAGTTGCCAAAGCGCGTTCTTTGTTTAGTCGTCTTAATAAAAATATTCCATTGCCTAAGGATATTTTTGCTTCTCGTAAAAACTCTGAGGGTATTGATTTTAGCAACCGCGCTGAGCGTGCTCAATTGCAAGAAATATTAACTCATTTTACTAGCAAACAATGGACTTCTGGCCCAATGATTGCGGGGACTCCAGATTCAGGTGAACCACAAAAGGTCCGTTCGCCACAGCAGGCTGAACGAGTCGTGGGTACAGTGCAAAATGCTTCAGTTAATGATGTTGAAAAAGCCTTATCTGCAGCGGCAACAACATTTTCAACTTGGGCAGAAACATCTGTGGAAGAGCGTGCTTCTTGCTTAAATCGTTATGCCGATTTATTGCAGGAGAATGGCGCTGAATTTTTAGCTCTTGCTTGCCTTGAAGCTGGAAAAACTCTGAATGATGGAATAGCAGAACTTCGCGAAGCAATTGATTTTTGTCGTTATTACGCCAAGTTAGCTCAAGAAATTTTAATTCCAAAGAGTTTGAGTGGATATACCGGTGAGCTAAATGAATTAAGCTTACATCCACGTGGTACGGTACTCTGTATTAGCCCTTGGAACTTCCCTTTAGCAATCTTTACTGGTCAGGTAGTTGCTGCATTAGTTACTGGTAATTGTGTGATTGCAAAACCTGCAGAACAAACGCCATTGATTGCGGCCTTAGCTGTGAAATTAATGCATCAGGCTGGTATTCCTGCCGGCGCAATACAATTGCTTCCTGGAGATGGTGAAACAGTTGGCGCAGCTTTAGTCGCTGATAAGAGAATTAAGGCAGTCTTGTTTACTGGTTCTACTGAGACGGCAAATTTAATTAATCGTACTTTAGCTACGCGCGGTGGAGAAATTATTCCATTAGTTGCAGAAACGGGTGGCCAAAACGCGATGCTGGTTGATTCATCTGCTTTATTGGAGCAGGTTGTTGTTGACGCAGTAAATTCGGCATTCGGAAGTGCTGGACAGCGTTGTTCGGCGTTACGTGTGTTGTTTGTTCAAGAAGAAGTTTATCCACGTACGGTAGCCCTATTGAAAGGAGCTATGGAAGAATTAGTTGTTGGAGAACCACAATGGTTAGTTACTGATGTGGGGCCTGTGATTGATAAACCCGCTTTATCTGTACTTAAAGCTCATGTGGAGAATATGAGAAAACGCCATGAGGTGATTTACCAGTGTCGCTTGAATGAGTCATTAGAATCAGGATATTTTATGCCACCAACTGCATTAGCTCTTGATAGCATTGACTCTTTGGAGCGAGAAGTATTCGGCCCCGTATTACACGTCGTTAAGTTTAAGCGCAAAGATTTAGATAAGGTTATTGAGCAAATTAACGCGACAGGTTATGGCTTAACTTTAGGAATTCATAGCCGCATTAATGAAACGGTTGAGTACATCAGAAAGCGTGTCCATGCTGGAAACTGTTATGTAAACCGTAATATGACCGGAGCTGTAGTTGGGTTGCAGCCTTTTGGTGGTGAGGGTTTGTCTGGTACTGGTCCTAAAGCAGGTGGTCCAAATTACCTGGTTAGACTTTGCCATGAGCGTACTTATACTGTGGATACGACTGCGGCTGGTGGAAATGCTAGTTTGATGTCATTACCGGACTAAGATCGAAGTGTAATCAGTCTCAATTACCCGTATTACGCTGCGCTAATACGGGTTACGTTTCCTTTTCGTCAAGAAGACGGCGTATTTACATTTTGTCATTACGAACGAAGTGAAGCAATCTATGGTTCTATGTCACATACTCCTGAATTGCTTCACTTCGTTCGTAATGGCGGCATTTTTCCTACTGCCTTAAAGCTTCGATTGATTCTTTCATTTTTGCGGGAATAACAATAGGATCTTGGATGGCAATAGCGTAAAGATCAGAAATCCCAGTGCTATAAATACATTCATGATAATAAATACCTGGGCCATTCATAGTGCTTAAGGTGGAGTATGCTGCTTCTAAAGCGGCTTCACGGGTGGGCACTGCAAATGGTCCCATGATAAAGCCCCAATTTGTATCGGTATTATAATTACTGAGCTTGTAGGCGAAAAAATGATTTGCAGTACCGAAGGCTACCGAGAAACCTCCTAATTGAATTTCTTTGAGATCTGGGCATACTGGATCAGCAAAAGAGGAACCTGCAAACATTAAGGCTCCGGCTAATAATGATAATTTGCTACTGAAATTCATAAAAACTCCATTAATTATTATTTTTAAGTCAGTGTTCACGCTTTGACGTGTGAACAGGTACATTTATATTTTAAGCGATATACTGTTAGTAATAAATGAACATTTAGCCAGAAAGGGAATAATGAATACAGTGCGTGTTTTTTTCGCTATTCGCCCACCTAAATCCATACATGAGCAATTAAGACATATATTGGAGCTTGCTCGAATGGCTTTTCCAAAGAAAACACTTAGATGGATTGATTTAGAGCATCTACATTGTACTTTGCAATTTATTAATGCCATTCCGCAAGAACAGATAGCTGTGCTCATTGAGCGTGTTACTACCTTAGTCAAGAACAACCAACCTTCATTTTGGTTGCACTTAGGTTCATTGGAGTGGTTTCCAAGTCTGGAACATCCTAAAATTCTTTCATTATCTGTAGAACCTCAAGAAACACTTAAGCAATTGTCGGAAAACCTCAACCATATTATTGTTGAACAGGGATGTAATGTTGGATTTCGTCCATTTAGGGGGCATATGTCTATGGGGAGGGTGCTAAAGCATAATCTATCAACAGAAGGGATAAAACAAATTAAAAACGTTATGGTTTCTCCTGTATTAATTGATAAAATTTATCTTATTGAAAGTAGACCTGCACAAGAGGGACGTTCATATTGTACTTTAGCAGAGTTTAATTTAGTTTGATTTGGGTTAATATAGGATCTTTAAACGATAAGGAACGTCAATGTTACGGATATTATTTTTATTCACGCTCTTATTTTCTTCTTTATGTAGTGCGCAAGATAAAGAAATTGCTATTACGATAGATGACTTGCCCCTGGTTGCTTCACAAATGAATACTCCAGGTAATAAGCAACGATCTACGGAACGTTTTGCCCAAATCATACAAGCATTCCAAAAATATAAGGTTCCCGCCACTGGTTTTGTGATTGCTGGGGCTATTGAAAAAGGACAATGGGATTTTCTTGAGCAATTTCGTCAAGCAGGATTCATGCTGGGAAATCATACTTATTCGCATTATAACTTAAATCAAATGAGTGCTGAGAAATACATTGGGGATGTTGAGCGTGCGGATAAAATTCTTGCGCCCATTATGACAGAACCTAAATATTTCCGTTACCCTTATTTGGCTGAAGGAAATAAAAAGACCAAACAAAAGGTTTATGATTATTTGAGCGAACATCACTATGTCATTGCTCCAGTGACGATTGATAGTAAAGATTATGAATTTAATAAAATGGCGTATGGAGTTCCTTTTCGAGCACGCGCAGCCTATATCCAAAAATTAAAATCTCGCTATCTAGCCTTTATTTGGAAGCAAACCCTTTTAGCAGAGAAGAAAAGTGCTGCGAAAAATGGCAAGCAAATATTACTTATTCACGCTAATTTGCTTAATAGCTATTTGTTAGGTGATGTGTTAGAAATGTATCAAAAAAATGGATATAAATTTATTAGCTTAACGGATGCATTAAAAAATCCAGCTCCAGCACTTAATTTTCCACCTATTCAGGAACATAAAGATGAAAATGATAGCAGTGGTTTGGAAACTTTGTTAGAGGATGAGATGTTCTATATTAATTAAGGGAAGGGATCTTGTATGTTAATATTGGCAATCTGTTTATTTCTTTTAGCTGCAACATTTGGTATCGCTATTTTAGTCGCTATATTGCAGGACTTGCCTGTAAATAAAATCGCGTTGATTGGTCATGGTTTGGTTGCCGGGTTGGCGATTGCGATCATGGTGACTTATTTAATCATTTATGGTATTGCGCCTTTATTGCTCGCCAGTTTAATTTTATTTTTGCTCGCGGCAATGGGGGGATTAACCTTATTTATAATGGGACGTAAGGAAATGAAAGTCCCTAAGTTATTAGTCTTTATTCATCCGTTGGTTGCATTGGCGGGATTAATTACTTTAGTTATTTATGTTTTACCATAAGGTGTTGCTTGGTTGTTTGTAACTGTATCTCTTACAAAATCGGCGGGCTCTACACTTTGATGTTTCCCAACCCCAGAGATACCGTCATTAAGTGAAAGAACGTGTAGGTTGGGTCCATGGCTCAACAGTTTGATGTCCTTGTTGGCCATAGACCAACCTACAACTTATAAATATCATTCTTGACTGCGTAGTGTCAGCAGAGATATGTATGAGGTACGGTGGTCTGCAACCAGGCACGCTGTTTTTTATGAACGTTCATAAAATTTTAGAGCTAAAGTTCCATGTGTAACTGCTGCTCCGGCACGTAAATTAGCGGCAATAAAGCAGGTCTCAGCAACCTCTTCTCGCGTTGCTCCTGCACGTTTTGCTGCGGCAGTATGTACTTCTAGACAATAGGGGCATTGGGTAGTAAAAGCTACGGCCAGCGCCATTAGTTCACGATATTTTTTGGGAATCGCGCCATTGTCACGATTAAATGCATTATTTAAGGATAAATACCCATCAGCTTCAGGTTTGGCTAGGCCAAAAAGATCTTTTAAGCGTGCTAGATCGGCATGTTCATGATAATCGGCCATGATTTATTCTCCATTTTGTAAAATACTTGATCAGCTAATTTAATATAGATGATTAATCTGTATTTGGCGAATTTATGGCTTGAAGAAATTCATTGTGGGGTATTTATTAGTTCGGAATAGGGAAGAAGATATGGATACCGCGGTTTGAGCGCGGCATCCATCTGTATGACTTAAATAAAACCTGGAGCATAGGACGATTGATTAGCTAATATCGAATTCGGACATTTACTTAATATCAAATTGGCGATTACTTCAGATTGGCTTCCAACACTATGATCTGTTTTTAACGTGTTACCAATGAATTGAAGAAGTTTCGTAAATAGCTCATCTGATTTTTGGGGATTATTTTCAATCAAATAGGTTTGAGCATTTCTGATACTGTCTGCAATTGAATGGTTAAAAATACCTGAAGCAGCTTTGTGCTGAACGACCGTTTGTTTTTTATCACTCAGAACAAGTTTAAAAATCTGGGCACCAAAAGGAATACTTTTGAGTTCATCCTTTTTGCTTCGTGCTGCAGCATGTTGTGGGCTAAGTTTGAGCGCATCTTCGTATAATGAATAAGCTATAAACATTGCTTTTGGTGACAATGAATTTTCTTTTGAGTGTTTGCCTTGATAATAAAAATCGGCAACGATGATTAGCAAATTAGCCAAGGTCTCAGAATTATTATAGCTTCCAGCGAGTTCTTTCATTGTTTCGGTGAAGGTGATTTGACTCGGTTTTTGCTCAGGTACTGAAGCAAAAAATGAAAGGGTGGGCGCAACCTGAGGAAGAGAGGACATAGGAGCCTGTTCTGTTGTCGCTACATTATTCTCTAATTCTGGTGCTTCATTCAATAAATGAGAGGCATCTGGTGCAATCGTACCTTCACTGAGTTTTGATTTTTTCGTCAAAAAGAGCTCATCTTCGCCATATTCCTCTTCTTCATCTCTGTCTCGTTTTTTAGGATTAGGCTCTGAGGTTGGCTCAGGTTCTATAGCGTTTTCTATAACATTTTCTTTAGCTAATAAATTCTTAATATGTTGAATAAGCTGGCAATTTTCATCAAAATCAGGATCATTAATTAATATTTCATCAAAATATTGGCTAAGCATATAGATGGCATATTCATCGTTGTCTTCAACTGCAACGAGAAGCTCATAACTTAAAAGCGCAAGCTGTTCTTCGCTTGTTAAACACAATCCATGTAGTTTGTTTTCGCTAATATATTTACTGATCTCTTGGAGATAAGTCTCATCATGGTTACAGTAATATGCACGCTCCATGAGGTCCAAACATCCAAGATGCAGCTCTGTTCTTACTGCACCACTTGCTTTCTTTCTGTTTCCTTCAATCTCTAAAGAGCTATTTGCTTTAATGAGATATTTTTGGGCGCGCTGCAACCACATAACAGCTTTCATATAAGCTTTGTCTCTTCCCACCCAATCTGTTTCTCTGTCTGCGAAATCACTAATGGCATCACTAATTTTTTCAGCGGTCACGGCTAAAGAATAAAAAACTTTTTCTGGACGTTCAGTGGCATTTCGGCTAATGCCACCAAAATATTGATCAAGTATGCTATGGAGAGCTAAAAAATCCTTTCGATTACTGCGAGCTTTTCTCATGTGTAATTTAATAAGCTCATAATCTGGCAGGACATCTGGGGAGTCAGCAATTAAGGCTTGTACTGTTTGGGTAATGCACTTAATAATTTGACTATGGGCATAAGCCAACTCATCATAATAGAGTTTTGTTGGCGAAAAACCTTTTTGAGCACCAAGTTCACGAAGTTTAGCTATCGCATTTTCGTAATTTGTTAATGCATTTTGATAGTTACCCAATTGATATGCCGCGTTAGCTGCTTCTAACTCTTTTTTTGCCAAATAAATCATGTCCAATACAAGCCCATAAAAAAGATATATTTTACCAAGTGACTTATTTTGGATCAATGATTCTGGTGGAAAATTTTCCTTGGCGTACGATTATTATGCTCCGTAACGCCAAGTGAATGTGAGTACTTAATAAATCTAATATTTCATCGCAGCAGACTCAGGAGAGACCTCTACAGATGGCGCTTGCTCCTCTTTTAACTCATTCATCTTCTTCTTAAACTGATGAAAGCTTCCGGAGGCTTTTTGCTCATTAATGTGCCCATCCTCGTGGTAAACTTTTCCGTGTTTGTGACGGTGTGAAGCAAGGGCTTCTAATACGGGTTCTGCGTCCTGAATTTTTCCTCGCTCAGAAATAGGTACACTGTCCCCAATCGCTCGTTCAATTCGATTTGCTTTGCTTTTCATACCAATAGTAAACGCGTGTGATCTGTCTCGAAAATCTTGGATAATGGTTCTTAATGTATCTATTGCAGGTTTATTTTTTTCTAAAGTGGCTAAAGTAGATTGTAACTCTTCTTTAAGCTTTTTCTGTTCATCTAGATTAGTGCATTTATCCATTTTCTTCATCGTTTCTTGAACAAACATATTCATTTGTTTGTCATTAGGGCCGAAACGCGTTGCCTCAATTTGTTGTAGAAGTGATTTACATTCTAGATGCTCTTTTATTTGTTCAAGTCGAACAATGCTTTTGGTTCGGATAATCTCCTCATTCACTGGCCCAACAAATTTATTGATGTTTTTATCATTCAGTTGCTCTCCCTGGTCTTTAATCTCACTTAATTTAATTAAACAGTCTAACTTTTTAGTCGCGAGTAAATCTTTACCGATTTCCTCTCTGATTGTTAGCAATTCAGGGACACTCATCCCATCAAAACCATCGGGGTATTTAGTAATCAATTGTGGGTATTGAGAACTATTGGCTGCTTGGAGTTCGCTCATTATTTGCATACACTCTTTGGCAAGCAGAGGAGCGGCTATTTGTTGCTCCAGATCTCGCTTTTGTCCGATTTCTTCCTGATACGCAGCAAATTTCGCATTATTCTTTAGCGCATTTAAACTTATATCAGACAATTTACTCCACATAACACTTAGATCAGCTGCAATATTTGCAGGACTAGGGTTTTTGGCTAATTCATCTAATTTAACGATAGCCCATGCTTTTATTTCATCTACTTGAGCTTTATAAATTTGATATTCTGCTGGAGAGCAATGAGCTTTTAGGGCTTTATCAATTGTTTTTAGATAATGGTATAACTCATGAACTTTGGCTCCGTTGATGCGGCTTTTATGAGCAAACTCTTGAGCATTCTCATGAACTAAATTCAAATCAACTACTGGTTTGGCGTGAAAATAATGTACCCCATTTTCCTTAACATATCCCTCATAAGTCATTTGAGTAGGGGGAATTAAAAATTCTTTTTCAGTTGGAAATCGAGATAGTGGTCCAAGATATTTTCCAACCAGTCCAGTATAGGTAATTGCTACTTTATCTTTAAACGGTAGAGCGGGTTCTTCACCTGTGCTAATAAAGCCTCTTACTATTTCAGCCCCACCTTCTTGTGCTATTTTTATGCGATTGTTTAATACGTCCTGGTTAAAAACACTTTCATAACGGAAGGTACCATCAATTACCTTATTAGGAGCATGAGCCAATGCTTGTCCGCACATTGCGCTATGTACGATAACATCTCTTATTTGAGCGGGTGTTTTGTCAGCAAAATTATAATATCCACGTAATAGTGGATTCATCTCCTCATAATATTCTGTAGAATAAACATTAAGAGCTAATCTTTCTCCATAATGCATCTCAGAAAAAACTCCCCCTGCTTTTTTATTTTGTTTCTCAAAATACTCCTCCGTAGGGAACTCTTCATCCGAATTTTCGGGCCGTACAATAGATGTATCTTTACAATATTCAACGTATTGTTCTAAATCACTTTGGTTAAACGTTAAATGATCTAAATTTGAGTAGGCTAAGATTTCAGTAAGGTTATATACTCTGTTCTTAAATCGAATGAGGTGGCTCTTGTCTGCGGCTTTTTCGTAAGTAAAGGCCTCTCCATCCATAAGTCGTCGAGTTAATTCTTCATAGTAGAAGGTATAATCTGTTTTGGGTAGGGGGCCTAGGGCGGGATTATAGTCGCGAGCCACTTGATTGTTAAGTTGTTTAAACGAGTCAATTACATCGACTACACTACCGTTTTCAAAGTGTTCTGTTACATTTGGTTTAGGCATATATTTCTCATAAAGCAACACACCTTATGTTTATTATATGCACAATTAGGGTGATTTTCCCTCCAAGGAAAAATTATTTATCTTTGATCAAAATAATCAGGAGTGACGCCATAAATGGAGCACGCCAATGGGTTCGTCGATTTGTCTTCCCATTTTGGCTCGTTTAATACCTCAATAGCATTTTCATACCCGGTATTCATGCGTCGCTCAATAACCGCCTTTCCAAAATTATAATCTTTGAATGAATGAGCAAAAGGCGAGCCTCGATAAATAATATGTACTACACTAAAACGTTTTTGATTACCTAACTGTAAAATTTGTTGTATCTGAGGATCATTTTTTGCTTCAGGCGTTAAATGTTGGCCTAATATGGTAATTGCAGCCTGTAAATTTTGTCGACTACTGTAGACATTGGTGAGACGGCGAGAGTGGCTGGCATAACGAATGTCTTTTTGTCGTTCATCTACCTGATCCATGTTCTCAGGTAGCTGACCTGCCAAACTAAAGCAATCCACGACAAAACACAAAGTATCTTCTTCTGGTAGGGCATCAAGCACCGTAACTAGAGGGGTATTTGCATAGATTCCGCCATCCCAGTAATAATTATCACCGATTTTCATTGCAGGGAATCCTGGGGGCAGGGAGCAACTCGCCATAATATGCTCCGGAGTAATCGTCATTAATTGATTATTAAAAAATGACATTTCTCCTGATTCAACGTTCACCGCACCAAGACATAAAGTCACTTCTTTCGAATTAATTCGGTCAAAATCAATTACTTTTTCAAGGGTATTTCGTAACTCCGAGGTGTCATAATAACTTAATTTATCAGGAGTGCCTGTTGTTAACTCATTTGGAGCTATATAACGGGGTTTAAAAAAGCCATCTAAACCAAACATAATGACATGGAGTGCAGTGATGCTGTTGTTTACATGTCGAAAATAATCAAAAGAGCTCCACGGGGAAAACTGATCGCTCCATAACTTAGGAACAATAGTGTTCCAAAATTCCATTAGTTTTTCGATCTGTTTTTCAGGCGGATTTCCAGCAACAATGGAACTATTAATTGCACCAATGGATACCCCAGAAAGATAATTAGGGATATATCCACGTTCATGAATTGCACGATAAGCCCCAACTTGATATGCACCTAAGGCCCCACCACCTTGAAATACACAGGCAATGCGTTTGTATGTTTGTTTTTCGTGGATAGGTTTGTAAGGCATATTAATTATGCCAAGAGCTTGTTTTTGTACCTGTCCTTTACTTTTTTTAGCCATATTTATTGGTCCCTCAAAAATTATATATAAAACAAGTATATACTGCTTACATGCTTTTGTTGTAGATGAAGCTTATTTGTTGTCGCTGTAGAGGTAAAAAAAAGGTTTTCAATGCCATTTTGTTTTTAACATTGACTAAATGATTAATTTTGTTACTATGTGCGTATTCTATATTATGTCTTAAAAGCGGAGTTTTCATGCAAGCAAAGCAAGAAGCAACATCTAATGTAAATCAGGAGCAAAGTGATTTGGTTCCAATTTTCAAGATGAAGCTACCGAACTATTCTCATTTAGATGCTATTGACGGATACCACCAATTTTTTAGCACAAAGGTAGCAGGTTCTTGGTTGATTCGTGAAAGCCGAGTCCAAGGAATGATATCGCTAACGTTTAAACGAGAAAATAGTGAAATCGCTCATACTCGTTTTGCTTTTCTTGGTGATAAATGGGGGATTGTAGATAATAAGATGCGGGATAAACATCTGGACGGCTCTTCTACAATCAATTATGAGCATGTAGATAAAGAGAGTGCAAAATCAAAATTTGAGTTGTTATTAGAGGCAATCCATAAGTTCTCTGAAACCTCCAAAAGCAAATTGGTGTTCAAAGATGACCGTATGATTATACCAATTCCAGAGCAAGCCACCCCAATGCAAGCTTATTACGTTGATTGTGTTAGTTATGTGTTAACCAAACAAAGGACAAAAGATGAAGTGATTTATGCTAACCTTTTGCAATCTTTGGACAAAGTCAAAGAGGTTATAAGAGGCTGCATAGATACTTTAAATGCAGACGCGGAGCTCAAGGAGAGAGCGATGGATTGTCTTGATAAGATCCAACTATCCTACAAAAAATCGGATTTATCGCACATGCTACGAAATATAAGTAAGCCATTTCAATCAAGCAGTGATGCGCAAGCGTTTAAAGAATTATTGGATACTTGGTTAGAGGCCAACGCATTAACATTTGATCTAATGTGCCCGGTGTTACATGCACTATTTGAAGAACCTTATTATGTTGTTGAAACAGGCATGGTTTACGATGCCGCAGCATTATTTTATAATGGAACATGCTTAGATAACTGCCCTTTAACGCAAGTCAAAATCCAGTATAACCCGGTTCATTTGGATGGTTATCGAAGAGCATTATATGAAACACTAGAGTTGTTTTTTGATTTAGTTGAACTATATCAAGAGAAAACGAGCTTGCTTAAAGAGAAACAAGAAGATTTGAGCAATCTTTCTCTTTTGTCAATTTTTGCTCCTCCATTATCAGAAGTAGCAAATAAATCCTCAGAAGATAATACAAAAGTAGATGTTAATATTTTCTTAGGATAGTCTCTGCAAATCAAGCCATGACATTTAGATTATGGCTTGTGTTTTAATTACGGCAGTATCTCTATAACCTGCGCTAACCATTGGTGGTTGTCCCCCCGGACAATCGTATTTTTACGTCCATAAAGTACTTTATTCAAATTACATTGCATGAATAAGGCAAATTCTTTGGTACAGGTCGTTGTAAAATATACCCGATTTTGAGTCAGTACTTTTATTTGATGCTTTTCTAAGAGCTTGCCAAAAGGAATGTTTGTATGACGAATCTCTTCAATAATTTCTTTAGGTAATTCACTAAAGTTCATTTTAATAAATGCTAATTCGATTACCTGTGTCTCACCTGTTTTTTGTGCCTCGTCAGCATTATTCCTCTGTTTATCGCGATCAATGAGCATTGTAATGGTTCGGGCGTAGCTATTTTGGATTGGATCAAAATCAGTTGCTTGGGTTTGAATAATCGGTGTTCGCTTATAATATTTTTCAAGCGTTTGAGTCATCAAGGGTTGAGTTAATAAAAAATTATAAGGATAAGGAAGTTTGGCTTGCTCTATGTTGGTGATGGAAAAGGCTGATGTAGTGGATGTTGTTAAGATTAATAATAACCATGATAGCAACTTTTTTTTTAGCATTTGAACATGATTCCTTGCTGTAAGCTTGTGTTTTCTGGGCTTTAACAGCCCAGCTTCCGTTATTACACTCTATTTTTTAACTTATAATACATAATTGCTAGAGGCTCTTTGGCAAAATAAAGGCTTAGATATTTATTGTTCGCCCAACATGCACTTTTTACTGCGGGTGAACCCACTGCTTTAAGCCCAACTTTTTTTGCAGCGAGCAGAGCTCGAGGCAGATGGAATGGCTCTGTGACGACGATAATTGAATTCATATGCTCTTCATCCAATATTTTTTTAGAAAGCAGCATATTTTCATAGGTTGATGTTGAGTCGGACTCAAGCAAAATATCGTGTTCCGGAACGCCTAGCGACATGGCGATTCTTTTCATTTCTTGGGCTTCATTAACGTTATCTTCTTTATCAACACCACCTGAAACCACTAGTTTAGGAGCATAATGTGCTTTATATAATTCAACAGCATGTTCAACTCGTGCGACAAGGCAAGGGTTGAGTGCCTTATCACGATTGATTTTGGCGCCAAGGACTAAAATTGCATCCGCTGGTTTTTTATTATCTTGCTCCGAATTTTTGGCAATGTAGAAAGCAAGTAGTAAATAAATAACAGCAGGGATCAATAAGATAAGGAAACAAAAACGAGTTATTGTGGTATAGTTCATCGACTTTTTCATGGGTTAATTTTTTGCTGTATTTTTTGCGAGAATACCAATTTTTGCAATATATTCGATAAAAAAAGGATTATAATGGCTAAAGCTATTTTCAGTCGCTATTTGCTTGTTGTGTTTATCTTGGTTTTTTCAATCATCAATGCAGCAACAGCCCAAGTACATCCGTCCAGTACTAATTTAAAAACCAAACATCAAAAAGAAATTGTTATATTAATTCATGGGTTAATGCGCACATCAATGAGCATGCGCCCGTTAAAATCCTTTTTAGAAGGTTATGGATATCAAGTTTACTTGTATAGTTATCCATCAGCACGCTATTCGATTCAGCAGCACGGGGTTCGTTTGCAGCACTTTGTTGATGATTTAATTGCCAAAAATCCGGGGAAAAAAATTAATTTTATTACCCATAGTCTTGGGGGCATTATCACTCGCGAGGCAGTATCTAAATTAAAGCCCAGACAAGTGAAACAAATTGGTTGCTTAATTATGTTAGCACCACCGAATCAAGGTTCTACCTTAGCTAAAATATCTACCAAAATATTCCCACTATTTACGTTACCGATAAAGCCCTTAGCCGAACTCAGTTCAGAAGAATCATCTTATGTTCATCGTGTACCTGTTCCAAAAATTAAAATGGCCATCATTGCTGGAAAATACGATGCTAAAGTTCCTCCTGAATACGCACGCTTGGATGGGCAAATGGAACCTATGGTTATTAGTACAAATCATATGGTTATCATGAATAACTCAAAAGTACGTGAGCTTATTCTTCAGTTTCTGGCGAATGGGAGATTTGAAAAAGCAAGAAGGTAATAAATGTAATAAATAGTGCGCTGCACAAAAAATGTGCTAATTTTTCGCTAAATCATTTGCAATTCCAGTATTCTCAACTATGTTATAACAAGGACCAGTTTGAAAAAATTGGATAAAAAACATGTGGAGATGCATCCAATGAATAATAACTACTATAAGATCAGTGGTAGATTATCTCACACAAATAACTTTGTTTTACCCCCAGAGTTAATGAATTTTTTGGTTACTATGGAACGTTTTGCACGTGACCGCCGACAAGAACTTTTATTAGCCAGACAAAAAAGGCAACACGAGTTTGATAAAGGCGTGTATCCTAATTTTTTAGAAGAAACTGCCTCTATTCGCCAAGACAACTGGAGAGTCCATAATACACCAGCCGATCTGCAAGACAGAAGAGTTGAAATTACAGGCCCAGTAGATCGCAAAATGATTATTAATGCCTTAAATAGTGGTGCAAAAGTATTTATGGCGGATTTTGAAGACTCAAACTCACCAACATGGAATAATTGTATTGATGGGCAAGTTAATTTATACGATGCAGTTCGCAAAGAAATAACCTACACGGATCCGCAATCCAGCAAGCATTACAAGCTTAATGAAAAAACAGCTGTTCTTGTGGTACGCCCAAGAGGCTGGCATTTAGACGAGCCACATGTACTAATTGATGAAAAACCTATGTCTGCATCATTATTTGATGCGCTCACCTATCTCTTTCATAATGCAAAGACTTTATTAGAGCAGGGCACCGGACCTTATTTCTATTTACCCAAAATGGAGTCTCATTTGGAGGCTAGGTTGTGGAATGATGTGCTCCTTAAAGCTCAAGAACTATTAGGTTTACCTCGTGGTTGTGTGAAGGTAACCGTATTGATTGAAACCATTACTGCTGGTTTTGAAATGGATGAAATCATTTATGAGTTACGTGATCATATCGTCGGTTTAAATTGCGGTCGTTGGGATTATATATTTTCTTATATTAAAAAATTCCGTAATCATAAAGAGTTTTTATTACCTGACAGACAACAAGTGACCATGACCAGTCATTTTCTTAGCTCTTATGTCAATTTATTTCTACAGACTAAAATCATAAAACAAGAAAAGAAAATCCAGCAAGAAGAGAAGCAAACACAAGTTCACACCAGCAAAGACAATCACCACACTCATATTGAACGCTCTATGTCGATTAAACAACAACTCCAAGAATCCAAAACGTTGGAAAGAGACGAGCTATTGAGTCATCAGAGCGTTATTAGAGTGAAGTAAATACAACACAGGAAATGAATAAGATTGAGAGTAGGCAGCCAATACTCATACACTAAGTCTGATTATTTTGATAATCAGACTTAGTGGCACTATAGTATTCATAGTATTCAATGATAGAAATTAAGCGTATATCCGCATTCTTCATTGAGGTATTTATGAAAGTACAAAAAAAAAAGCTAAGTCCTTATGACTATAGCTGGATCGTTCTTGATAATAATCATTTGCCAAGCAAACCAATCACCGAGTTTATTCGTTACTTAAATTCGTATCATTGGGTTATACCGCATATCAACCCAAACTGGCAATGAGATATAATTAAACTCGAACATCAACAGAATGACCAATAATTTGCCACTCAATAATCTAGTTTCTTGTAATGTAAATGTATAAGTAACCAATCCAATTGCGGCAATAAAAGATAGTGAAATAAATCCCACATGAAATCCGTAAATTTCTGTTATGAATCCTGCGGTAATGTTACTCAGTAATGAACCGATACCTACGCATAAGAGTACCCAATAAAAAATTAAATCGCCCTGTTCTAACATGTATCTCGATTTATGGTCGTGGGTGTAATAATTAATTTGCATTAAATCAATATTTATTTATGATAGCTTACCTCTCAGGATAGATAACACTTTGTTTTTATGGAATAATTTTTTAATGCGAATTATGTTCTAAAGAATGATTGTTTTTGGGATATCAGAAGTTAAAAGTTTGTTAAAGGCAAAAAAATAAATTGCCTATTGGATTAGGTACTAGGGATAGAATTAATAATGAAATTTATTATACATGTTTTCATCTTGGCACTATTATGGCTGGGATCATTAGCTTATGCAAAAAATGGGCATTTATTCAATATTGTTGAATCAGGAGATCCTGTTTTATTGGATATTAATTTATGTTTAAATGGAAAAGCCCCGCATTCGTGTCAGAAATATAGAGTTTCTGCTACGAATTTAAGCCTTACGACTACTCCCAAACATGATTATCCAGCTGCAGGCATTAAAGTCTTATCTACCAATTATAAGCCAAGCAACTGTAGGCCAATACTTAATGGATATTGTTTATTTTCAGCAAATCATTCCCAAGCGACCCTAATCAAATTAAATAATTTACAAATAAAAGAGCAAAAAATTTTACTAAATAGTGTTCCTCCAGCAATGCCTACAGTTGGAGATACCTATACGCTCACAGCTACTGGTGGTGGCTCAGGTAATCCGGTGGTGTTTAGCATTGATGCGGGCAGTAGTTCAGGAGCTTGTACTATCAGCGGCAATGAGGTTTCTTTTACTGCAGTAGGAACTTGCATTGTGAATGCCAATCAAGCTGGAAATGCTCAATACAACTCTGCACCACAAGTACAGCAAAAAATCACCGTAAACAAAAAAGAACAAAACATCGCGTGGATCAGTATTCCCCCAGTTACACCTACAGTAGGCGATGCCTATACGCTCACAGCTACTGGTGGTGGCTCAGGTAATCCGGTGGTGTTTAGCATTGATGCGGGCAGTACTTCAGGAGCTTGCACCCTCAGCGGCAATGAAGTTTCTTTTAATGCAGTAGGAACTTGCATTGTGAATGCCAATCAAGCTGGAAATGCTCAATACAACACTGCGCCACAAGTGCAGCAAAATGTGGCAATAAACAAACAAGAACAAAGCATTACCTGGACCAGTACTCCTCCAGTAACACCTACCGTAGGCGATACCTATACGCTCACAGCTACTGGTGGTGGCTCAGGTAATCCGGTGGTGTTTAGCATTGATGCGGGCAGTACTTCAGGAACTTGCACCCTCACCGACGATACTGTTTCTTTTACCGCAGGGGGAACCTGTATTGTGAATGCCAATCAAGCCGGGAACGCTCAATACAACGCTGCGCCACAAGTGCAGCAAAATGTGACAATAAACAAACAAGAGCAAAGCATTACCTGGACCAGTACTCCTCCAGTAACACCTACGGTAGGCGATACCTATACGCTCACAGCTACGGGTGGTGGCTCAGGTAATCCGGTGGTGTTTAGCATTGATGCAAGCAGTACTTCAGGAGCTTGTACTCTCAGCGACAGTACCGTTTCTTTCACCGCAGGGGGAACCTGTATTGTGAATGCCAATCAAGCCGGAAATGCTCAATACAACGCTGCGCCACAAATGCAGCAAAATGTGACAATAAACAAACAAGAGCAAAGCATTACCTGGACCAGTACTCCTCCAGTAACATCTACCGTAGGCGATACCTATACGCTCACAGCTACTGGTGGTGGCTCAGGTAATCCGCTAGTGTTTAGCATTGATGCAAGCAGTACTTCAGGAGCTTGCACCCTCACCGACGATACTGTTTCTTTTACCGCAGGGGGAACCTGTATTGTGAATGCCAATCAAGCCGGAAATGCTCAATACAACGCTGCGCCACAAGTGCAGCAAAATATGACGGTAAACAAACTAGAGCAAAGCATCACCTGGACCAGTACTCCCCCAACCATGCCTACGATAGGCGATACCTATACGCTCACAGCTACTGGTGGTGGCTCAGGTAATCCGGTGGTGTTTAGCATTGATGCGGGCAGTACTTCAGGAGCTTGCACCCTCAGCGGCAATGAAGTTTCTTTTAATGCAGTAGGAACTTGCATTGTGAATGCGGATCTGGCTGGAGACGCTCAATACAACGCTGCGCCACAAGTGCAGCAAAATATGACAATAAACAAACAAGAGCAAAGCATTACCTGGAGCAGTACTCCTCCAATAACACCTACAGTAGGCGATACCTATACGCTCACAGCTACGGGTGGTGGCTCAGGTAATCCGGTGGTGTTTAGCATTGATGCAAGCAGTACTTCAGGAGCTTGCACCCTCACCGACGATACTGTTTCTTTTACCGCAGGGGGAACCTGTATTGTGAATGCCAATCAAGCCGGAAATGCTCAATACAACGCTGCGCCACAAGTGCAGCAAAATGTGACAATAAACAAACAAGAGCAAAGCATTACCTGGACCAGTACTCCTCCAGTAACACCTACGGTAGGCGATACCTATACGCTCACAGCTACGGGTGGTGGCTCAGGTAATCCGGTGGTGTTTAGCATTGATGCAAGCAGTACTTCAGGAGCTTGTACTCTCAGCGACAGTACCGTTTCTTTCACCGCAGGGGGAACCTGTATTGTGAATGCCAATCAAGCCGGAAATGCTCAATACAACGCTGCGCCACAAATGCAGCAAAATGTGACAATAAACAAACAAGAGCAAAGCATTACCTGGACCAGTACTCCTCCAGTAACATCTACCGTAGGCGATACCTATACGCTCACAGCTACTGGTGGTGGCTCAGGTAATCCGCTAGTGTTTAGCATTGATGCAAGCAGTACTTCAGGAGCTTGCACCCTCACCGACGATACTGTTTCTTTTACCGCAGGGGGAACCTGTATTGTGAATGCCAATCAAGCCGGAAATGCTCAATACAACGCTGCGCCACAAGTGCAGCAAAATATGACGGTAAACAAACTAGAGCAAAGCATCACCTGGACCAGTACTCCCCCAACCATGCCTACGATAGGCGATACCTATACGCTCACAGCTACTGGTGGTGGCTCAGGTAATCCGCTAGTGTTTAGCATTGATGCAAGCAGTACTTCAGGAGCTTGCACCCTCACCGACGATACTGTTTCTTTTACTGCAGTAGGAACCTGCATTGTGAATGCGGATCAGGCTGGAGATGCTCAATACAATGCTGCAGCACAAATGCAGCAAAATATCTCCGTAAAATTGACTCAAACGATTGTTTTTAGTAGCTCCCCACCTTCATCCATTACTGCAGGTGGAACCTATTCAGTGGCTGCCACAGGTGGTGCTTCGGGTAATCCTGTGGTTTTTAGTATAGATGCGGGCAGTACTTCAGGAGCTTGTACTATAAGCGGTAATACTGTTTTCTTTACTGCAGAGGGAACGTGTATTGTCAATGCGGATCAAGCCGGCGATAATCAATATTATCCCGCCTCTCAAGTGCAGCAAAATATTAGTGTGGGGGCCGCAATTGCAGTTCCATCCCCCCCAACCTCAGTAATTGCTATTCCTGGAGACGGTCAAGTAACGTTAAATTGGTCGGCTCCCCTCTACCCAGGTAGTGCTCCGATTACAGGTTATATCGTAACTTATGGGGACACTAGTACTTCTTCATACAATACTATTGTTGCTGATTGTAATCCAACTACAGCTCAATCTTGTGTTGTGACTGGATTAACCAATGGCACTTCATACACTTTTAGGGTCAGTGCGAGTAATAGCAGTGGCTATGCTCGTTATTGGTTTGGGTATTCCAGCCCGGTTATACCGTTATCAGGCCTTGCAATAAGCCCCTCCACGTTAGCCCTTTCAGGTCTTGGTAGTGCTCATGCTAGAAAAATTAAACTCATCAATAATTTAAATTATGATATTACTTTAGATGCTATACCTGTAGATACAGCTTTTTCCCCCGCCCTCCCCACAGGTACTACTTTGTCTAATACTACGTGTAATACTGTAACGCCATTGATTGCTAAGGGAGGTTCATGTGAGATCACAATAACGCCGGATTCTACTGTATCAACTAATGATTCTGGCACACTTTGTACTTTAGGCGTGGCTCCCAAGCCGAGTGTACTTACTGTTACAGCTAATTCAGGCACAGTCCATGCAGAAGTTAATGTTGTAGTATTGGGATATGGCTGTCAGTATCAAGGAGGTTATATTTTTTCAATCGATGATACAACTGTAGTTACACGAAGTATTGGGGGTAAAGTTGTTGCCTATAAAGATCAAACCTCTAGGTGGTGGATGCCTATTATTAATGGTGGGTATCCTTATTTGGTGAGTATCTGGGGAATCGATGAGGGGTCTTCGTATTTAAATCCAAGTCCTAATGCATCTTCTAGCATGCCTGCCGAATTGAAGGCAGGTCAACTTAATTGCAATGGGAATTATGATGGCGCTTGCAACAGTAATAATATTATTACTGTTTATTATCCAGAACAAGAATATGCGGCAGCCATTTGCAATCAACCCATCGATTCATTAGGTAATTATCCATGCATTACGGGCACATGTTATACAGATTGGTATTTACCTTCGATTTGTGAAATGGATTCCGTGGGTTTCGGATACTCTAATTGTCCCTCAGATGCACAAAGTATGACAAAGAATCTTTTGGGCTTAATTGGCAATTATTCTAATAGTTGTTCGTTTAATACAACAAATAATTGTATTGCTGATTTTCATTGGAGCTCTACTCAACTTTCAAGTAATACACAAGATTATGCGTGGTTTGAATATTTCTACAATGGTGGAGGCTATCAGAGCAATTACAATAATAAACCTAATTATTTCCTATTAAGGTGTGTTCGGAGTTTAACTTATTAAGATTGAAGATGGCTATGTCTGTTTCACTTTGACTCGGATTATTTTTATTTGTTTGTAAGTGAATTTCTGAATGTAAGCTGACGACAAAAGTTAAAGGCGCTGTTCTATGTGTTAAAGCAAGGTAAGGGTGTAACCGGGGGCTGATTGCTGGCTCCTCGACGTAAAATATGAAATTTCGAATATTTAGCCCAAACTGGCAATGAACTAAATAGGCTTCAAAATCTTAGTTAAACTCAAATTGGAAACTTGATTCTTGAACTGTTTTGCTTTCAGCAGCTTGAGAATCAGGATTTAAGCTGCCAAATAAAGTACTTTCTTGCTTCAGGGAAGCAATCCTGTTTAAAAAGAGACATTCCAATTACAAATGATGGTGCATTTTTTTGAGGATGTACTTCTTCATTTTCTTACTGATTGATTATAAAAACTGCGTTAACGAGTAAAAGCCTCTTCGTATTTGCAAATATATTAGGTCAATTTATAAACAACCCCTCATAAAAGGTCTATCATTAAAAATACCGATTGATGTCTAGTGTATGCACAGCGCTCTTCCTAATAAGTTTCGCAGCGCGCAGTAAGTAACCGCAAAAAAATCCGTACAGAGCACATCATTGAAATTTCCGTAAAGGTGCAGAATGCTGTATTGCACTAATTAATAAATGTTCGAGCACATATTGCTCATCGGAAAAGGATATATACATGCTTACATCCGAAGATATTAAACAACTCAACGATTTTTTCAACTTAACTATTGCCGCAGATACAGTGCAAAAAATTAGCGGAGGAGATGTCAACGAGACTTATCTTATTGAAAGCGCAGATAAAAAATTTATTGTAAAAACCATTCATGACGATGCATATACAAAAGATTATAACGTTACACTTAATGAACTCATCAGTTCGATTACCTTCAGTGAACATATCGCCCAACAATTTCTTGAGACTGAGAACGCATCATCCGCATTATTCGTCAAACAAGATTGTGTGCTCAAAACGCCATCGGGATTATTTACGGTGTATCCATTTTCGCCTGGATCGATTAAAGAAAATGAAGCTATTTCCTTAGTGATGACAAAAAAAATTGCCCAATTTCTTTCTTTGCTGCATCAGACTGAGCCCGCTTTTAATTATTCATTCGCCAAAGAAAAAATAAAAATATTTAAAAACATAGGTCAAGAAATAATCAACCTCTCTCTTTGGGCTAAAATAAAAAAATGCTCTCACGAGGCCTTTCTATTTCCCAAGCTCAATCAAATCGCCACCTATTTATTAACTAATAGAGCAACATTCCTTAATGCAATAAACCAATTAGAGGGAACGATCATTTGCCACAATGATTTAAAGCCAAAAAATGTTTTATGGGAGGATGAACGGCGTTTTAAGATTATTGACTGGGAAACGACCGGGCTTTTTGATCCATATGCTGATTACTTAGACACGCTTCTAGCGTGGTGCACTCACTATAATGGAAAAGAAATTACCTTACACCAAGAAAAACTACAGACTTTTGTCAGTACATATCCGCTTGTATCTCATGCGGAACTACAAAGGAATCTACCTGTCATTTTTATAAAATGGTATTTTTGGCTCGCCTTTTGTAGCAAAAAAATGGTTGATAACCCCAAACAATGGCGACACTACTATTGGCATCTTTGCTACTCGGTTAATTTTATTATTTTCTTAATCAATCATGAGTTTTTTAAAAAGTTATAAAGTTCTCCAGTGAAAAACTCATGAAATTTATCCATCACTAACTTGAGGTGGCTTTAATACCTATGACAGGAATAAATAATTCCAGGTCGCTTTTTGCTGTTGCGCTTTATCCAGCCTGGAGAAAAGTTAAGTTAATGCTATCATCATTGACGATTTGAACGCTTTTTTAAAGTCCCCTTCCAATAAATGGATAATTGTTGTACAATTGGATGTAAAAAATCACAAGGCCGATGATGATAGTCATAAACCAAAAAACGCTGAATCTCTATACACTCAAATTGGATAAACTCATCAGTGAGTTACGTATTGAAAAAATCAATCATCAGAATAAATACACCAACGAAGAGTTGAATGAAATAAGTCGCCTTATTAATAAACTGGAACGTTTCCGCTCTATTGCAGCAATACACGCGAATCAAGCGATTGTAGCGTTATCTTTACTCCATGAACAAGACGATAAAGACACAAAGGAGCGGGCTGAATCAATAATAATGGAACTGACTCAAGAGGCACTAAAATTAAAGGAATCAATTACTGAGATACAAAAAAAATTAGCCTTAAGGAAGGAAAATGAATTTCTGTTCTCAATGATAACAGGAATAACTACCGTTATTGTGGCACCCATACTCTTTATTTCGGCGGCTCTTCTTCTGGGGCCTGTAGCCTCTCTGCCACTGACAATGATTATAGCCTTGTTAGCCCCTGCCCCCATACCTTTGGCTATTCCATTTTTCTGTGTAGCACTTCCTTTCGGATTGTCATATATGATAACGTCCATCTTTCTTGATGAACCCTATGACCCAGCCGCCGAAGAACTACTTTTAGGACAGAAAAAGAAGCTGCAGCCAAAATTAGAACTATTACAACTTCTAAAAGATACATCAATTAACTCCCTTCCTAGAAATATTGTCCCCTCTGCTCATAGATTTTTTAACCATCAGGAATCACAAAATCCAAGCCATCATCAAGGCGTCAATAGCACTCACGCCAACGAAGTCGGCACTCTGTCAGGTCCCATACTAAACTAATAGTCTTATTATAAGACATTATTCGTACTGAAAAAACTTCTGCTAAAAAAAGAGAATTGGTACCGCCAATTTTGTTCGGAGCCTGGCTGAATAAGGGAACGCGCGTCCGATAAAGTGAAGCTCTAGGTAAGACCACCTACCTACCAATCTTCAACGCAAGAAGCGAAAGGAATTTGTTAACCCCATTTCATCACTCTGACTTGTTTCGTTACTTGTTTTTTCAGCTAGCTCCATTCTTGCTTGATGAACTCTTTCTTTAAGTGCTTGAAATAGATCGATGCCCATTGTTTTTTCATCGGTGATTTCTTCAGATGGTGTTACAGTAACTAAATCCTCAACAACTTCATCTACTTTTCTCTCGAAACTGAAGATTAACTGTTGTTGTAACTCGGGAGATTTGCGAATTTCAGTGATACGACCCGCGGTTATAGTTTTTTTTTCTTTATATTCAATTAAAAGAGCAGCGAAAAATTGAGGGGTTTCCATTCGTCTATCAACATCAACATGAGGCATAATACATGTTGTATCCAATACATTGCGCAGCTCTTCCGGCATTTCATCAAAATTGCGACGATGAAAAATAGCCATTGCATGTTCGCTACAGAGATCGAAGGGATTCCACAAAGTTCTTAACAGTGCGATTCTATCCAACGTGGCATTTGTGAGCACAGGAGCCACTGGAGAAATCCCAGTTTCACGTTGAGCATACAAACTGGAGATCCCGTTTTTAACCTTTAATGCTTTTGGTCCCTCTTTGACTAATTCTGCAACATCAATTGCAGCATACTGTAGTGTGCCTTTAAACGTATAGTTCACAAATTCATCAACATCTACTTTTGAGGTCATGGAACCACAATCAATAACCATAATTTTGCCATTTCTATCCACTACGAAATTTTCGGGTTTTAGATCTCTATGAGCATAGGGCGTCCCTGTAGAAGACAATAATCCAGCACCCAATTTGCTAATTAAAATACTTATTTTGATTGCAAAATCCATTTCTAATGCTTTGAGCTTAGCCGATGCGACTATTTTCTCATCCACATTCCCGCTTTTTTCAACTTGATCAAATTGTTTTCTAGCCTCTATTATTTTCTTTTGTAAGGAGTCTCCTTTATTTTCCATGATTTGATACACTTTACATGGATAAATAGAATCTGTAACAAACTCAAAACCAAAAGAAGGAACATCATCATCGGGAAGTGGGGCTGAAACCACTGTTCCGATATCAATAAAATCTTCCCCCCCTTTTCGCACGTCTTGTTTTTGTCTCTCCGAGTTTGTTCTCACGAGCATCGAACCACGCGAAATACCTAAATCTTTGTTAAAAAGCGCCTCTACTTTGAGATCTTCCAGCCCTTCCTCATCATCAATCTCTACAATTTTGATTGCCAATGCTTCGCTACGAGGCCCTAGCGAACGCGCCTCTTTTACCTTACCAAAAGCCCCTCTCCCTAAGAAACTAGATCCTAAAATAGCGATAGCTCCCTCACTGTCCTTTATATATGATTGCGTCAACTTGATATCATGGATTTTTTGTCCTCGGCTGCATTTTACATTTTCTGGATTATTGTTGAAAAAATCGATGACAATCGCAAGTTCAAGCAGTTTTTGTTCCTCTGGACTTAATGCCACTGTAGATAATAGTTTAATATCGTTTTCTGCTAATGGTATGTACTTAATGGGCATATTTAAACCTCACAAAATAACTATCTAAACAACATCCTATTTGTCTAATAGTAGACTATTATGTGGTTGACTTAACTTTAAATATCCGTGGGTAATAATTCTTAGCTGGCTGCCGCCATTAAGAGATTTGAAATCCTTGCCGGAAACGGTTCTGTAATAACACTATTCCTTCAAGATGGCACGTGGATCCCAAAGGGGCTTGTTCCTTTGTCAGGGCATTCTATTAGAGCAGAAAGGGCTTTGATAAGCGTGCAGAATTCGTAAAGAGGCGTTCTTGGCTCAAAGAGGATATGGTCTTCACATTCGAACGCTAAGCACTTCTATCTGGTACGGCCCAAGAGGGTTGCAATGAAGTTCAATCGTACATCTAAAGGGTCCGTGTTTTGAATCAGGTATGGATTTACGCAGCCGATCAATAAATGATACAATTGTTCTTTTTTTTGAGATCAGCGATAAATAATGCCTATAAAAAATAGAGATGATGAACGTGGAAATGCAATTAAAAAAATAGTTACTCAGCGAATGGCTGTTCTGCCTGAGGAAGAAGCGCCAAAGCCAGTTGTTCAAAGATATATTGATCCAATAAATTCTGAGGCTATAATAAGCGCAGCAAACCGTACTAGGTTACGGCCTTCAACGCCTCCCCCTACTCCCATACCTAGTTTGGTTTTGGATGAAGGTTCAGCTGATATTAATCTATCAAATTCATTTTATGCCAGTACTGAGGATAGATCCTCCACAAGCTCACCCTTATTTTTTACTTCCTCAGCGGCTCAAGCAATGCCAGAGGTTAACCTCCCTCACCCAGCGCATCCTATACAAGAAATTGACGCAACTCGAAAAAAGACACTTACATCGACAAGAGATACGCAGCAACAACCTTTGGCCCAAGGCGCTACAACGAATACCTTAAAACTATTAAGAATGATGCGTAATTCACTAGCGTCACAAGAAGATGCTAAAGCTCCGCGCATGGGATCATCTGTTTTTTCCCCTTTGCAGCAACGACCTTTGGCCCAGGGCTCTAAAGCGAATGTCTTAAAACCATTAAGAATGATGGGTAATTCACTGGGGTCAAAAGAAAATACTAAAATAGCGCCTTTCCGTAACGCTCCTTCGCCTGAAGCTCCGCACAAGGGAACATCTGTTTTTTTTCCCTCGCAACAACAACCTCTGGCACAGGGTTCTAAGGCAAATATCTTAAAACCAGTAACAATGAAACATGATTCACCGTTTTCAAAAGAGGATGCTGAAATAGCAGCTATTACTGGACATTTTTCTGGACCAGCAATCTCCTTGCGACGACGCGATAGAAGGCCTCCAACTCTAGATCTGACCTCAATAAATACTGAAACAACATCTTTCGATGACACCTTTGAGCCTGAAGATGCTGGAGTGACGATGACTTCTGGACATTTTTCTGGACCAGCGATCTCCTTGCGGCAACACAATAGAAGGCCTCCAGCTCTAAGTCCAGCCTCAATAAATACTGAAACAACTTCTTTCGATGACACCTTTGAGCCTGAAGATACTGGAATGGCGACGACTTCTGTATATTTTGCTGGACCAGCAATCTCCTTGCGACACCGCGATAGAAGGCCCCCCGCTTTAAATCTAACCTCAATAAATACCGAAGCAGGGTTTTTCCGTAACGCTTCTGAGCCTACAGCTCCGCGTGCCCCTCATAAGGTCACATCTGTTCTTTTCCCCTCATATTAAAGAACAAAAAAACACAAATCCTATTTCCGACATGGACATAGGAGCGAGCGGGACCAATTATCCACGATAGTTTTTAATTATTAGTGCGCAATCCGATTTAAGTCCAGTCAATTTGCGCATTAATTAGAAGGTCATCACCAAGCAGTAGCTTATTTATTAGATAGTAGACATTTAAATTCTAGAAATGCTAATTTCTTGATTAACAAGAGGTTTTGTTAATAGTTCCTCTAAAGCAATTAAAAAACACGGTTCTTCTAACATTTTCATTAGGTTCTTTTCGTGTACATAATATTCTAAATACCCCAGCAATATTTCCGGTTTCCGAAGAAGAAAAAAACAGCTTATTGAGCGAGATTCACGCTAAGATTGAAGACAAAGAAGCACCAGGAGACATCGATTATCTACCAGAACATGCTTTTTCCTTCCTTGCCTCTAGATTTCTTAAAGAATATGAGTCTAGAATGGGACATATTACCGCCAAGGAAATTGAACTTCTCTTTTCCATGGAGCGTCCATCAGCATACCATCCCTTGGTCGTGGCAGATCTAAATCAATATCATCAAGAGCAGCGTGCAGAGTTACTAGCTCTGAACCCTAATCGATTTTTTATGACTCATGCTAACCAAGGGAACGAAAGCTCGGCTATGGATGTTGATGTGCAACCCACGCAACCTCCATCTTCTCCGCAAAATCTTTGATAAACGACACAATTCGAACTCCCGTAGCCTAGAGCGGGAGTTTTTTTACTTAAGAACCTAAGGAGGCATAATTCTTCCCGTATTTTTCCATAACTCGTGGTGACGCTTAAAATATTTAGACTTCTAAATATTTACAGCTAAAATTATAAATATATTTCATGGAATAAAAAATTGACTCCGCTTATATCACTATACACATGGTCTAGCTCCCTAATATTCACTATTTGTTTCCCTATTTTTCTTTTGAAAAATCACTTCTATATTAAACAAATATTAGTACCTTTAATGAGATGGTATTCTGCTTACCCCTTAACTATAAATAACTTAGAAGAATTAGCTGCTGAAAGAGGAGTACGTGTAAGATTTTCGAACGTATTAATAGACTACCTTGAAAGATGGCACACACCTTTTTTAATTCAACAACAGAAGAAATGGCTTGCAGGCCCAACACCAGGTAACTGGATAATTAAACGATACCCAGTAAAATCTCGTGGCCAACGTGTTTATTTGTATACATTGATTGACCGAGATAATAAAATTATTGATTTTGTAGCCTTAGAAAGCAGAGATGAATCAGTTGCTCGATCTTTTTTTAAAAAATCAGTGAACGATAAAGGGATCCCTATTCAAGTTGAAGCATTTATTTCCACATTGCTCCGCATTTAGATGAACGAAATTTCTATTCAATTGAACTAAGACTGGTTTCTTTTAGACTTAGTTCAAGTTTAAAGAGTAGATTATTGTTATGTAACCAGGACTTTAAAATGAATCAGTTCATCTCCTCTAGCTCTTTTATAATCTGTTTAAGTTCATAAATAGATATCTGAATAGCAACTTGTCGATCGCAACCATTTTTTTCTGCCTGTTGTAAATTATTTAATGAATGATTAGTTCCTTCAAACCCGCAGGAAAAGTGATGCTCATACAGACAGTCTCTAGACACTTCAAGAAAAATCGATGTGGCGCCCAATTTAATCTAATAAAGATTTTGCTGAACGATACTTCAAATGAATCTTCCATCCTGGGGCAAGCCCTGGAAGATTAAAATTAACTAGGCTGTGATGTGACCAAATCAAAACGCGCTAAGTAATTAGACGTTACAGTAAGATAAGTGTATATTAAGTAAAAGATCATAAATATCAGTAAATTGAGATATTAAAAATGCAACGAAAATACACCCTCCTTATTTTAGTGATTGCAGGATTAATTATTGCTCTGAGTCGGCAAGAACAAATTACTGATTATGTGCAAAACTGGCTTCATCCAAAACCAAAAAAACTTTGGTTTTGCCCTGCCCCTGAGCAGGTTGCAGCGAATCAATCAAATCCTGGTGCGTTTAACGCCAATGGAATGGATTGGGTAATTGATTATCACGGTTGGCCCGCCCCAGAAAAAATAGGTTTTATGCAAGCATTAATGACTGAAGATAATAATGTGAGTTGCTATTATCAATGGAGTAATCCCGAAGAGCCGGGAACTAATTTATGGATGACTGTTAAATTATCCCCATTGGTTAATCAGAAAATCCGTTCCTATGGTTCCTATTGGCAACAAGATAAATCCACGCATATTTGTTCTGCTGGAATTAATGCTTGTGCGTTTGAAATAAAATAATCACCTGAGCTGCAGCTCTGCCAATGCTTGTCCCTACAGCCAGGAACGCCGTGAATTCCTTAAGTAAGTGTCGGTCGGCAGCTATGGATTACTTCCAATTACATCAAATAATTCCCTCTCTTATTTTTTTATGCTAAAAATAAATTCCTAACTTGTAATGAAGGAAGCTTTATGAGCCTAACGACCAACAAAGTCCTTGCATATTTAAAAGAAACAAATCCTTTAACAGCAATTAATAATCATAAGGTTATGGATGAATATAATTGTAAAACTGGACAAATGCCACTGACCATTAGTGTGAGTATATGGTTAATTGACGGCATTCTAAATGGAAATACCAAAGAAGACATCGAGGATAGCGACGTCGACGAATATGACGTAGAGGATAGTGAAGAAGAGGAAAAAATCAGGGAATTAGGCGATGAAGAGAGAAAGGCCTTGGCTCGATTACAAACGGCCCTGGGGAGTTTGCCCACTTCATTTAGTCTTCAAACTTTGTATTCTGTGGTGACTACCGGATTCGATGGCATACAAAAAGAGCTACTTGAGTCTGTTAATGATTATTTAAATAATATCCAAGAAATTACAGAGCATAAATTATTATTAAAAGCCGTTGTGTTGGTGCTTAAAATTTTAGAATATGATTTGAGCAAAAATCCTGGGCCGATTACTAAAAGTGGTTTATTTTTCTCAGTGGAAATTTTGTCGGATGCAAAAAGAATAGAAAATCATGGCATAGTGAAAGGACTCTTGAACAGAATCATCGAGCAGTATAATGAACACTATCCAGCGCCTACAGTAACTGTTACAGCAGCAAGTGTGCCTTGAAGATTGAACTAAACTGTCTCAATTCTCTCGCTGCCTGATGAGGATGCTGCTCCCGTATTACACTGGGCTAATACGGGTTACGGTTTTTCTTTTAATTAAATACACAGTTTCGCTTTATCGGCATCCTCAAGCGATGGCCCCTTTTCTGCATTTTCTTCTTTAAAAAAAAGATGTTGACTCCTTTTTTCACATTGTTTTTTCAAAAAAGTTTCGATACTTGAAAAGAACTCGTGTGGAACATCAGATTCCATTGAGTGATCCGCATTGGGAAACACAATAAATTGATTATTTGGGATCTTGCTGGCCATGAGTTCAGAATGCTTTTTATCAGTAACCCAATCTTCTTCCCCAACAAGAATAAGCGTGTTGCATGCTACTTCATGCAGACGCTCCTCATAATTAAAAGTTCGTAAAAAACCGCCAAATCCCTGGTTCAATGGTTCACGTGCAAAATTATAATCTGCTGCGGGCCGATTTACAGGAAGATTATGTCTTTTTCTCCAAGAATACATTGTGCCCATAACATCAAAAAAATTATCTACTTCTTTATCGCTTTTAAAATTTCCTGCCCATAATTGTTCACAAACTTGTTGTTGAGCAAGAGAGCCTCTTTTTTCAATATTTAAGCGAGCGGACTCAATGTTTTTGAAGCTTGGAGAACCTGCAGCCAAAACCAAGCTAGAAACATGTTCTGGATAAGTCAGAGTGTATCCTAATGCGCACATTGCTCCATATGATTTGCCCAATAAAGTTATTTTTTCCAGATTAAGATGCCTACGAATTACATCAACATCCTGGATGTAATTGTCCATGCTGTATGATGAGGGTTCTCCTTTTTCACTTAGGCCACATCCTCTAGGATCAAAAAATACTACATTAGCGCTCGAATGAAGACATTCATAATCTTTGTAATGAGAATGGTTAGCTCCGGGACCGCCAGGAAGCATAAAAACATATGGCATAGTGTTGAGGCTATCCTCATTGTCACTAACTATACGTATATGTAATTGAGTTTTGGACGCATTAGCTCGTTCGGGAATATCAATCAATAAATCCTTAACCAACATATAATTCTCCTAAAAATCAGCTTATGGATAATGGCATTAATTCGTCATAGCTTCTACAGATAAATGAAAAAAATTAATCCTATTTGTTCATAATGTCTGGATACAGAATAATCATCGCCCGCAAGCAATTGATTTATCTAGAACTATTCCCTAGTTATAGCAAAAAGACGTATGATAAAGGCATCTTTTAGCTAATAGGGATGTTTAATAATGAAAAAAACGATACCACTAATACTTCTATCAGGAATAATGGCGGCATCATGCACAAAACAAGATGTAATTACAGATGATGCTGGAGGGTTACACTATACAACGCCTTACCAGGATGATACGCGAGGAAGAAAAGCCTTTCCCAAAACCTGGGATGTTAAGGGTAAGAAATTATTTGTATTTAACCCTAAGAAATATGCTTGGGCAGCTTATGATGCTAAAGGTAATCGGGTTATGACTGGAAGCGCCTCAGGCGGGATGAACTACTGTGGTGATATCAAAGAAGAGTGTAAAACAGTAACCGGAACCTATTCCGTATTTAATAAAAAAGGAGCTGATTGCAAATCCAATGAATACCCTATTGCCAAAGATGGCCATGTAATTGGCGGAGCTAAAATGCCATATTGCATGCATTTCCATAATGGCTACGCGATTCATGCAGCTTATGAAGTTCCTAAAGCAAATTCCAGCCATGGCTGCATTCGTGTATTACCTGGCGCTGCGAAATGGTTAAATGAGCAATTTATTGATGTAGGAACAACAGTTCTAGTTCTTCCTTATGCATAGTAACCTGTTATAAGAAAATTTTGAATCACTTAATGTTGGACCATGGCCCAACGTTAAGTTCTAGCACAACTGGATATTTACAGCTTCATATATTTCTGACCATGCTTTTCATGCAACTTCAGCTCCATATGTTCCTCACTGTCTTCATTGATCTCATTTTGGGGCGAATGATTTCCTACTTGCGTTAATTGCTCTAGTTGCTCGTTTACTCTGGCCAAAGCCTTTTCCATAGGAAGTGGGATATGGGCAGAAAAAAGCTCAATAATACTTTTTATAAACTTGCCCTGTTCACTCTGAAACGCTGGGTGACTAAAATCATAAGTATTTTCCCAGCTATTGATACCCCCATTTGACTCGGGTAGTTCACCACATGCTAATTGATATAAAGTAGCCGCTATGGTCTGACACTGTAATAACTCGAGATTAACATAATGATCATTGAAAAAAACATTTGAGGAATGATATCCCTTAGTGGCATTGATCCTATTACTGGTGACTTTATCCGATTGGCTGGCTAATAACCCTTTAATATCACTAAGAATAATTTTTCCTTCACTTAATAAAATATTACTCGGCTTCATATCGGTATACCAAATTTTACGCTCATTTAAAGAAACCAGAAATTCCATCAATTGCCTGCTACAATCCAATAAGGCTTTATCAAATGTTAGTTCGTTTATAGTGCCTTGTTCTTTTTGTTCGCGTAAACGTGCAAAATGATCTTTTAAATTACCTTCCGGATAAAACTGACTGTATTCAAAATACAATTCATCATTACCCTCTTTGGCAATCCGCTCCATTGCTAAAGGAGCTGGAATTTGAGGCATGTCTTTACTACATTGCTCACGAATTTCTTTTGGTGAAATATGCTTGCCACCTCCTGTATTTAACATACGGAAATAGCGAACAATAAAAGTTATATTGGCTTCTGGATTGGTGACTACTATTGCCGGATTGTTTTCTGCATTTAACGATTGAAACTGTAATTTTTCATCGATTTTTTTAAGTTTGTTACCGATCAACTCAGGATAGCTTGAGGGACTGTGTTCCACATTATATATGCTAGGCAATTTTGCTTCCACGCTTAGCGCCTTTACTTTTTCTTGGAGTTCACGTTTCTTACTCTCGTTCATAAGGTTTTTTTGACATTCATCAAGTGAGTTTTGCTCCGCCCATTCTTTTATCGCTGGCTTTATTTTATGTTCACTATTGAGTTGCTGTATGTACGTTATTAGCTTGTCAACGTAATGCAACGCATTCAGCGGCAGATTTTTTTGTTGATACTTATTGATTTTTCGTACTAGGGCATTAACTTGTTTGATTTGAGATCTTGTTGTACTGAAAGGTGAAGAGCTTTGCTGCTTTAATAATGGTAACATCATGGTTAAGCCTTAATAAATTCCATTCTGACTTAAATATAGACTTATTGATTGTTTTTTCAAGACAAAGTCCAAACAGAATGCGAATTTATTAAATATGTATTCGTAAAAATAACCTACCGTTAAACGCTTAAATTTCTTGCATTTAATCCTTTTCGATTTCAAAATCGACTTTTTATCCGACCGAATAAGGAGATATAATGGGACTATTTGATTTTTTTTTGCGACCACGCAGACCCCACATCACCCACACAAACGCAGATAATTTCGCTTTAGATAACATAACTAACGACACTATCTTTACTCGAGAAGGCAGTGGGTTAACTACCGTTGGCTCAATAGGATACAATGTCAAATTAAATATTTTTGAACAAAGCAATGTAATTATTAGCGGAAATATTGGCGCTAAATGCCAGATCTTAAAAGATGGTAGCGGAACGCTGACGATCGATGGAGATGTAGCAAGGGATTTAAAATTAACCATATCAGGTCAAGGGACAGTATATTTTACACGCAAGCCCCATGATGATGTCATAAAATCCATCCGTAGAAGTGGGGTTGCGGCTGAGATCTATTGTGAGGGAGTACTTGTACCAGCAGCTAACCCAGCTTATACCCAGCATAATATGGGTCGGTCTGTCCCTGAAACGCGGGTTGTTGAAGTTGAACGCGTTATCGAACGAGTTGTTGTACGAAATGTGCCGGTTCCGGTTGCTTCATCTTCACGGCAGGCTCCTCTTGTTAAAGATGAATATATAGAAGAGACGTGGGAATATATAGAGGGATTCCATCGCGCACATCCCGAATCAATAGCTACGCGTGTCGAAAAATTGGGGCCATTGAGCAAAAAAGAAGAAGAGTTGCTTGAAAAATTTACCGATAAGGTCGTCACGTTCGATTATTTCAAAGACATTCCGGTTATGTATAATGAGCGTCATTATGACCTGTCTACTGTGCATCAGCTCAGAGAGGAGCCTCTTACAAAAAGGCCTATCAAGTTATTAAAAATTCAACCAGCTCGAGTCTTATTAGAGGAATTTGAAGCAGTCATGGCTACGATCCAATTAAACCGCCAGAAAGCCGCTGTGCCAGAACATGTGGAAGAGGAATCTACCAACTCTAGCCTTAGGATGTAAGTTTCGTCAAATGACTTGTTGGGCAATGGCCCAACCTACGCTTATACATATCTAAAACTAAACGCTCTTCCACTTAATATCAACCGCCCTAACGAAATCCTCTTCAGGAACTTTGGCCTGAATACGCTTTAAAGCTCGCGTCATGGTAGTTGAGTGTTTGCATAACGCCGAAATCGGGACTTGTTTTGCTTGTTGCTCACCTGTTGGTGTCAACGTGTTCGTATTTTGGCAAATAATACGTAATAATTTTTGCATCCCCGTACCACGAATATGCTCTTGCTTGGTTTGCGATGTTTCTAATGCGTGCAGAATATATTGGCAGCGCAGTGCGGCATGATCAAACGATGGAGCCTGCTCCACTTGCTGACTAAGCAAAGCGCGTAGCGCATTATTGTGTGTCATTAAATGAATTAACCATTGTTTTGCTGCCTGTGAAGTACTCAAAGGATTATTAATGGTTTTCGTATTCGTGCAGGCTTGTTGATCTAAAAGCCCATTAACAAAAACGTTCATGCTTACGTTGACCCAATCACGTAAAGGACTTTCTATAGGGCAGGAAGCCAATATCTTTATTGCTTGACTATAAAACAAATTAAATGCCTGACTACGGTTAACTCCATTTAAACAATTATCATAAATACGCACTAACTCATCTAAATCTGCGTGATAAGATGAAGCCAGTTGTTTCTTTGTTTCCTCAATAATACCCCCTACGGCATCCATAGGTACTAATCGGTGTAGACATTCGCGCCGCTTAAATTGAGTTAATTTCAAATGTTCTTGAGCCTTAACACTTAACATTTGCTCTGGTTGCTTAGAAACATCGGCCAAATCCTGAATACGTTGTTGTTCTGGTTGAGAGGTAATTTCTCGATAACAACGCGAACAGTGCAAAAGAAAAGCTTTTTGTGGTCTATCTAGCTCAAAATCATTCAATATTTTTATTTCTTGCTCTGAGGGATTGGAAAAAAGCTCTAACACGATTGCTTTGATACTATTGGGAAGCTTAGAGACAATGTGTTCCATTGTGTCTTTATTTAAAAAGACATGGTACTGATTAAGAAATCTGTTAAACAGTGTTTCCAATGACCATTGAATATCAAGGGCATTATTTATCCATGTTTGGATTTTACGTAGTTGCTGCTCATTCTCTTTTAATTTTCTTACCGCTGTTCCGTTAAAACGATACTGCTCAATATCTCGCTTCTTGGCCTCTGGATTACTCACATAATAATGAACTAAAGCCGTTAATGCCTTGTCTTGTGGGTTCTTTAATTTATGCTTATCGATAATCGCCTTAATGACTGGTAAAACTCCTTGTTGATTATTCGATGCAGTCAAACACTCATACAAAGCATAAATAAGTACGCGATCGATTTGCAAAGGATATTGCTTCAAAATATCTTGCAAGACATTATCGTCTCCAACCTGTATTACTGGCTCAAATAACTCATTCCAAGCATTCAAGTCTAATGGGAAAGTCGTTTGCAGAATTTCTGCATAACGCGCTTCCGTGGTTAGCTTACTGGATAATAACGAAGGATGTATCTTATTCACATACTGCAACACCAACGCAATTAATTGTTCAGTGGATGGCATATGATCATTTGATGTAGCCATGAGCCTCAATAAATGATCACGAATATTCATCATTGCCTCAATATGAGCCCCCGGCTCATTACTAGCAGCAGAAGAAATTGCCAAGACATGATTGGCTTTATGTCGCTGTACTCTAGGGGCAAACCAACCATGATAAATAGCTCTAGGAAGGCTCGTTAACGCATAACTTGCGCCAAGGATGGTGCCATAAAAAAATCCACCTATACCTGATAATACTCCCCACAATACTTTGTATTTATTGTGACGATGAAAAGATTGACGGCCTTGAGTGTATGCTTCGGAAAATGGTTGCGTTACTAAACTAAAAATGGATTTGTTACGGCGAATGAGAGGTAATGCCGCTCCTACCGTTTTACTTAATTTATCTAATAATAGCTCGCGCGTTGATGGCGTCACTATTTGCTCACCATCGATACCTCGAAACCCAGAGGCAAAGTTATCTCCATGACGCCGATTATAAAAATCGTGGAATACCTCCGGAGATGGGCGTTGATATTTTAATGCATCGTGCATCAATCCCGGTGACACCTTTGGTGAGATATTCGCTTGGGCCTGCTGGCTAAGCATCGCAAAATAATCCTTGATTGCAGCTTGCTTCAGTAAGGGACTGACATGAAGCTGTGCTTGCTCTGCAACTGCTTTTGCCATTTCATCACAAGGAGCCGGATAAAAGAAACGAGTTAGTTCACCAAGATAGAGTAAAGTATCTTCATACTGTTGATGATTTTCTCTATTTTCATTTGTTAGTAACGGCTTTAATGTGGTCAACTCACGAATCAAACGTTCGCAGGTTGCACGATTATGAGGACTGAGCATCTTCGGTGAGCGAGTCAACTCAACGAAATAATAGTGTAAATCAGCATCGTCTTTGGTTAAGGAATAAAGACTATGAATTAACTCTTTAAATAAAGAAAAAAATGCATCCTGACAAGCTCCTGCACTTCGCCCAGTGTCATGCACCAGGTGATCAAAGTCACTCCATTTATGTCTTATTGTAGGATTCATATTAAGAGGTAAGGCAGGTGTCTTGCTCTCCAGGGAAGGCAAAAACCGGGACAAAATGGAAAAATAATACTCTTTAAATGTTGGGCAATAGGTCATTAAACGAGAGGATTGCAACATGCGCACTACAAACGAAGCACAAAGCTCCACTTGTTTAAAATGACCATCGAAATTTTTAGGGACTACTCCAATAAAAGGCACAGATACATGGTCACTTTCACGTATAATCTGTCCATAAAAGGTATCAGGAATAAATTCGTCTGGACCAATTGGGTTATAAACCGTATGCCCCCTAATGCAGCTCGAAGAGGCTTGTGCGTATTGCAATTGTAAAGGCCATAAAGGATTTGCCACTGAAAGCGATTGCAGACATTCTCCAGAGCCAATGTCTCGAGGGAAAGACTCTACCACTAAAGAACCTGCTTGCCGAAACATGGGGGTCTGCTTGAAGTCCCCTTTTTTAGTTTTAAAGTAGGTACCTTGTGAATCAAGTTGATAAAAGGATTCAACTTGCGGCATGCCCTCATCTGTATATTTAAGAACAAAGTGCCTACGGTACTTAGCATAAGCGGCGTTTTCGAAATAATGAGGTTCAGGAAACAAGGTCGCCATAAGATTGTCGACTAAAGCACTGTAGAGCGTATTACCGTATTCAGAAGGTTGCAACTGGGTCATGTATTCAAAGCTTGAGAGCAATGCTTCAAATTCATAACGTACCCCAATTGTTGCGTTCATATGCGCTTCAGCAGGTCCTTGGCGATGAAGACTTAAATTTCTAAAATGCGCAGCCCATTCTGAATCCTTAAAACGAAATGCATCAGTCCCCGCCTCATTAGACTCATTAACCACACCACCCCAGTTAGCACCAATTCCTAATGCTTGACCACGATTAAATTGGAACGTCTGCAAAAAACGCATTAAGTAACGGCTGATTATTAACAAATTTGCATCATCAATAAAGGTTTCACCTAAATTACATTGCTCTCGCAAAATACCTAGAATCATGTCTTCATTTAAGGTACTTAACGTGGTCTGCTGCCGCAAAAAAGGACTTACATAGCATTCTGAAGAAGATGCTTGCAGTGTCATAAATTCAACGCCTAGACGTTGTAATACAATCTGCAACCAATCAAAAAACTCATCATTTAATGGTAATTCAACCAATTGAGATAATTGACGTCGAATAGCCCCTTTCCATTGCTTCCAGGGTAAGAACTCCGGTGCTTGCTTCGTGAGCGCATCAGCATGTCCCCCCGGCTTAAAGGCAAATCCATTAATTAATAAATAATCGCTGGATTCTATAAGCCCCGCCGCATTTAACTTGTAGTTAAAATTTTCTGAAAACGGCTTCTCATTAGTACTTTTATTCGAAGATAAAGGCCGATTAATTTCAGCAACTGGCTGTTTAGGTAGCGGTTCTTGTTCTTTTAATACCATGGATGCGGTATTGGTAATGGGTGACAATAAATAAGAAGATGTCTCCAAAAACTCATCAATTGGAGCAGAAGACCAAGGCGTCATTGCTTTTAACAATTGCCACAAACTATGGGGATTACATCCCATATGATGGTTTGCAATAGCAAGCAAGATATCTTGATAAGCCTCATCTAATGCAGCCGCATCAAGCTCTTGGTCTGACTCATTAACATGATAAGCTTCAATAAGCAGGTTAAACTGCTCGATCTTGCGATTGATTTCTTGGCTATGAATAGGATACTCGCTCAAAAAACTGGGCAAGCGGTATTTGAACACAGCATTAGGGTTGCATGGAAATTGCTGCAGCTGAGCCACTAATCCTAAGGCTTGTTCGATTGGTGATTGCTCAGTAGGTGGCGTTTGATATTGCTGTTGTAAGCACGTGTGTAATTCATGAACGCATTCATCATCACTTAACATCGCCAGCAAAAAGTACGCTTGCGCTTGTGTGTCCGGGTTTAACTGCTCACGCATTACGCGTGGCAGTTTCGCTCGAAGCTGTTCCAATAATTTAGAACTCCCAATTGCTTCATCCTCTGTACTTAATGCTTGATACTGTGGCATATAATTTACCTTAATCTCAATCCATTATCTTCTTCAACATTCACTTCTTGCTGGACTGGCATCAACCCCATATCCGTTTTGAATGCATTACGGGTCGGTTCTTTTCTTCTACCGGAACCATGGATGATAATGTCGTTTATTTTGACTTGCTTATAACGTTGGTATACCTCTTCAAACACATGCTCATACAATACCTGTGCCTTGGTGCTGCGCTGTTCTTCAGGTAGTGCATTATGCAAACGGCTTAATAAAGGAGAGCCTGTTTTTTTGGCTTCATCAATGAATCGGCGCAATATGCCTTGCGCATCATCATCATTTGCAAAGTGTCCTACGAATCGTAGATCCCTTCTAGGCTCCTCATCATAAGCGCCAAATAACGAATGATAACTTGATAAAGAAATACCGCCAAAATCCAGCCGTTTCACTAAATCATCTTGAGCTTGTACATTTTGCTGAGGTGCCAACAAGCCAATAATAATGCGATAAAACTCTTTTAAGCCTTGTTTATTGTCACGTGCCTCTTCATCATCATCCAACACCGCCAAGCCTTCAATCTGCTGATCCACCACTTGTTTTAAACGCTCTTGGGCAGTTAAAGTTAATTGAGTTTGAGAGCATTGATCTACTGTTTGTAATGAGGCCAACATATTAATAAGTATTGCCCCTGTTCCAGCACTAGAACCAACACTTGGATCTTCAACAATATTTTTAGATAGGCCATTGGGGTTCGATGAGTCGTTACTTTCAACGCGCAGTGCAACATGTGAATCACGATGCAAACTAAGAATTTCCAAGATCTTAATGAGTTCGATTGTAGTATCCAAGCCAATCAAACTACCTTGTGCTAAAACTTTCACGACGTTGGTCACAGTGCCAGCAACAGCATCGGTGAAAAAACCAATTGGTTGAAATGTCTCTGTACTTTCTTTGCTGGATTTTTCACTCTCATGGGTTTGCACAGGATGCAAATGTTGATCAGTAGAATGAGCTTGTTTGTGTGACCAATTAGCCGAACCATTTGACAGGACGGGCAAGGCTAAAGCCCCTCCAGTTGACCATAAAGATCCCTCAGCAAGATAGCACAGTGCTTCTGCAGCAGAAGACAACAGCGTCCTTTGTAAAGTATGCATCGCAAGATCGTGCTGTTCAGTATCCATGTTATTTTTTACTGCATGGTGTAATGCCATAGCGATTCTCATTAGAGAAACTCCGCTATGTGATAAGGTAAGACGTAACGCAGTGATGGCGTGTGTTGCACTGCTTTCTTGCTGCGAATGACTATCCCAAGCAATCTGTTCACTGGATTGAGCGGATTCATCTTTGCTTGGTAGCTCATTAATTTTTTGAGAAAGCTCATTGGCGCGATTCTTATCAATTAAACTAAGTGAGCGACAAACACTGAGCATTTCATCACAGATTAGCAAAATAGCGCTTACTGCCCAATAAAGAGCGGCTGTATTACTCGCACCTGTATGATGTGTCGATAATAGAGAGCCATCTTTTTGGGAACTACCTTGCCCCATGACTTTTTCCATTTCTTGCATCATGTTTCGCGTTGATGCCTGGATCATGTTAAGCCCTTGAGTTAGGCTAGGCAGTGTTTCCATCAATGCTTCATTTTTCTGAGCATCATTCGTATTAACCCCTCCCTTGCTTGCTTTGGTAGCCAATAAGCTTGGATTAGTAAACACGCTATGGGTCAATAAAAGAGAGGCTAAACTCGATTGAGAGCCTGTTTCCAATTGGCTTGCCATATCTCGATTTAGTCCAGGAATAACATGTTGACCATTTTCTTGTTCAACGCGATCAAGCACTGCTTTGATCATAGCTTCTGAGTTATTTAAAATGCCCTGCTTCGCTAAATCGACAACACGATTAATACTAACACTAGAGGAACTTTCTTCCTGATTTACTTGTTGCTGATTTAGCAATTGACGTACCGCATCAGCAAGTTGTGAAACATTACTTAATAATACTGACATTGAACGGCTAGAAATAACTTCACTGCTTTGCACTGTAGTTTCAATTGCAGTTGGGCCCTTTAGATTATCTGCACAAAGACGCAAGATATTGGATAAAGAACTCAAGTTTGAATGTAAACTATTAATACGATCAACACCGCCAGAAGATCCTTGAGCTGTTGCCTCAACCAGAGCTCGTTTTAACCGTCCTTCCGACATTACAAGTGACGTTTTGTTAAGCGCACGTGATGACTTTACAAATAAAGATAAGGCAATTAAACGAATTAATACGGTGTTTATAGGAGAGGTAAGACTTTGATTAGATAGCAAGTTAGAAGCATGGTCCATATTGGATAATTCTTCATCTAACTCCAGTGACCGCCCTTTGGATTGTTGACTATCACTATTCTGTGTTGCTTTTGAAACATTGCTACTTGCAACATATACATTTTTTTTACCGTCTCGGCTTGCTGACTCTTCCGATAAAAAGTGACTTGTTACACTTGTTTCCTTGGACGTTTTTCCGACAAGATCAGTACCTAATGCCAACGCCATAGGCAACGCGCCTGTAATGCCTATGCTCACACCTGCAAGAGTGGAAGCAAATTGTGCATGGGGGCTAACGTGTGAATTATTTCTCGGAAACTCCCTATTCAGGCCTTCCATCACCTTCTCGCTTTGCTTAGCAATTGCCCCTGATACGCTCTGCATACTCTGGAATGAGCCATTACCATTCGCTTTAAATGTAGATGTCTTTTTGAACGCTTCTTGCACTTTATCTGATGGAGTTTCTACGTGTGATAAACCATCTCCCGTATGTTTAATTACGGAGGACACATCACTCGGGACTTGGGCTAAATGAGTTGCGCCACTGTAAATGCTTAATAAAACATTGCGAACTACAAATGCTATAGAGTTATCTGTTGCAATCAATCCATCTTTCAATTCAGGTAAGTACGTTTCTAAGACAGAAGGCTCCATTTTGGGTTGATCATCAAATAAAGCTTTTAATGCGTTGAATAACGAATCACGCTGACCACTGTTTGCGGAAAGTACAGCACTTGCTTTTTGTGCTGCCAATGCGGATTGAGAAAGTCCACCACCAAGTCCAGAAACGGTAGCAGTTGCTCCACCCGGAATACCCGCGGTGGTTACACTAGAACTACGAAAGAAATCATTTTTAGGCATATCCAAGTCCCTTAATTGCTTCGAGTTAAAGGGCGGAAATTTATAGAATAGCATTTTTCTTGTCAATGAAGTTATTGATCATGTTGATAAAAATATTTTCTTAATCATGCAGGTTATGGAAAAAAATGAGTCAAAACAATGGGATTTTAAAATTTTAAGGATCACCTGGTTGCCAACAACCAGGTGATCCTTAAAAATTACTTACCAGCATTCATTTTATCAAAATAACTGGTCATTAGATTACGATAATTAGGAATATAGCTCGAGAACAAATTACCTAATCCTTCGATGTCATTACGCCAATCACGATGAAGCTCACACGCCATACCAAACCATGTCATTAATTGCACACCTGCAGCCTGCATTCGCAACCAAGCACTGTGACGAGTGACCTCATTGAACGTACCTGATGCGTCAGTCACAACAAATACCTCAAACCCCTCTTCTATTGCTGAAAGAGCGGGAAAAGCAACACATACCTCAGTCACAACACCTGCAATAATTAATTGCTTTTTTCCGGTGGCTTTTACGGCCTTAACAAAATCTGGATTATCCCAAGCATTAATATTTCCTGGGCGTGGAATATAAGCAGCTTCAGGATGCATTTCTTTTAATTCAGGTACAAGAGGACCATTCGGACCTTGTTCAAAGCTTGTAGTTAGCACCGTGGGTAATTTAAAGTATTTGCCACAAGCTGAAACCGCAAGGACATTATTCTTAAATTCATTGGGTGAAAAATCTTGGACTAGAGAAATAAGTCCTGATTGATGATCAACTAATAATAGAGCACAATCATCTTTATCCAGGCGTCTATATTGAAATTGATTGTTCATTTAAATCTCCATATTTTAAAATTATCCTCCTGGAATTATAGACAAGAAATGAAATCGGAATTGCTGAAACAATCACGCGATAGTCTGCATCAGGTGTGTCTACGCATCCCCACAGTGGCAAAGTCGCCTTGTTTCACAGGAAAAGAAAAATTGACGGGAGCACCTCGATGTTCAAAGCAATCTTGAAACGCTTTTAGCATTGTTCCCAATTTGTATTACTCTGGCGTTTATAATCAGCCCAGTCAATTAAACCCGCATAATGCATGGTATTTAGCTTTTCTTGCATATTATCGTAATTAAATTCGGCTTTTTCGATCCTGGCAGCATCATGATTAAGGCTTAAAAAGCTTTGATTTTCACGAAGATTTCATACCATTTATCGGAAAAATATTGATTAGGACTTGCTACTTGCTCACTTTTTAATTGATTATCAAAATTAGGGATTTTTTCAACGACATTCATTATAGGCTATTATTCTATTAAATATGAATTAGCTACAGAGTACTTAGAACAGTTCATTAATAGATGTAATCCTCAGGATGTTTTACTCGCTCGGCTCGAGCTAATGCAATCTCGAAATCGCCATCAAGACATAAGCTCCAAGGGCATCCAAAAATTGAAAGGTATCCAGGAAAAGCACAAGGAGTTTAATGTAGACAGGGCTCCCGAGTTTAATTTAAATAAAGGAAGCAATTTTAATTATCGTGCAAACAAAGTATATGAAGCACAATTCTCCTAGCAATGCCGCCACTTCTTCTTTCAACTCAGTATAATTTTCAAGCAAATCAACGGTCGTGATGACTCCAAACCTCTTCCTTAAATAATAATTGCTTTTATGCTTAAACCCCCTTAATGGGTTCTAAGCAGGATAGATAGCTTGTTCCATATATTGGCACTGATTGACGATTGGGCCTGTTGATTCGGATGTAGAGCGTCCTCCTGAAATAGTTCGGGATTTTCATCAATTCCTTCTAGTAGATTGGGTAATAAAAGAACTTTTTCTTGTTCTGCTAATTTAGGATAAATTGCTGTGAAGCGTTGGGTATAAGTAGGACCTAAATTCTCAGGAATGCGAATTCCTACTAATAAAATTTGTGATCCAGATTTTTTTCCGAGGCGGATCATTTGACTTAAATTATTTTCAATCACTTGAATAGGTAATCCTTGTAATCCATCATTAGCTCCCAACTCAATAATTAGAATACGTGGTTGATATTTTGCTAATAATTCAGGTAAACGGCTTAGCCCCCCGTTGCTAGTTTCACCACTAATACTCGCATTAATTAGATAATAATCAGGGTATTTTTTATGTAAATTCTCTTTGATTAACGCACTCCAGCTTTTATTTTCTTCGACTCCATAACTTGCACTCAAACTATCTCCTATAATTAAAATATTGTTGGTTGCTGTTGCAAGTGATGAACAGAGTATGAGTAGATAAAAAATGATTGATCTCATTGATAGACCCTCGATTATTGTTGCAAAAAATGTAGGAAAACAGGTTCTAGTTCATTCGAAAACCTTAACTATCTTGCATAATGTTAGCTTAAAAATCCATGAAGGAGAAACCATCGCAATATGTGGACCTTCTGGTGTAGGTAAATCAACTCTTTTGGCATTATTAGCTGGTCTGGACAATCCTTCCAGCGGAAAAATATATTTATCGGGATATGACCTGGCTACTCTTGGCGACCGCGAGAAATCCAAATTACGATCGAAAGAAATTAGCTTTATTTTTCAGAGCTTTTATTTATTACCGATGCTAAATGCTATTGAAAATGTCACTCTTCCTTTAGAGATCCAAGGTATCAAACAACCTGAACTAATGGCAAAGCATATTTTAAAACAGGTAGGTTTGAGTGAGCGCTTGCACCACTATCCTAATCAATTATCTGGTGGTGAACAGCAAAGAGTAGCAATAGCGCGAGCTTATGTCACTCAGCCTAAAATTCTTTTTGCAGATGAAATTACAGCTAATTTAGATGAAAAAAATGGGTTTTTAATCAGTGACTTGGTGTTCAAATTAAATCAAGAGTTTAAAACCACTCTCATTATTGTAACTCATGACTCTAAATTGGCTGATCGCTGCCAACGAAAATTTACTATTGTTAATGGATGTTTACATGCGTATTAACCAATTAGTTTATTTTGCAAGTTTGTTGTTTTTTCGTAATTGGCGTAAGGGTGGATTAAGCGCTATTTTCTTATTAATGATTATGGTCGTTACTTTATTATCTAGTATTTCCTGGTATTCTGAAGGAATACAAACTGGGATTAATACAAAAGCAGCTGAATTATTCGGTGGCGATTTGATTTTAAAAAGCCCTCGTCCATTACCCCAACTTTGGCAACAACAAGCAACTAAAATGAATTTGGCTACGGCAAATGTAGTCTATACCAATACCATTGCAGCCAGTAAAACACCCGATACTCAGTTCGCCAACATCCAGATAAAAGCAGTAAGCCCTAATTATCCTTTATACGGAAAAATAAGAAGCAGTGACAAAGCAGATCCAAAAACAATACAAAGTAGCAATGCTCTGCCTAAGCCAGGTTCGGTCTGGTTAGAACCCAGAGCCGCGGAGCAATTGCATGTTCATCCGGGAAATACTATTGAAATAGGGACTAAGAATTATCTATTTGAGCGTTATTTGTATGCAACTCCTGATGGCCAATCAGAGCAATTTAAAATCGCTCCTACAGTTTTGATGTCGTTAGAGGATTTATCCCAAGCTAACATTCTTAGCCCCAGAAGCAAAGCGGACTATTTAGTTCTTATTGCTGGTCAAATAGAACCTTATGCTGCATGGGTTAAGCCCTTGCTGCAAAATGGCCAGAGTGCAGTTTCAGCTTTAGATGGAAGACTTGAATTGAAAACGGGTTTTTCTCAAATTATGAGTTATTTAAAAATCTCTATTTTTCTCATTCTGTTATTAACAGCTAGTGTAATTAACGTAGGCTTAAAAGAATATAATCGAAAAAACGATGTATCAGTTGGACTATTGCGGTGTTTAGGCATGACACAGCCACAAGTTCTTATTCTTTTAGTGGTTCAATTTCTGATATTAATTTTTCTTGCGGGGCTAATTGCATTGCCCTTAGGATTTGCAATTCATTCGGTGTGGCATTCTTTTTTAGAATCTATATTACCCGGGGTTCTTTCCGGGGATTCTGGGCCTGTTGGATGGACTTCGGGAGTAAAATCTCTACTTTTTTGTGGCTTGTTTCTGTTTGTTTTTGGGTTTCAACATTGGCTAGGTTTAAGCCAGGTTTCTCCTTTACACGTGTTACGACGTCAACCTTTCAAAAAGGAGGCTTTTCATTGGTTATTTGTTTTCGTTAAAGGCGTAATACTTTTCGCATTACTTTATGCATACTTACAAGATACACGGCTGCTTTTATTCGGACTTTTGTTTTTGTGTCTCATTGTAATAATAACAAAAACACTGTGCTTTGCTTCGGGGACTTTTTTACGAAAAATTGCTCATAAATTACCTGTTGTTTTAAATATAGCTGCTCTTAACATCGCACGATATATGCCTCAGAGCTATATACAAATTATCGTTTTCACTCTTATTTCTTTTGCTGCCTGTTTTAGCTACCTGCTTTATGACAGTTTGCTTAATAGCTGGCAAAAGCAAATTCGTCCTAATACGGCTAATTATTTTATTTTCAATATTGCACCGGAAAATATAAATCCGTTAAAACAATTCCTTACTCTCCATAAATTGCATATGGTGCATGAATATCCCATTTTGCGTGGTAGATTAACCATGTTAAATGGAGTTCCTCTGAAAAAAAATGAAAGTGGGGAGCACATTCATAATAATGCCTTAACACGTGAATTAAATATAACGGCTAGCAATCAATTGCCTTTAGATAACCAAATAATCTCCGGAACATGGTGGTCTAGTGCGAAAAATCAGGCGTACCAGGCTTCTATAGAAGAAGGCTTGGCAAAGAATTTTGGAATTAAGGTAGGTGACAAACTGTCGTTGCATATCGCCGAACAACAACTTTCTGTACCTGTTACCAGCATACGAAAAGTTGCATGGGCAAATCAACAGCCTAATTTCTACATTATCGTGCCTCAATCGCTTATGGAACATATCCCTATTAGTTATTTGGTTGGCGTTCGTTTACTTGCATCTCAAGAAGCCGATTTGGATTTACTGCGCCAAACATTTCCTTCGTTTTCAGTTTTATCCATAGCTATGCTTATTGAGCAAGCCAAACACTTTTTTCAACAATTATCTATCTTAACTGCCTGGATTTTCCTCTTCGTTCTTTTTGTTGGGATTGTTTCACAAAACATGGTGTTATGGACTACCCGGAAGGAGCGAGAAACAGAAACGGCTATGCTCAAAGTGTTTGGGATAACACACTCTCGTTTAATGGGAATCTGGTTATGTGAATATGGATTTTATGCAGTGTTTTCTAGTTTTATCGGCATTATTCTCGCTTATTTATTACAAAAAACTCTCTTGGAGATGTACCTAAATGTTACTCCAATTGTTTACGCTAGCACTATTGTAATTATCATTTTGCTTAATATTTCGATTATTTTGATATCGACTTTTATTAATGTAAAAAAAAATATGGATCATTCCCCATTATGTTTTATTACCCAAAACTAGATGTGGAACAAAGGCAAGGAAATGTAAAAACCAAATGTTGTGTAAGGATTTTTATTATGAGTGTTCTGCTTTTTATTATTGGTAGTTATTTTCTTGCTGTTTGTATTGGTTGGTTTATTCATTTTTTTCTGCATTGCAAAATCTGGGGGGTCGCAATATATAAGTATCATTTGTTTGCTCATCATCGGCATAAAGAAATAGCGAATCACAGCGATTTAGATCGTTATAATATAATTGAGCATATTATTTGGCTGTCTGTTATTCTTGCGGTGGAGTGTGCTGCTTTTATGCTATTTTCTTTAATGTATTCGCTTATTTTTATAATAACTACCTTGTTGTATGCAGTAGCTTTTTATTATATTCATGACAATGTGCATTTCAAACATTCTCTTTTAAATCAGTATAAATGGTTTCGCCGTTTAAAAACGCGTCATTTAATACATCACCGATATGGTGGTGTTATTTATTTTGAAAAAAAACTAAGGGATGAGTGTCCTAATATTTCTTTCGGTGGCCCCATAGGTGGGAAATTTATGGATAAATTATTTAATGCTGATTATAAAGAATAGATTAGGAGAGGAAATGATGTTTCTCAATAAAAAACTGTATCATTGTATTCGAATCATAATAGGCCTTTTATTCTTGCTCTATGGAATTAATGATTTGTTCCATTTAAATATGCTGCCTAAATCCTCTACTTCGTCACATGGGCAAAGTTTACTTTCCGCACTGAGTACCACCGGTTATCTTTTTATCTTTATGAAGATGGTTGAAATTTTTATGGGACTGTTTTTTTTATTTAACTATGCGATACCTTTAATTGTTATATGCCTTTTAGTTCCATTTGTGCTTAATTATATTCTTTTTGCTGTTTTTTTAAACCCACCGAGCATTCCTATGGCATTACTTGCTTTATTGGGTACAAGCTATTTTCTTTACTATTTTAAAGAACGTTATAAGCCGTTGCTGAAAGGATAAGAAAATCTTAATTCAGGATAATTTATATGAATATACTTATTACTGGTTGTTCTTCTGGAATTGGCTTTCAATTGGCTTTATCGATGGCTGAACAAGGATATACTGTATTTGCAACAGTATTGGAAGATGAGGAAAAAAAGAAGTTTACTCATCCCAATATATATCCCATATTACTTAATCTATTAAATAAGGAGTCGATTGTTAAGTGTGTAGATGAAGTGAACTATCTTAGTCATGGAAAAGTTGATGTGTTAATTAATAATGCCGGAGTTGCAGTTGCAGGGGCCATTGAAGATGTAGCATATGAAACCTTAGCATATCAATTTCAAATTAATGATATTGGCTTGTGTGAACTTACACGTTTGATATTGCCATTAATGCATGAAGCAAAAACAGGAACAATTATTAATATTAGTTCTATGTTAAGTATCTGTGCTTTTCCATACAGAGGTATATATGCGGCATCTAAATATGCGCTTCGTGCTATAAATGATGCTTTACGCTTAGAGTTAAAAGCGATTGATAGCCCTATTCGTGTAGTTTTAATTGAATCAGGTCCTTTGCAAACGGAAATCAGAGAAAATGCAATAACGCTATCAAAAAAATATCTGGATATTGACGCAAGCCGTTATAAACAAGATTACGCTAAACTTTTAATTTCAGGGAGCAATCAAAAAGAGATGCGTTTTATTAAGCCACCAATAGCAATTGTTGGATTAATCGTAAAAATTATTAAATCAAGGCGGCCAAGAGCACTTTATCGGTTCGGGATATTGCCGAAGGTGCTTAATATTTTAAAAATGTTACTGCCTATCAGTTTGTTTGACCAATTAATTTTATACATTTTAACTATTGAATAAATATGATTTCATCGCTATTTCCGTACATCCAGATAGTAAACTGCCCTTTTTAAACATTCGCATGATTTCAAAAACCTTAATGATTACATAGGCCGTTTTCATGGATTCGAACCCCGCGGTGTCGCTTCACATTGAATTCATGACTCGTATTTAAGATAATTGAAAAATAAAATGCATCGATGCAAGTCAGCAAATAAAAAATGCCCTTAAAAACCTGCAGTTATACAATTTCTGAAGCATTAACTACTTTGAAAAAAGGAGTGCTTCTTTTTTTATTGTTAGAACATCTTAATATAGACCAAGAGGAGATTATTGGGGTTTCTGGTGATAAGCATCCAAAGGTTTCGTTCAACAAAGATGGTTTTTCTAAAATCATCAATACAAATATTGACGTACCGTTTATTGAAAAAAATGCGACAACGCAATCAATTAAAATAAATGATTTAAATAAGTTACTCCAAGCCTTATCCTCACAAAAAATAATGGCTAAATTTCCTTATTTTTTTTCCATGCACCAGGAAACTCAATATGACAATGTAAACGCTGTCATTGAAGATCATGGACAGGTCAATCGCTGTGAAAAAATGCAACGCACATGGCAACAATGGGGAGTTCTTGCTTTGCCCCACCTTATTTCATCGCATCAGGCATTACAAAGAATACTTGCCGCAAAAATGAAACGACCTCTAGCCCACCACTTAGACATAAGTACATTGGAAAACGGATTAAGCATTGAATATCAATGTGAAATTTATTCTAACCATGTATATGGAGCCAAGTTGTTAGATATCTGGCATGACTACTTAATGAGTACCTATCCTCAAAGCCGCCATCCGAAAAAATTTTTAGAATGGTTATCAAAGCAATCACCAACAAAGCTACAAAACTACGGAATAAACCACTTAGATGCCCTACCTAAAGTAAATTATCTGACGACCCCTACTCAACGAACGCCTTGGTTATTACATTTTAAACCAGGAAATATTGTTGAAGGAGCCAGTTTACCCAAACCGACGAAACAAGAAGAACTGCTTGAAATTATCTATGTCTTAGGCCTTCTAGAAAATAAAGAGGTGTTCTTAGGTGGAGTAAAAAAAAGAGGCGTAATTAATCACTCCAGCTTTTTTGGCGGAGAAAAAACTCAAGGGGCAGGAAAAATAATCCTAAAGAGCACACTTGATACCACAAATAGTCTTTCTTGGATTTTCCATAAAATGGATAACAATAGTGGGCATATTAAACCCACAGATCAAATGACTATAAAAATTTTAGAGAAATTAATGCGTTTGGGATTAGATTTAAAAGCTATTGCCTGGAACTCTAAATGGGGGGCGGCAGGCCAGTATGATGAGAATGCATTGATTGCGCTGAAACGTTTAAAACAAGATTTTTCTTATGTCAAAATCTTCGAAACAACACACTCAATTAGCTCAAAGCGTTTGGAAAAAATTGCTCTATTTGCCCAACATGGCGCAGTAAAAGAATTGCTTTGTTACCTCACTGTTAGAAGCTATAAAATAAGCATCAATGAAGTGATAACCACAAGCATGTTTATCATGCACACTCTGAAAAATCATTTACTTCATTGTGAAAAAGGAACCCTCCAACAGAAGGAAAAACCTCAAACTGCTAGAAAGTTAGTAAATCAGGCTATTGAGCTTTTAAAAAACTCAGGAATATATTGCCCTGAATTTGAGGAAGAATTAGAAGTGATTATCCTCCAATTTAAAAATCGCCCGACGCCTCAACAAACCATCAAAGAGACTCAAGAAAATAGTCTCAATCAAAAGGCGCATTCTCATTATAATGGTCTATGATATTATTTACATTTTTAATCTAAAGGGATTTTTATGAGCAAACAAACAGCTTTTGTTTCTGGATTTGCGCGTTCATTTGTATCCGGAAATGCTATTTCGGATGGACTAGTTTGGCCACTAGGTGCTAAAGAAAAAGGAGTTTACACTGACTCGGAAGGAAAGTTTTCCATTGAATGGCCTGTTGGTCAGCCAATTACTTTAGTTTTTGAAAAACCAGGCTCTTATTGGTCAGGATATAAAACAACACAATCAGCAACGTTCATCGTACCACCTGAAGGTATAAATGATAAAAACTATTTAAAAAATGTATCATTTCAGGTTCCATCAGAAATGGCTTATTCATTTATCCAATGGGCTACAGGCTTTACCCAATCCCCAGGCAAAGGTCACATAGCAGCAACAGTTACCCCACCCAATATGACCTTAGATGATATTCCTCAAGGTATCGAAGGTGTTACGGTACGACTTTCACCAGCGGTGGAATCAACCCCGTTTTACTTTGGTATATTTCCATTAGCGCATAAAACAAATCCTTTTGATCACTCATTAACGAGTACTTCATTAGATGGCGGAATTCTTTTTTCAAATGTTCCTCCAGGCGAGTATGATTTGTATGCGGAGAAAGAAGGTTATATCTTTTCGAAAGTACACGTTACTGTTCGGGCAGATGTTTTGGTTAATGCAAGTCCGCCTAATGGTCCGACGCAACAGGTTTCTCAAACAACTGAAAACGCGCTAATTAATGAAAATGCTATAGCAAAGACGAAAGCATCAACTAATTCGAATAGCTTTTTTAAGCCTGCTGTTGTGGGGTTGGCCGTTGCTGCTAGTGCCTGTGTTGCGCATGCGGTAATTAGTAGTATGTAACCTCTGCTCCCTATGTCCCGCGGCTTGTCCGCGGAATCCAGGCGATATACGATAGAACACTGCCCCTTGGCCAAGCTGCGATTACTCCGTTACCTCATGCAATTTATCATATCGATTAAGCACATAACTCCCGATATTTCGCGCAATCTCTTCCTCAGCAAAAAAGACTTTTCCCTCGATATTAGCTTGCAATAATTTCGCTTCTTTTTCATTATGCATACGAACTACTGAATCGATTTCAGGATTTAATTTCAAAGCATTCCCTATCATTTTTCGTACATCGATGGTGTTTGCGATAAGAAGCATCAACATACTTGCATGAGCAACCTGGGCTTGCTCTAAAACAAAAGGATCAGCTGCATCGCCATAAATAGCTGGGATGCCTTCGGCTCGTAATTTAGCAATTAACTCACGATTATTATCCACTACCACATAAGGAATCCCTTTTTGAATTAATAGTTGAGCCACTCGTTCCCCTACTCTGCCATAGCCAACTAAAACCACTTGCTTGCTACGATACTTATCTGGAGTGTTAACCGGCAATTGAGCCAATAGATCATCTGAGTGTTCAAGAAAAACCGACCATTTTGAATACCGTTTAGTCCATTTTTTAATAGGGTCTATCAAACGGAAAACTAACGGGTTCATCGCAATCGAAATAAGTGCTCCTGCGAGGATATAACTTCGTGCCTCTACAGGTAATACGCCAAAGCGCACCCCTAACTCTGCGAGAATAAAAGAAAACTCCCCAATTTGTGCCAGGCTTGCCGAAACAATTAATGCGGTATAAAACGGATAACGAAAAAGAAGGACTAAAGCAAAAGCGGCAACGGATTTTCCCAGAATGATGATGCAGATTACCTCAAAGATTTTTAAAGGATCATGAACTAACACCATCGGATTAAATAACATTCCCACTGAGACAAAAAACAACACCGCAAACACATCTCTTAAAGGTAAAGAGTCTTCAGCTGCTCGATTACTAAAAGAGGACTCTCGCAAAACCATTCCGGCAAAGAAAGCACCTAATGCAAATGAAACGCCAAAAAGCATTGATGCAATATAAGCAATACTGATTGCGGCCGCAATAATGCATAAAGTAAATAATTCACGCGATCCGGTACTGGCAACATGCCAAAGTACTAGTGGAAAAATACGCTTACCCACCACAAGCATCAGGAGAATAAAAGCCGCAACTTTAGCCAGAGTAATACTTAAAACAACAGCAAAAGGATGAGCTGCATCAATTTCCCCTACGGAACCCCCAAGCCAAAAAGAAAATGGCGGTAGCAATACCAACACGACCACCATAACCAAATCCTCAACCAAAAGCCAACCAACTGCGATATGCCCATTAATTGATTCAATAGCTCCTCGTTCTTCCAAGGCCCGCAATAGGACTACGGTACTGGCTACAGACAAGGACAGCCCGAAAATCAATGCGCTTCCGTAACTCCAGCCCCATAAAATAGCAACAGCAGCCCCCAATAAAGTAGCAACTGCTATTTGCACGATTGCTCCAGGTATCGCGATCGATCGCACTTTTAATAAATCACTGAGTGAGAAATGCAGTCCTACTCCAAACATCAATAACATAATCCCAAGCTCAGCTAACTCTTGGGCAATATTCACATCAGCAAATATGCCTGGAGTAAATGGACCAATTACAATTCCTGCCATTAAATAGCCAACTAAGGTAGGAAGTTTTAATTTGAGTGCAATAAACCCAAACATAACCGCTAAAGCGAAGGCAAAAGCCACAGTAGTTATTAATGGAAGCGAGTGATGCATACTTACTCCTATAAAATGGTGCAGTCACCGGATTTTCGATTGGTATTCACTTCTTCATCAGTTGTTTTAGAGTCCATCAACTGATTTTTATATTGGGTAGTGATTTTCGTTGTATTCGTCGTTATTGTTGTTTGGAGGTTTTCAGGTATTGGGGCTAGTTCTCCACTCAGAGCCTTACATGTGAACGCTAAAGCTTCCTTGTAAATGATATTCTCATCTGGCGTTCGATTTTGATAATAAGGCTTTTCTATTATATCACCCCTTAAAAAACTAAAATCCCCCGTACGTATAGCCTCAGCGACATCCTTTAACATAGCACTCTGCTCATGACCAGAAAAACTCATCATTCTTTGTATTTTCGCTAGTAACTCATCTCTTCTAGCGGATAGCTCCTGGCAATAGGGTTGATACAACTCTCGATATTTTTCTTTCAACTGCGGATCAGAACCCATATGAGGGTCACTAACAATAAACTCCACAGATCGTTTTTTTGTCCATGAGTCGCAAAGCTGTTCTACTGACTGAAGTATCTGTTCATCACTTTGATATGTTGCTTCTTTAGGTATATAGGGCTCTAAGTAGTTTGAACACAAGGTTCTATTAGGTGTTGCAAAAACATCTTTCACATCAGACATATCTAAAAAGAGTATAGTATAGTTATTTATGCCCTCCTGTTGGCATAATTGTTTTAAATAAGTTTCCATGCCTAAAGAAGGATGCGTGTCAAAAACCTTGCCAGGAAAATCGCCACGCACAGTGATACATGATGTCCCTAGTTCAAAATGAATTTTCTTATCTTGTACATGATAACTTTTTAAATGATGTAACCAATCTTTAAAATTTTGATTAAAACTATTCTCTCTGTTTTCCAAAGTTGAGCGCAGATGATAAAGCCCATACCCCTGATCGGTTTTCGCATAAAAAACAGTGCACCCACTAAAACCCGTAGTAAAAATCTCCTTATCGGTATTGCGAGGCTCTATCGCTCCAGGGCCATCCATTTCAACCTCTATTCGTTCTCGCATAGCTCCGTTCCTTGACATGCAAGTTTTATATAATTATATATCCATATCGTAATTATATTTGCATAACTGTGCCAATGAAGAACATCATGTTGTAATTATAACCCCATTTTATTGAACTGAACTCAGCTTATGTCCCTTTTAAGCCCTGCTCCTTTTCTTTATGTTACAAAAGAAAAACAGTCGATATTTTCTTTTAATACTGCAGCAAAATATTCATGGAGCACAGAGGCTATAGGGGTTGAATAGGACATGGGTCTTCGTTTATATAAGCATCTAGTTGAGTACTGGATACAAGATCGAGCCTATTTCAAATCCGAGACTAAAGTCCCTAACCTCCCAAGTAGAATAGCCAAAGAAAAAACAACAGCGTATTCTCTGCCTGTAGGAACACGTAAACATAAAATACATTTAGACGATTTTGATGATTTAAATATTGAGCAGTGGGGGGATCTCAATTTTGCTTTTGATTTCGTGGCGCTGCGTCCAGGCTACATTTAAAATTGCCTGGATGCTCTTCGGAATGCATTAAAAGTAGCCTGGACAGCTCCGCGAAATCTGGGAGACCATGAGCGAGGCGAACTCCTTAAGTAAGTGCAATTAGGCTTCACAGCCCAGCCTACAATTCACGGCAAAGCAAAATGCCATCCCATTGCTTTGGACAGCCCTTCCAGCATGATTTCCCCACGTATACTATTGCCTTTGGAGTTAACCCTTGGGCTGAGAACGGCTATACCAGCCTTACCAGGAACAGTCGCTATAGTGTAACCCGACACGCCACTTTTAGCAGGCATTCCCGTTTTAACCATGTGAGTGCCAGTTTCATCATATAAACCGCAGGTAGTCATAATAGCAACTGTAATTTTGCAAGTTTCTACAGAGATAATTTGCTCACCGCTCATAGGATCCTTTCCCCCATTAGCCAGTAAGGTAGGCAGATACAACATTTGCTCCAACATTGCCTCATAAGAACATAAGGCAAAATAAAGATCTAAAGTTTCATGAACATCAGCACCTAGATTATTCCTACTTTTCAATAAATACGCGAGTGAGCGATTGCGATTTCCTGTCCGTTTTTCAGAAGCAAAAACTAAGGGATTAATATTTAAACGCTCTTTAAATAATTTCTGTACCCAATGCTCCAACCATCTAAATTGTTGCTCTCCTGAACCCGGGATGCGTGAACATAAAGTAATTGCACCCGCATTAAGCATAGGATTTGAGGGTTTAGGGCCAAATTGCTCTAAACGAGTAATCGAAGCAAAGTCATCTCCCGATGGCTCCACCTTAACCCATTCAAATAATTGCTCCTCCCCGAACTCTTCCAGTAAGCCAATCAGGGGAATCATTTTAGCAGTACTTTGTAGCGTAACGGGATGAAGAGAACTATTGCTATAAGAGAGCGCAGGTTCCCCTATAGGCTGTACGGCAATTGCAGTTAACTCTTGATTTACATTAGCAAGTTCAGGAATGTAATCCGCTGTCTTGCCCTCTTTATTTAACTCAGCTGCTTGCGCAAGCTCTTGTAACAAATTAATGGTAAGTGACTTCGATGACATAAGGTTATTAGCGTGAAAAAGGGTCTATTATGGTAGATATAGCACAGTAAAACAAATATTTTGTTCCTAAATGCTTTTTTATTTCAATTTGCTCTTTAGTTAAACCACTTCAGCAGAGCGAGCTATACTTAAAAAGTAGCATAATTCTTTTTAAACAGATAAGAGTAATAAGGAGGGTACATCATGTTAGGATGGGCATTAACCTTTTTTATTATTGCACTTATTGCTGCAGCATTTGGATTTGGGGGTATTGCCGTAGCCGCTGCAGGGATTGCAAAAATATTATTCTTTTTATTCCTGGTCATTTTCCTAGTATTTTTAATTCTGGGTTTGCTAGGACGACGGCCTCCACCTCCACCATTATAATTTCAATAGATAACAGGGATAAAGGTTCTTACCTTTATCCCTGTATGGAATGAGGTCACACAAATATGGGGTCGCGGGTTGGTGCTGAGTGTAACGAAGCCCAACAACTGAACCTCAATTCCACACCCATGTTGGGCTTCGCAATGCGCAGCGCTAACCTACATTTTATCACTACTTTTTAGCAAAACCCTTAAGAATATGTTTTGGTAATAAAAGCCAATAACGGCCTCGATTCTTCATATGCTCGCCCAAAAAGGCAGCCATCTTTCCTGAGCCCCAATAAATATCACCCCGCATAAAGCCACGGATTGCGCCGCCTGTGTCCTGAGCAATCATAAGGCGTTGTAGGCGTTTTTCCTCATCATGATCCTTTTTAGGGCGTGTAGTACTTAACCATAATGGTGCGCCTAAAGGAATCCATTTTTTGTCTACCGCTAAAGAGTAACCTGGTGTAAGAGCCATTCCTTGAGCACCTAGAGCCATCGGCTTCTTTAATGACTCAAAGAAAACAAACGACTTGTTTTGATGCATAATCTCTTTTGCTTTTTGTGGATGAGCTTCCAAATAACGAATAATGGCTTCTTTAGAAGCATTATCACGCGTCATAATTCCTTTATTTATGAGGATCTTGGCAACTGAAGTATAAGGCGCCCCATTTTCCCCAGCATAGCCAAGATAAATACTCTTGCCATCAGGCAAAAGAATAACCCCCGACCCTTCAATTTCTAGAAATAATCGTTCAATAGGGCTATGGATCCATGCAATAACTGGAGCCTTTTTCTTAAGCGCACCATTATCAATTTGCGCCCGCGTCTTATTGCGTCCCCCACGCTGGGGTAAGCCATAAATAGGCGTACTGTATTTGGATGTTTTCTTTAGCCCACCCTTGATTTGCGGCATGTAATAGCCCGTAAATAAGCCCTTAACTGGTTTTTTTTGTTCAAATTTAATCGGATGGAACCATTTTTCAAAAAATGTTCGGGCAATGTCTTCTGAAACGGTTTCAATAGCAACCGCAGCCTTACATGCAGGATGCCAATCCCCTACTTTTAGCTTAATATGTTGAGAACCAATCGGATGTGAAGGGTGTTGTTTCAAAAAGGTTTCACAGGACAACTTAAATGCCAATAACGATTTTTTAACATCAGCCGTATCCCAACCTGGCAATTCCTCAAAAGATACCGATGACAAAGCAAGATTACCGCTAATCTTACGCTTTACTTTAATTGGTTTTTCATGAGGTTTTGGTAGCTCGCTTTTATGGGCTATATTTGCTGCTTTAGCTGATTGAGCTGTTACCTGCTTAGAAACCGTCTTACATGCGGCATCAGCAATTAATTTTACTGTTTTTGCAGAGGGCTTTGGGGTCTTCTTTATTATCTTCGGCGGCTTACTAACACCGCTAACCTTTGAAAGAGATTCCTGTTTAAGAGACTCCTGAGGTTTTTTGTAATGCAACAATCCCCAAACGCACAAAACAAGGCCAATAATAATAGTTGTACAAAGTAATTTCTTATTCATAGCGGAAACAATTTTACACAGAATGAAATTAAAATCAACATCAAGGCAAGTTAGACTAAAACAATCGAGCCTGTTGTGCAATGCATTTTGTTAATTTAAGAACAAACTTTATACTTATTAATCATGGACTAGGGTATTAATTAATCACATTGTTTTATTTAAGAATATCATAGTTAACTTAGGGTATAATGACGATACTACAAACGATGGAATACGTTTGAGGCATATCAAAACCAATACAATAAAACGCACAAAGCGCCTCCTTTTGTTATCTATGAGGTCGAGTGTGTTCCTACTAAGCTATAAACAGGGGGAAATTTGCGCAATCACCAGGAAATACTAAAACATACACACGCAGCTTATTTCTATAATTTATCGACTCCATTAACTCCTCAGCAGCTTAAATCTCATAAATGGGCATTCCTGGAGAAACAGGAATGACTCATTATGGCTTAGCTTAATAATAAAGCTTCCTACCTAAACGCAAATGACTAAAATTTGTACTATATTCTTAAGGTGTGATCATTAAAGAATCACTCTCATGGAGGAAAATAATGAAAAAACTAATCATTACATCATCAGCCTTACTTGCGGTTTTGAGTTTATCCGGTTGTAACACAATGAATACTGCCGGTGAAACCGTGGGAAATGGCGTTCGATACACGACCAATACTGTGGGAAATGGGATAAAGTACGGCGTTAATACCGTAGGCAATGGCGTGAGATATGGCGCTCACACAGTGGGTCAAGGTGTGGGATTTGTAGGCAACGTAGTCGGCTCTGGTGTTGGCCTTGTAACCGGAAAACCCGTTACTTATCAGAACAAAGTTGTTTACCATAACGGCCACAAATATGTGGTACGCAATGGTCGATATGTTCTTGTCAGATAATTCGTACCTTAATAGCCCTTCCTTAGCTTCATTGAAGAAGGGCTAACTACTCCTGCAATGCTTACATAATCCCTTAATTTCAATAGTTATATTGCTAATAGAGAATTCAATTTGATTCGCGGCATTGTATGCAGGATTAATATCAGTAACACAATCAAGTTCTTGAACAAAATCACAATGATTACAAATAAGAAATTGCGTCTGGCCTACATGATGCTCATGCAAGCAAACCACATAAGATTTAAGGCTATCAATACAGTGAATAAAGCCCTCTTCATGCCAAAATTGAATAGCCCTATAGACAGTTTGCGGCTTAGGATTTTTTACTTCCTGAGAAAGCTTTTCTAGAATTTCGTAGGCGCCTAATGGTTTATTTTCATTTACTAATATTTTAAGCACCCTCTCCCGTGGCTCTGTATATCGATAACCATTATGAACACAATGCTTATAAGCCTTATCAAGCAAACTATATTTCATCAATTTCCCAGTCACTAAATCCTAAATTAATCATACCATGCTCATTTTTAATAAAAAAATCCTGCTTGTTAAACATGGGGTCAATCTAGATTATTACATATTTGACAAAATAATAAACAAAAATTTATGTTTTTAGGCTTTTTATTTCCCTCAGCGCAAACCAGAAAAGATTACAGACTAATCAAAACACCCAATTATTGCCTATAATGGATTAAAGAAGCACATAAATCACAAAAAATAGGATTCAACATCCTCGTAGGACGGTTTTCTATGTTTATTGATGAATTGGCCAGTACATACCTTGCTCTTGAAAAAATTAAACCTTTACTTAATAAGGTGTCTCAGAAGCAGAAGAGTGTCCTTGAACAATTAAACCAAAATGTTGCGATTACTGATTTAGTCGTTAGAACGCCTTTTACTCCCTACGGAGAAGCAGTTCCCTCCATAAATAGCCCATCAAAGCACCCGACTATAAATCGCCTTCAAGCATATATTACAAGCCTATTTGCATTTGCTAATGAATACCATGGTGCAATTAATTGTGAACTAGAGTCAGATGGCTACCAGTTAAAAAAAGATAAAAAAAATAGCATTACTCGTCTCTCTACCCATGAGTTCTCTTTTTACACTGAGCAAGCATTAACGCTTACTGAATTTCAATTAATCTTAAATAAGATAGAAAAAATGGCAGAAAAATTAACGCCAAATATCCATATTTTATTAAGCTCATTTGCAGTGAAAAACCAAGATGGCACCTTATTAAATATGTCCATTTTTATTGAGAGCGGCACCCACCCCACAATTCATGTTTTCTCTAAAAATACCGCCTCTAAAAATGATGTTAATTATGATGGAGTCAACTCCTTATTTTCACAGCAACACGATGAGCAAGTAACCTTTCATGCAGATAATATCAGTGAACAAAATGGCTCTATTATTTCAACAGGGAGTGTTTTTGAGGTAAAAACTCATGGAGGTGCCTGTTATACACAAGCTATTGATATCTGCTTAGACCATGGCTTACAACACAGTAAAGAACAGCTTATTCGCCGTATACTGGAAAATAACGACGAAATTTTACCTAGCCAAATCGAGCATTGCGTCTCATCCAACAGTATTGAGTTATATAATGACAGCATTATTTCGGATTATTGTGTACACATTGATCCGTCAACATCAATGCAAATCTATGGGGCACAATTCGGCTTAAAAGTACTTACTGCTGAAGCGAAAAAAAACATCATTCCAGATGAATATCCGCAAATGGAGATTGTTGAAAAAAAATGGGGATATACCATGGTCAATCCCCCTTTTGGTTCGGATTGTTGTATTGAAGTGTTCAGTGAGCGCCCGGCGGCAAAGTATATTCCCGAATTACAGGCAACTGTTGAACAACATAACCAAGAGGTACAAGCCAAACAATTGGCCACGTTAAAACAAGAGTATTTAGGAACAAAAGGGAAAGTAGTTCGGCAGATTGAACAAAGCAATCAATTAGTACATCGAATAGAAGAACTAGAAAAAAGAATGCTTAAACGCTGCAAGCCTAATATACTGCAAGAGTTGTTAAAAACAGATGAATACAAACATAAGCTGGAAGCAAAAAAAGTGGTTTCTAATTGCATAAAGCTCATGAATGATGCCATCAATGCCAAAGGTAATGCGAGTTTGCTCTTAGTACGTGCATGGAAAAAAGACTTTAATGCCAGAATCGACGCAATTACACCATTTGGAGTTCTATCATCATTTAAAAAAGCATTAAAAAAAGAGCTTCATGAAGTAATTGATAACAAACTATCCAAGGCTCTTGGCTGCGATTTTGAATCACCTCGCCCCTAAAATGTGATATCATCTTGTTTTTCATTTACTTATATTAACAATGAACCTTAAAGCCTTCTTTTTGGGGATGCTCGTTTGTAGCCCAAGCTTTGCCACTGCAAAATTTACTCCCACAGAACCGCTCCCAGCCCAAAGTTACACGCTAAATGGCTCTGCCTTATGTGCAACAGCTAAAGAAACTTTAGCCTATTTAAATAAAGGACAACACTATGATCCTCAAGTAATTCATGAGGGAAAAGTTTTTAAAATACCTCTTGCCCGAGTGAAACAAACATTAAGCTTTATTTGTCAAAATCAAAGTAAATTGAATGACCCTGCTTTTGTGAAACAACATTTTGACTTTGTTCGTTGGTATCCTGATCAAGCGCAGGCAAAACCACTTAAAGCCCAAAAAGCCCTTCTTGCTCACTTGCCCCAAGATAAAATTTTGATGACTAAATATTATGTGCATCGGGCAAAGGCTGTGTCCAAGCCTAATCCGTCCTACCCTGTTGCATTGTATGCTCTTCCTCAAGATGAGGCCGCATTAACACTTGAAGAAGCAAATACAAAACCGGGATTAACACGTTTTCATTATGGAAAACAAGCCATAATAAAAGGCGCTTTGGCAAATAAAAATGTACCCGTATTGGCCTATTTAAAGCGTACTGATTTAGAAGCAGCATTGCTACAAGGCACGATTGTCGTTGAATTTATGGATCAAGGCCATAAAACTAAAGTTTTTAATGTGCATCGTTGCAACAACATTGCTTATGATAAAACCAAGTCACCTTACCAGCAGGAGCGTTATTGGTTCTTCAAACAAGTTAATGGCATTAAAGGATATGGTAAAGATGCAGACCATAAAATTACCGTAAATAGCGAAGTAACCTTTGCGGCGGATCTTGAGCAATTTGGTCTGGGTAAATTACTGATGGTGCAATACCCGGATCATTCAGGAAAGCTAATAACTCGAGCCGGTATTTTTGCCGATACGGGGGGGGCTTTTACACATAACCAATATCAAGTTGATTTTCTGACAGGGACATATGCAGGTAATGACGCATTTTATAAGGCTAATCGCCATTTACCGGACTATGTAAATGCTTATTTTATGGTGTTAAAAAACTAATATGAAAAACTCGCTACTTTTTTTATGCTTTATCAACTCATTTGCGCACGCTTTTTCTTGTGAAAAGCCCCAAGTGATTCATCAAGCTCCAATTCAATTTGGCAAAGAGCGCATTGCCTTAACTCAGCAATATCAAAAAGATCATTATGGAATAAACTCTAAATCAATCAAAATTGAGCCTAAAATGATTGTGTTGCATTGGACCTGTATCTCCAGCTTAAAAGTAACGTTCCGTGTATTTGACTCCCCTGCATTTCCACAAAACTCCCCACGCACTAAGGATTTGCCAGGAGCGTTGAATGTATCAAGTCATTTTGTAGTTGATCGTGATGGCAGCATTTATCAACTCATGCCCGACAATTGGATGGCACGCCATGTAATCGGTCTGAATCACTATGCCATTGGCATTGAAAATATTGGTGGGATAGACGGTAAAGATGATCTGACAGATGCGCAGGTTAAAGCAAATGCATTTTTAGTCTGTCATTTAAAGAAAAAATACCCACAAATAGAATATGTTATTGGGCATAATGACTATTTAAGTTTTAAAAATACACCACTTTGGCAGGAGTTAGATCCTAATTATCAAACAGATAAAGAGGACCCCGGACCTACTTTTCTTAATAAGGTTAGGGCATCCGTTGGGACGTTTAAAACACCGACTTATTGGCGAACTTATGCTAACAAATAATGTAACCCTTCACGTATGGTGTCAACATTAAGACACCGCAAGCACGCGAACTACAACAACCGCATTCCCACGGCTTGACCGCGAGAATGCGAGAGAGAAAATTAAAACATCACTACAGCTCTATCCTAACCCTAGCCATTCCCTCCCCACCTGGTACCCCCATAGTAAGCAAATCCCCATTTGTTGAATCAAAAACAGGCGCTGCAGCAGCACCAATTCCCCAAGAAGTTCCTGAAACAGCCTGGGCTGATGCAGGAATTCCTGTTCCAGTAACTAATAAAGCTAAATTAGTTACTGGAACCGTGGGTGCTAAATAATGAATTGGTGCCGTTGCGTTGGTTGCAGGCACTGGCGTACTCGTAGTTGAATCATAAATAATGGTGCTCGTTGAGCCGATAATTGTTCGTAAGGTAGTTACCGAAACCGACGTGATTCCCGTGCATTGAGTTGCAGAATGTGCTTTTTTTGCATCCCATTTTACAATGAGTGAACCATTAAAATTTAACATCTGCTTCAATGAACAAGCGCCAATATGATCAGAAACCTGAACTAGAATACTTGTGGCTGTCGAACCAACATTTATCCCATTGGCCAAACTATTAATAATAGTAACTTTCCCTGAAGTAACCGCGCTAAATGCTGCTCCAGAAACCAACACAAAAAAAGCCATAGTTAACTTAAGCAATTGACCCCCTCTTTCATCCATAACAAACCTCTTCCTTTTTTATTCAGATACATACGGGAGAACACCATAAAGCCTTGCGGTCTTCTCTGCTTGAAATCCAGCCAACCCCATTCCACCAGGTACACCAACCACTGTCAATGCCCCATTGTTTATATCAAAAACGGGAGTCGATGCCGCATTAATTCCCCAGCCAGTTCCTGAAACTGCCTGATTAGAACTTGGCTCCCCTGAGCCTGTAACTAAAAGAACTAAATTAGACATTGGATTAGTTGGGGCAATATAGGTAACTGCTCCACTTGCCGTAAGTGCAGGCACAGTCGTAGATGTGGTTGTATCGTAAAGAATGGTATTTACGGTACCTACACGAGTTTTCAACGGAGTAACCTTAACCGAAACAATTCGTGTGCATTGGGTTGCCGAATGCGTTTTTGTAGAATCCCACTTAACTACTGTTGAACCGTTATAATTCACTGTTCGTGTAGTAGCACAAAAGCCTGTAGCATCTGAAACTTGCACATTAATACTTGATGCCGTAGTTCCCGTCCCTGAGCCTGTCTCATTGGCTAATCCATTGATAATAGTAATCTGTCCCGAAGTGACTGCACTAAACGCAGATTGTGAGGCTATAAATGTCAATGCGATAGCAAATCTTTTTGTTCTTATATCCATAATAAAATTGTCCTTACATTTCTCGCATTAATTAAGCCGCAAAAGAAAGTCTAGCAGCAGAATAAGGCTCCTTGCAAAAACTGTTCCCTATCATAGAAAATGCCATCATCAAATGCTGATTCATAACCATGCAAGGAATAAATGATGGAAATTTTGCAATGACGTGTTGGGGCTGTGGACCCACCTAAACTGTATAAATATCAGCCTTAACTTAATAGTAAACTACAGAGTGCCCACAGAGATATACATAAGATAGAGTGGCCTACAACCAGGCTAGGCCTCTCAAAAATTAGCGATTTTGCTTTCTTGATATACCTCAGAAATACGGCTTCCATCCCACATATAACGAAGATGACAACCCTGCCTGGGTAAAGTCAACGCAGGCGGCCTAAAAACTGCCATACATAGTCCCTCATTATTTCGAATACTCGGATAAAGTAAGCCCCAATGCTTCTCATCATAAACCTTTTTTCCAAAAGCCTGACTTTTATCGTAAAACATCGGGTCTGGGTTTAATAACTCACTATATTCACTGCTTCTCAGATCAATTAATGGTTTTTTAATTTTAGCAATGTATTCACGCATGGTAATCGCGCAAGGCTTTTCCTGGGATGCACTATAAAACCGTTCGCGGTGAAAAACAGTCTCTTTTATAGCGGTTTCTAACGAGCAAGCGGCATAATAAACACCATAACTTCCATCTGTAAACCGTGAGGGCTGGCCAATATGAGTAAATGCGGCCATAAGTGGCGTTGAACCTGGCCCTCCAATCCAATCTTCTTTAGGAATTAAATTTATTCGGCCTAGTTCAGACTGTATACGCTCATTTGTTAATCCTTCAAGTAAAGCGATTTGCTCAAGTTCTTCCTCTGTATCCGCCCAATCAAACAATGAGATGGGCGGAAATTTTGAAGGAACCAGTCGATGCACATTTTTTTCATAATTTATTGATGAGTGCATTTAATATCCTCGCCAAAAGTCCAAAAATTTTCGTACCTCCGCAAGACGAACTATCCCCCCTTCTAACATGTATTCTTTGGGGGTTAAGCCATTAAATGGCGGTAATGTATTTTTACGATTAATCCAAGTTCTCGCCTGCTCGGCATCATCAAATAAAATGCGTAAATCCTTATAAATTCCTAAAAGGTAAGAAACACGCTCCTTCTGATCTCGGCTCAGCTTTGACCGATGAGAAGTATAGGTTGAACGCGGCATGTCCCCCATGAGAATACGTGCCTCAGACTCTTTAAGGTCAAAACGCTCAACAAGATTAAATAAAGACTTCCATACAACTTCCTCAGGGATTGCATTAATGGGGCTTGTACTAACATGCATATCAATCACCTTGTTATATTACTCTATTGATATCAAATATAGACCATATAGAGACAAATGTCTATATGGATGCATTTTATTGCATGATAAAGACATGCCCTTAAAATAGTTATGCATTCTACCTAGCGTATTTGTATTGTTTAATCAAGCCCAAATAACGCGATACAAAAACCAATTATTGAGAGACCGTCAACTATTGACTATTATTTAGACATGCCTTACAAGAAATCGCATGTGAGATTAATCCAATGAAGAATACAGTGTCCCAAGATCCTACTGTAAAAAAGCTACTCCAACGAGTTAAAGAATTGGAACTCACCATTAAAGTACAACAAAATAAAATCAGCCAACTGGATTCAGAAAATTTTCAATTAAAAAATCTCATCGACAATCTTCCTGACGGCATTTATTGGAAAGATAAAAACGGCCTTTGGTCTGGTGTTAACAAACAAGAAGCGCAAAACCTAAATAAAATGAGCTTTATTACTGACTGCCCTGACATACTTGGTAAATCCGATTATCAGTTATTCGATAAAGAAACCGCCGATGAATATCGAAAAAATGACATTGAAGTGATGACGAACCAAGTCGAAATTACCCGTGAAGAAATCAACAAACTACCCAATGGTGAAATATTGGTGCAGCTCGCTACAAAAAGGCCTTTATGGGATAGAGAAGGCAATGTTGTCGGCATTGTTGGTAATACCGTTGATATATCCTATTTAAAAAAAATCGAAGGCGAAGTAAAAATAGCGATGGAAAAATCAGAAATAGCCAATAAAGCCAAAACCGAATTTCTAGAAAACATGCGTCATGATATTCGCACACCATTAACAGGCATTGTCGGTTTTGCAGACATACTAAAACTGGAATCCGATAATGTTCAAATTAAAGAATATGCCGAAAATTTAGTTGCCTCAAGTCATGCACTGCTTGATCTATTAGATGAAGTACTGGAAGCCGTCCGAGTAAGTTCAGGAGAAATCCCTAAACTTAAGAAAAAATTTGATTTGAAAAAGTCCTTACAGCAAATCATTGATTTAAATAGAGCCAAAGCCGCTCAAAAAAAACTGGAACTTTCTCTCAACTTTGATCCATCAATTCCTGAACACTTAATTGGTGATAAGGTTCGGGTGAATCGAATTGTTCTTGAGCTCATCACCAATGCCTTAAATTTTACAAATAATGGTTTTGTTCGGCTCAGTGCGGAACTTGCTAAACGAAACAACAGAGAACTTATCATCAAACTTATTGTAGAAGACTCAGGGATAGGTGTTCCCCCAGAGCGGCAACAAGAAATTTATGTGCAATTCACCCGCCTTACACCTTCATATCAAGGAATTTATAAGGGCACAGGGCTCGGGCTTTCTGTGGTAAAACAGTTTATTGATGAGCTTGGAGGGGAAATTTATCTAGAAAGCGAACCTCGAAAAGGCTCAAAATTTATTTGCATCATCCCGCTACAAGAGTCATTACTTAATGATAATTTAGGACTTGACGAAGCATTTGAGCCCCCACGCGCGCTAAGCTATCGCGAGGAACTTAAAACACCTCATAATGATTTAAATAGCAATGAATTCCGTATTCTGGTTGTAGAAGACAATCCCATTGCGCAAACCATGGCTAAATCTATTCTCAGTAAGCTAAATTGTAACACCGATATTGCAGAATCAGGTAGACGGGCTGTAGCTCTATGGAAAACCAGATACTATGATTTAATATTTATGGATATCGGCCTACCCGATTTAGATGGTTATGAAGTAACACATCAAATTCGAGTGAATGAATTGCCACGAAAAACACACACACCAATCATTGCCCTGACAGCTCATATTGGTGATGAAAACAAAAAACGCTGTATTGAAGCCGGAATGAATGCCGTACTGACCAAACCGCTGACCCTAAAAAACTGCTCAGACATTCTTGATGCATTCATTCCTGGGCACAAAAAGAAAGAAGATGAATCTCAAACTGCATACTATTTAGCTGATTTGCCCGATACCATAGAGCATTTATTTGACCTAACCGAGTTTCCCCTGCTAGATATTGATGAAGGCATTAAAACTACAGGTAATCAAGCCATATTAGCCGAAATGCTCAGCTTGTTGATTCAGGATTCATTGCCTAAAGATGTGCAGCTCATGGAAGAGGCTCATCAATCTCGTGATTGGGATAAAACACAACAACTGGCTCATAAAATTAAGGGGGGCGCAATTTATGTGGGTACGGTGAAAATGAAAATAGCCTGCCAGTACCTTGAGCGCTATTGGAAAACAAGACACTCTGAGTTGCTTGAGGAGCTATATCAACAGGCGGTTACGGTAATTCACGAAAGTATGCAGGAAGTTAACCGTTGGCTGAAAGCTCAGCAGGGAACTGCGCGCAATTAAAAGCACCTCATTCAAGGAATTCCCTACGGTTGCAAACAGCCAGGTTGCTCTAAATGTAGCACACGGAGTGTATGTCTAAACCATTGATGGCTTTACTCGTAGCAACTGTTTTGAATTAAAACTCACGACGGTTGCGACGCTATAAATCATTAAACTCTTCACTGGATGCAAAAGGGTCAGCTGGCTCCCCAGGAATTTTTCGCGACTCATTAGCCCACTCACCAAGATCAATTAATTTGCACCGATCGGAGCAAAATGGCCTGAATTTGTTTTCTGGTATCCAGGTGTTAGGTTTGCCGCAAGTAGGGCACTTTACTTTCTGTGGATTCTTCATAACTACATTTATTTGTTTATTTTAGAACACATAGTATATATCAAGCCTTTCAGACAAAGAAATCTCAAATATTAATTTATATTTTCCTGCTTGATATGTAACAATTAGAAAAAGAAACTAAATGATTTATTACAGTAATTAGGATATGTACCCTAAATGGACGTTACCAAGCTTCTTATTAATTTTGGATTTTCAATCAGTTTAATTGCAAATGCTCTTTTATTTATCCCCCAAATTATTTCCCTTTTAAGGCATCAGTCAGCACAAGGCGTTTCCTTATTAACCTTCGCAGGATTTAATGTCATCCAGTTTTTTACTGTATGCCACGGATTAATCGAAGCGGATCATTTACTCGTCGCGGGTTACATTTTAAGCTTAATTACATGTGGCACCGTTACATTCTTGATCATTTATTTTAGATACATCAAAAAAAATTAACGAGCATAGACAGGCATGAATTATCTCACAGAGCGTAACGTTACTATATTGGCCTTGCTCCCTTATTCTACAGAGGAAGCGGAGCTTTTACATAAAAAACAGAAGCTTGATAATTTATATTTTTTAAAGGTCATTGTAACATTTGCAATTACAGCACTGGAGTCTTTTTTAAACGGACAACTCACTGCATTTGATGCCCAAGTCGGTGAAAACTTGTGCCAAGTCAGAGCTTATAAGATTCTACACCTTTGTTATAAATGGCTACATTCTGACAGTGCTTTAAACCAATTCAAAGAAGAATTAGACAAAATAAAAACCTATAAAGATCATCTAAGCAACCTCATTGCACAATGGGAAGATGCTGTAAAACATTCTGTTGCTTACAATAAACATTTAGATGCACCGGAAAAAATTGCACCTTTTTTAACTCGCCACCAACTATTAATTTCACTCCATAGTGAAATTGTATTTATCATTCTTTCCTGGTTTTTGACCCATTTTAATGTCCGCGAGGATCATATTCCTATTGCCATCAACTTAGAGTATATTGCTCGGGAACTTAAAATATCTAAATACAGAGCAAAACGGCTTACACACAAGTACCAACAATTAATTTGCAAATTAGGATGCGACTTCATTATCACGATTAGCCAAGCCCTTCCAAATACATGGCGTCTGGGAGAGCTGTTACCGCAAGTATGCAAAATTGCTGATGAAAATCGCGCAGTGCTTCCCTGCTATATAAGCAGTGAAGTAATTTTTCATCATACTATTTTACAAAAAATCCCGATGATATTAATTACTAAGCGCTATGATAACGAACAAAATTTAGTAGATATTATTTACTTTTTAATCGAAGGTAATGAACTAAAACCCTACAATTTAGCCCAACAAATCGACTTGGCAATGCCCTATTGTCTTGTTGTTAGAGGATTAGTACTTAACGCAACAGAAACCATTAACACCTATGTTCAACGCATTATGCAAATAAGTCCTTTAACAATAATTTTGGCAAATACGGCAAGCCATCCTCAATACTCCGGTAAACGGCTTCAAAATCTACGTGAAGACCCTTATCGTGATATAGAAACAACTGAACTGACAACAATGCATCTGGCTCGTTTTAACGAGATGAAAAAAGTCGCTTTAGCAGAGGGATGCTCTAAAGAAAACCAAACTACTTTTTTCCTAAAACATATTTATGCAAGTCAGTTAAAATCCGAAATAGAACATCTCGAATCTCAATACGTCAATTTGGCCTTTAATGCCTATGATGTTCAACAAATTAGTGATAATCATGTTAATTAAAAAACAAAGAGTGATGAAAAAACGATTTGATTTGTACAGTCAAATCATCGAACGGATGCCAGTACATATTTATTGGAAAGATAAACACTTTAATTACATAGATTGCAATAAAGTCTTCGCAAAGTATTTAGGTTTTGCCACACCTAAAGAAATTATTGGCCGCTCAGATTATGATTTTCTTTGCCCTGATGAGGCTAATATAATACGTGAAAATGATAAACAGGTATTAACACTGGGTAACATCTGTGTTTTTGAAGAAGACATTTCTGATAGTTTAGGAAAAAAAACAGCCTATCTTACCCAAAAAATACCTCTATTTAACACGCCTGGAGACATTATTGGTTTAGCTGGAATTTCCATAAATATTACTACCCGTAAAGCACTGGAAGAAAAAGCCCATGCGGATAAAGAAGCAACCGAACACCGACTGTTTAATATACTGAATAATTTACCTGGACACGTCTATTGGAAAAATAAGGATTCAATTTATCAAGGCTGCAATCTTGCTCAAGCACAGTCTGCGGGGTTTTCAAATCCAGAGCAGATGATTGGCAAGTCTGATTTTGACATGCCCTGGAGCCATGAAGCAGAATCTTTACGTGAAATGGATCTCTGCGTAATGCAGCGAAAAGACGTAATTACCCGAGAAGAAGCATCGAAACTCGCTAACTCGGATAAGGTATCCATATTCTTATCGAAAAAAGCCCCTCTACTCGATATAAATGGAGAAATTGATGGTGTTCTTGGAATTTCATTTGATATTAGTGATCGCAAAAAAATGGAAGAAGAACTCGCCAAATCACAAGTTGCCGCCGAAGCAGCAAACCTGGCAAAAACAGAGTTTTTGCGTAATATGGAACATCAGTTAAGAACTCCTTTTAGTGGAATTTATAGCTTGATTGAGTTTTTGGCATCCAAGGAGACTGACCCAGAAAAGAAAATGTATCTGAAAACGGTTCATGAATCAGCAAAGGAGTTCGTAGATTTATTGAATGATATTCTTGAGTTTACCCGCAATGAGACAGGAAACTCCCCTATTTTAGAAATGAAATTTAATCTCTATGAAACCCTATCGCAAGTGGTCAAGCTAGAACAAGCAACCGCTTTGGCAAAAGGAATTGATTTAACGTTGAATTATCCCGAAGCGCTCCCAGAAGTATTTCTTGGAGATCCGTATCGTATTAAACGTTTAATGATGAACTTGATTAGTAATGCAATTAAATTTACAGAACACGGCCATGTCTCTTGTCAGGTGCGTTTAGGTGAACGAGTCGATTCGCGCCATTGGATTCTCCAACTCATTGTTTCAGATACAGGCATAGGCATTTCTGAAGAAAAGCAATTATTGATTTATGAAAAATTCTTTCGTTTATTTCCTGCCAACCAAAATAAATATAAAGGAGCAGGATTAGGGTTATATGTAGTAAAACAAATAATTCATGAGCTTGAGGGGGAAATAGAAGTCCAAAGTGAACTTAATAAAGGCACTACGTTTATCTGTACACTACCTTTTAAAAGTCCTTTGCTTTTTAATGATAACCATTAAAGTCTTTTCTTGAAAATTAGATTATTCTCAGCAAAAATTAACATAAAATGCAAAGTATAAGATACTTAAAAAAACTTAGATTATTGGATTTAATATAAGGCAAATAATGCTCAACTCTATTCGAATACTAATCGTCGAAGATACGCGAATTGCCCAACTTGTTGTAAAAGCATATATGACTCACTTGGGATGTATAGTTGATATCGCAGAAGACGGGAAGTCTGCCATTGAAAGTGCTTCTCAAACTCAGTATGACCTTATTTTAATGGATATTGGTCTGGGAGATGGTCCTAATGGTTTTGAGACTACTCAATACATTAAGTCACACAGTCTATTAAATAAGGACACCCCTATTATCGCCCTAACCTCTCATGGTGATTCCGATATCAGGCAAAAAGCTGCAGATGTGGGTATGATCTTATTTTTACGTAAGCCATTCACTACAGCCTATGCACAACAAGTCATGGATTATTTAAAGCATAATTAACTAGCAGGATAAAGATACCTGCGCATGCATTAACACAAGCACCTCCCGAAAAAGAATACCCATAAAAATAAAACAAAAAATACCTTTTTACCTCCAACCTGGTTGCAAGCAACCAGGTCTTCTCTGTTTTTTATTCAGAAAAATTCCAGATTACTCGACGTCAGGCTACGCGCCACACCTAGAAAATTTAGCAATTACTCTAGTTTCCCCATACATAAATGTGGTACTTTTACTTGTAGAATTAATGAGATAGCAATTTATCCAGAAATTCACCTGCCAAAATAAAGACAGAATATCTGGCTAAAAAATTTATAAAATTAATACGGACGACTTGGTATGAAGAAAAATGTACTTGTTTTAGCGTTATCAACAAGCTTTCTAATTGGTAATGCGTTCGCAGGAATCATGGGGCCAGTAAAATCAAGCTGGAGATGGCTGGGCGAGTTTAGTGTTGGACCAGTTTGGCAAAATGGAGGTAGCACACAATCGTTCTATCTTGATCCAGATATCGAAAAAAGTTACGTGGCTAATAAAACAACGCATGCATTAGCTGATTTCGGGGTTCTTTTAGGCGCACAATACAGCCTAAATCCAACGCTGATTACGCAATTTGGACTTGCTGTAGGAGCAACCACAGACACAAACTTGTCAGGCGAAATCTGGGATGATGCTGATCCACAATTTAATAATTTCACTTATAGCTATAAACTCCAGCATACTCATCTCGCGGTGAAAGCCAAATTACTTGCGGATATGGGCTATGTAGTCATGCCTTGGGTTAGTGGTAGCGTAGGCGTAGGATTTAATCACGCCTATGCATTCAATAATGTTCCAATTATTGAAGAAGCAATAAAAAACCCTAACTTTTCAGCTCGTACCCAAACAAGCTTTACCTATACGGTAGGCGCAGGTATTCAAAGATCATTAACTGACCATATCCAAGTAGGTATTGGTTATGAGTTTGCTGATTGGGGTAACAGTTCGCTAGGAAGAGCCGAAGGCCAATCAATGAATGAAGGAATTTCATTAAATCACCTCTACACTAATGGCTTTTTAATAAATCTTACCTATGTAGGATAAGCAATTTAAGCCTAGATGGAACATCTGTAGACTAAGGAAAAATCACCACCGCCTATGCCCGCGATTTGTCTGCGAGACATAGGCAAAAGAAAGCTAATTAACCACTTTTAGGGAATAACTATGTTAAAGAAAATTTTGTGTGGTAGCGCTATTTCTTTATTTCTAAGTACTCCATCTATTGCTGGATTCTATGTTGGTGCAGGGATTGGGCCTGAATATGCTCAATTTACTCAAAAAAGCCATGTTTTTGATAATTACGGTGATTTTAATGTCATCGATGAGCAGAATTTTTCCGGCGCCGGTATTTTTGGTACTTTTTTTGGCGGCTACTCTTGGACACGTAATTGGTTTTATTTGGCGGGCGAAGCTAATTTTAATCCCAGCTCACTGCAATATAGATTAGTCAATAAAGAATATATTCATAAAAATTTCGAGAAATCGTCATTTACTATTCACTACAGTGAAGGTGTAAGTGCCCTTCCCGGAGTTTTATTAACTAAGGATGCCATTGTTTATGGGCGAATTGGTTATGCAAATGGCCATGTGGAACTTCACAATTCTGACCCAACCACACGCAGTTCAAAAGCAAATCGTAGTGGCATTCGTTATGGTGTGGGAATACGCTATAACTTATCAAATCAATGGGCATTAATGGCGGATTATAGCCAAACTAATTATGAGAAATTCCATAGCCGCGTTTACGAAGCAAACGGCGGAGTCACCAAAAACTCACGAATTTATCCGGTTTCAGCACAATTTGCTTTTGGCCTTATTTATAACTTTGAAAAACCAGCCGTTTTTGTTAAATAGAGTAAGAAACCGAACGGTACTGCGAAACAGTCTTGAATGGATGCTAACTTATTAAATTTCTGGGGCGCACAAGTCCCAGAATTCGTTACCATTTTATAAAAAACAAAACATTTTATTTCTGTTAATTTCCAGCCCCCTCTTTTCGCCTTCCAATATTGTTCTAAAATTTAAGTAATAAAGCAAAAAAATGGACGCATCATTTATGCTAATTTTTAAAGGAGTATGAACATGCTCAACTTAGATACCGACATGATTTGCAATATTCTTGATAAAATGCGCCAGTTTCAAGCCAAAGAAGAGGTTTCTTTTCCTGAAGTAACCGATGATATGGATGCATATTATGTTCTGGCTGATTATAAAAATGATGCTGTTTATGACGAAGCAGTTAATATTATTAATAACTTACGTCCTGACCAGCAAGTAACACTAGTCGCCTTAATGTATCTGGGGCGAGAAGATTTTGAGGTAAGTGAGTGGGATAATGCCATTGAATTAGCAAGCCAGGAATTAACGGATCACACAGGACAGTATCTTTTATCTCGGCCGTTAGTTGCTGATCATATTGAAAATGCATTAAATTTATTAGGACTTTCTTGTTCTGAATAAGCCCCCATATTACGATTTTGTCTAATACGAGCTTCATTATTATCCAGATAAAGAACGTGTTATAGTGCAAAATCCTAAATACACTATAAAAAATAAAATGCACGTAATTACTATTTACCACAATCCCAGATGCTCTAAATCTCGAGAAACGTTAGCATTACTGCAAGAAAAAGGGCTGGAACTCACTATTGTCGAATACCTCAAAACCCCGCTTAATAGGGAACAGCTAGATGAATTAAAAGCATTTTTTCCCTTTAAAGACTTCGTTCGTAACAATGAACCTATTTTTAAAGAACTTGGGTTATCCCTGGATAATGAAGAGCAGGTATTAGATGCCATGGTAAAAGAACCTGTGTTAATGCAAAGGCCTATTGTCACCTTTCAAGGAAAAGCCATTATTGGGCGTCCTCCTGAAAACGTATTAGAACTATTTGCTTGATGGAACCTAATTAAAGAATTCGCTTCGCTCATAATTCCCGGATTTCACTGCGCTACATTGTAAGTTGCTTGATATGCATGAGAAGTAGCCTGGATGCAGCGCAGCAGAATCCTGGAGGCCATGAGCGCAGCGAATTCCTTAAATAACTGCTATTCACCGCAAGCAACTAAACTACATCCCCTTAAAAACCGGCATTGTTTCCTCATCCATTAGAGGTGCTGAAGGTACCACTGTTTCCTGAGCCGTATTTTTTAATTCATCAAGCGTAAAACTAAGTGACGCGTGGATGGTTTCCAATTTATTAAGCAATCGCTCCAAAATAGACACAGAAGCAGTAATTGGTTTATTAAAACCCAGCTGGGTCAATCCATACTCCAGCGCAACTCCTCCTAACAATGGCACGCCAGCCAATAAAAAAGAACCTGAAGCAAAACCTAAGGCAACCGAACCAACTAAAGTTGCTTCCGTACTGTTTTGAGACAACCTATGAGTTAACGTTGGTCGTGGCTGATTCAAAACCGCTCTATGTTTTTCCAAGCAACTAGAAATAGCATTTTGTAAAAATGAGATTAAAATAAGAATATTATTAATTTCTATAATGCGTTCGGCTGCAACAGGCAGACAATCAAACTGAATGATAATTTCATCGAGCTGCACACAAAGATTAGTAATGATGATGCTTTTTTTATAACTTTGATTTCCTGCATTATTATCCACTAGCTCCTTTAATTCTCTATTCTTATTCCGTAATTCATTCAATAACGGATGTAAATCACGTAACTCTTTAACACTTTTAAAATGACTCTGTCTTTTAGAAAACATACTTCTTCCTTGAGTTGAAACAAATCTCTCCACCCACTTTGAATAAAAGCAAATCATTAGTCAAGCCCACAAGCACTTGACGATCTCAAGCTTATGTGTGAGTCTTTAAATATAAATCCCATGGAGTAAACTCAATGCTTACACAAGTTTTAATAAATATCTGTTGGGCTCTGTCATTCACCTTTTTTGGAGCAATACTCGGCACTGGATTAATGCTGATGGTATCAACCATTGCACCTCGAATTCTTAATAAAAATACCCCTCATATCGATGAGGCAAAAGAAATGTTGCGCGGTAACTCTGCCGTTGCAGAATATTATGGGCGTGTAGTTTCTTCCGTTATTATCGGTGTCAGTATCATCATTGCCGCCTCTGTTCTCGGAGGGCTCATTGCCGGGCTGCATGGTTGAGTCTCACGAATGAGACGATTTCTTTTAGTACTAACCATTCTATGCACATTTAGTCTAAACGGGTGGACTCGGGGCGGCGGTGGTTGTTTTGAGCAAGGAACCTTAATTGCAACGCCTCACGGCGAGCGTCCTATAGAATCGCTACGTCCTGGTGATTGGGTTTGGAGCAATATTTCAGGAAAACATGAAAAAGCAAAAGTTGTTGCTACCAGCCAAGTAACACCTCAAAACTACCTGGAGCTGACTCTTTCAAACGGTGTTATTCATGTAACAGAAGAACATCTTTTCGCTATAAAACCGGGAGAGTTTCGCCGAGCAGGCAATCTTAAAGCCGGTGATAAAATGATCATCTGGCGTAATAATCAATGGCAGCACCTAGCCATTGATCGCATCGGGCAAATCAACGCGAAAAAACCTGCGTTTAATTTATTAGTAGACTCAGGGGCTACTTACTTTGCAAATGGGGTTCTCGTTCACAATAAGGGTTGTTTTTTGCCCAATACCCCTATTCTGCTCTACAATGGGCAAAGTAAAGCAATTAACCTAATTGAACCTGGAGATATAGTTCAAGCTTATGAAGTTAATGGCTCTCTTGTTCCAACTAAAGTCAAGCGCGTACTAAAGCACCAAGTAAACGCATATTATGTGATTGGTACGCCAAGCTCAACCATCAAAGTAACTGGAGAGCATCCTTTTTATGTGGGCAATGGCCGATTTAAAACAGTGGAAACACTACACCCTGGTAATTTAATTTATGCATTTGCCAGCAATCAGTTAAGGTTTGAGCGAATTACTTCCATGAAGAAAGTGAGCGCAAAAACCACCGTCTATAACCTACAAACAGAGGAACCACATACCTATTTCGCTGCGGGCATCGCGGTTCATAATAAGGGAGGTGGCGGTGGCCATGGTGGTGGTTTTAGTCATGGAGGTGGCTTTAGAGTCGGATCCAGCGGTAGCAACGATGATGATGGAGCATTCTTTTTCTTTATCCTAGCCGGCGTTATAATATGGTGCATCATTAAAAGCGCTCGGGAACAAAGAACCAATCTAGATTACAACTATTCACGAAATACGATCGAGCGTAAATCAGAAAAGACATTAAAACTACTGACTTTTCTTTCTAAACAAGACAAAACCGTTGATCCTGGCGCACTAAAAAGCATGGTGCACTTAACCTTTCTTTCACTCCAAGATTGCTGGATGAAAAGAAATTATGGCCCCATGAAAAAATTATTAATGCCCGATTTATTTCAACAACATACAGCACAAATTGAAGGGTTGATCCGTAATCATGAAATTAATCGTCTTGATCGGTTACAGATTTTAAACATTGATTTAGTGAATGTTCGCTATACTGAAAAACCTAACCAACGTGAATTTACTGCGTTAATCACCGCCTCAGCCCGTGACTTTTATGTTGATGATCGTACGAGGCAATATCTCCGCGGTGATGATGAACCACAAAGCTTCCAAGAGTTTTGGACCTTCCAACTTCAAGACGGAGACTGGCTACTGCGTGAAATTGAACAATCACGTGAATCCGACTATTTAGAGGAAGAAAATTTTTGTGAATTCTTTACCGACACGCAAATTGCAAAAATTTATCAGGATAAGGTGGATAACTTAGGTACTGCGGGTCCTTGGCTTGCGAGAGACGTGCAAGAAAAATCAAATAAAGTAGATCGGATGCTTAATTTCTTAGTTCAAAGCAACAAAATCTGGAATAAACAAGCCATGCTTAATCGCGTACGCTTAGTGTTTACAAATGTCCATTTAGCTTTTGAAGCCGGTGAACTGAGCGCTGAAACTCAAACACAGTTATATCCTGATCTTGTTGAACAATTTAATGAGTCAATAAGCTCTTGGAAAGCCTCGGGAAAAACAATTGAATACCGAAACTTTTGTGTTCGCAAGGTGGAAATACTGCTGGTAAAAAGCTTTGACGATCAATCAAATAATGAATTTACGGCCAGGGTGAGCGCGCACGCACAACGTATTCAGCAGCAAGATGGCAAAATAATATCCAAAGATGTTGACGTGACCCCATTTGAAGAATATTGGACATTTGGGCTGTTGAGCGAGGAATGGAAGCTTAAAGAAGTAATGCCAAAAACAAGTAAAAACCAAATCCTCAGTGCAGAAAACCTTGAGGAAGGAAGTTCTCCTGACCTGGTTAAATGGTATTATACGAAAAAACGTGCCATTTAAAGCCTAAAGAACGATCTCTTTGCCCACATTATTATATCTGTAATTTTTAAAGAACTGTGCTCCCGTTGAAATTCAATTCGCTCGACGTGCCTATGCACGTCGGCAGTTCCGCGGAATGGCTAGAGTGTAAGAGAAGAGGCACTTTTCTGTTTTTGCCAATCCACCATATTTATAACTTCAATCCATCGTTTTGAAGACCAGTTATTAGTGGCAATAAGGCATGGATGATTTGCCTCCTGGATTATTTGTTTTAACTGGCTAAATTGCTCTTCTTCTAAATCATCAAGATCGTTATATTGCAAGGAAATTTTTTTCAGCGGTAATGATGCAAAAAGAGAACGTAATACTTGCCAATGCTGGGAAGAAAAATCCGATACATGTAACTGATTAACATCAATAGCAAATTCAACAAGCTCCTCGGCCCCACTGAGTGAGGTTGCAAATGCTTCTAAACAAGGAAGAGAAAGAAGGCCAAAATCATTTTTTCTTAAAATAAGATGAGTAACCTTGGAATCACGCACCATCTTTCCCAAGGCCGCCATTTGTTCAACAGACATTGACGGAAATGGAGAGTTCCATAAATCCAAGTGCGTTATTTTTTCCTTACGTAGTGTGAGTGCATAAGCACTCATTTCCTCACAAGTGTATAAATGAATATCCTTAGGCTTTCTTGATTTAGTAAACATTGGTATTTACCTAGTCCATAAAGCTACCAATTCAAACATAAACAAACTAATCTTGTAAATTATTTTTATCAATTAGCCGAAAATTAAAATAAGCTTACCAACGCTCATCATTTCCCCAATTATTGCTGTTTCCTCCATAACCATCGTTATGCTTCTGATAATCTCGACCTGCATGGTGGTGGTAGTCATCGTTATGCTGGTGATGCTGGTAACCACGATGTGAATGACCATGCTGATGATTTCCATGATTTGAAAAACCACGGTGCGGAGGTGGGCCCCCTCGAAAACCAGCACCAGGATGAGCAAATGCAAATGAGCAGCTCAAAAAACAGAATAAAGAAATACAGACGCATACATGTCTTTTCATTTTGGTCCCTTATAAAAATGAATTTAAAACAAGAATTAGCGTACCGATGTAAAAATAAGCGTAGCACAGAATTTAAATAATGTTAGAACATTGAATACTATAATTTTTTTAGCATCTTAATCGCCTCTATTGCTAATCTAATTACTATCTATCGATAGTTTTTCAATTTTGTGCCGCATGAGGAAGATTTCTTACCCTAAAGACCCTACCAGTCCATATATTTTTCGTATATTCTCTAAATCTGGAGTAAGTGATTAGTTAGGGATTGAATAATGAATGTTGCAAAATTAAAGGAACTCATTGAGAAAATAAAAGCACAGCTACCAATAGACAATGACTCCGCGCAAAGCATGGATTTATTCGCGCAACTGAGTAGAAACCTGGACGAACTAGAACCAGAAACCGAACTCACTTATAAAACACTAGATGTTTCTGTTCTTAAAATAACGGATTCCTTATATGAGGAGTTAACCTCTAAACAATATATGTTAACCGAATTGCTGACATTAATTACCATGTGCGGCAGACAAATAGGATATGCCCATGCAAAAACTCTCGATGATTACCCTCAACTCACATTAATGGATAAAATTAGTAAAAAAAGACCTCAAGAACAAGAAAAATTAGAAAACATCATCTTCTTCCTCAGGGCCACCTTTTATCTCATCCACAAACATTATACTCAAGAGCAATTAACCATACTGCCCTTTTTAATTTATTTCCGTTCCAAAACTACCGATGAGGAACGACGCTCAGAACTCGCGATTTTTGAATGGCTATATCATCAAAAAGCAAACTGCCTTAATTTTTTTAGAATGCATGTGGACTGTGTAAATATGAGATCCCTGCAACTGATTCGTTTTTTACCAAACATTCTTAAATTAATTCCAATAACGTACACTGCATTCATAAAAAACACACAGAGTTATGATTTGCTTTGGAATGCGGAACAAAACAACCCCATTTCGAGAAACACACTTATCACTGATACCTGCAGGCTATTAGAAACTAACTTCCTAACTCAGGCAGAGCAAGACTATACAGCTAGCCTGGAGTTCGCATACAGCATAAAAATGCAACTACCAGCTCAAGCTCACAGCGAGTCGCTAGTGGTCTATTTAGCACTCTATTCATTTTGTCTCCATCAATATAAAGAATTACGTCATGCCGATCCCAGGGACAGACATAGTTTAATATCGCCTTCCAAACAAACGAAAGAAGATGCCGTTGATAAAAAACAAATAGAACTTCGTGGGGTTTCTGTTCGGTATGGCTTTTTTGAAAGCATCGCATTAAAAGATGGTCGCTTAGGAAAATTAATTACATCTTTTGAAGAACAAACATCCTACGTGAACCTTTTAGCTTATTCAAAATTATAGAGATGGAACAGCAAGTAATGTATGCACTCATATAAAAATATTGTCTATAATTAAAACAAGTAATTTTGTATGGGTATATGTTATGTCACCAAATCCTTTAGCTAAACTAATTAAACCCTCCATGAATTCAGACATGAAACAACTTAAACAGTACGTTAGTGAATACGCTAGTGCGGTAGATAGCTTACGAGTAGCAGGGGGAGGCAGAGGATATACCGATGTGGAAAGAGCTCAAGCCATGCAAAAACTGGTAAATGCAGCTGAAAAAATCAAACTGTTTGATTTGAGTGGAAAGGAATTTGAAAAAGGCTTGCAAGGCTTTTCTTCTGAACAAAAAAGACTATTGCGTCTTAACTATAATGAGTATTTAGAAATCAAAAATGGGCAAAGCAGCCCTCAACAACTTTTTAAGGACTTAAATATAAATCTACCTGTTCCAGGACCGATTTTAGACGACGCGGTATTAGTGAAAAAACTACAGAAAGCCGTTAGTTCATATAATGCAGCAGAAAATACTTTACGAGTAGGTGAGTTTACAACAAGTTACACGGATCAAATGCGTAAGCAAGATCTACAAAAATTAGTAAATGCTGCTGAAGAGGTCAAAAGATTACATAGTTGGATACCTAAAGAACAATTTGAGAAAGCAATTGCAGCAACTATCCCAGAAGAGGATCGCAAAAGAATGTTCAATTCCTATCTGAGTGACATGGGAAAAATTGCCAGTGGCGAAAAGAACCCTAAAAAACTCGCGGCAGATCTAAGAATAGAATTAGCGATTCCAGCTCACACTGTCCCACTAACCCCTCCTCCCAATGTGGTAGAGCCTCAGGCAGATAAACCTGAAGAATCTAAAAAGGAAGGCTTTTTTAGTAGGTTAAAAAATAAAATATCAGACGTAGCTTCTGGTTTTGCAAACTACATGAAGGAACACCCAGTGCGAGGAGGGCTATTAATCGCGGGAGCAGTGATAGGTATTGGAATCATTGTTGCAGCTTCAGTATTTACCGGAGGTGCCGCCGGGGCAGCTGCCGTAGGTGGATTTGCTGCATTGATGGGTGGTGGTAGCGCAGTAGTTAGTGGGGTTTTGTTTGGAGCTGCCGTATCTGGTTCCTGCGCCATAGCTTTAGCATATGATGTGAACAAAGACATGACAGCGGCAAAAAATACTGCAAATCTACAAGCTAGATTGAATGCAGGTCTTACCTCTCCAGCATCAGCAAAACCCGCTGTAGAGGAGCAACCAAAACCTGAACCAACGCAAACTCATTCATGGAAATGTGGCACAAAATGCCATGAGGATAGAGTTCATCATTTGAATAATGGAAATAATGAGGCAAATATAGCCACAACTGCTGAATCACGAGAGAGCGTACATGCGTCAAGAGGTCCAACAGCGCCTAGTGTAGATAATCTAGCTAATGAAACAAACAATGAAGAGGATAGAGAGGATGATAGAGAAACTGAATCTCCTCATATGTAAATCAAAAAGATGCAACCTGGTTGCGTGCAACCAGGTTTTCTCTAAACGTCAATCAATCAGATTTTATAGAACATGAAATAGTACATCCCATAGCAGCCCACAAATGAATAAAAATCATCTCTATCAATAAAAAACGTAGCCCGTATTAGACGGGGCTCGCCTCCAACAGCAAGACCTCACTTAATAAGACGATTCAAATCTGCTACAAGATCACTAGCAGTAATAGGATAGTAAAAATAAGCCTGAACTCTTCCCTCCGGATTAATAAGCAAAATTTCGGTTCCATGACTCATAGGGCTTGCAGACACCGTAATATGTAATTGTTTTTGTAGGGAATTTATTAGCGACATTGGGCCGCTAAGTGCAATAAAGTGTTCATTAAACTGATGCACAAACTGATTAAGCTCGTCTACTGAATCATGTTCAGGATCTACAGAAATAAAAATTACTTGAGGCCTTTTTGCTGGTGATAATCGCTCATAAGCTTGATTCAACATAGACATCGTCAGTGGACAAACCATCTTGCAACGGCTAAAACCAAAAAAAAGCAATGACCAGTGGCCTTTTAGTTTTGCTTCAGAAAATAAATTACCTTGATTATCAATCAGTTCAAAATTAGGTACTGGTTCAATTTGACTGATGTAAACCCCATGTTCTAAGCGAACAGGGCTACGATAAACGGCAAAATAACTGATAAGAAGTGCAATAAGAATTAAATAAAACAAAATCATCCTGATTATCTTATTCATTTTATTCAATCCTATATAATAAAAATACCGTGCTAAAATTAAAAGAACGAACTATATAGAAATAGATTAAAACATAAAGAGCATTAAGGAAAATGTATACTGAATTTTTTCAATCAAATGCTTTACCACTGGATCAGTTAAAAGGAGTATATGATTCTAGATTGGTCATATTATCATATCTGGTCGCCGTGATGGCATCTTATGTTGCTCTTGACTTAACCGGTCGATTACGTGATCACAATAATACCAAAAAAGATACATGGCTCTGGTTAATAGGAGGAGCTATTGCTATGGGCTCAGGAATTTGGTCCATGCATTTTATTGGTATGCTTTCATTTAGTATTCCCGGCATCACATTAGAATATAATGTGTACTGGACTATCCTTTCACTTTGTGTTGCTATATTCGCATCCGGATTTGCTTTATTTTTACTAAAAAGATCCATTATTAATGTTATTCATCTAATCGCTGGTGGTTTCATTTTAGGATTAGCTATTGCATCAATGCATTATACCGGTATGACCGCCCTACTTATTTCCTTAAATATAAGTTACTTACCTAGTTTGTTTTTATTGTCCATTCTAGTTGCCATTATAGCATCAGAAACAGCCATTTGGTTTGCTTTAAAAAGCAATACTGTTGTTGCTACATTAAGAAATCGAATTAAAATTTTTTCTGCCCTGCTTATGGGTTTTGCAATTTTTGGCATGCATTATACGGGTATGGCAGCATCTGTATTTAGCCCGCTGTGCACCCCCACCATAAGCACAGATGAAATACCCGGAATAGCCCCTGAGGTCTTATCAATTGTTATTGCCGCAGCAACGTTTATCATTCTGGGAATTGCCTTTTTGGCTTCCAACTATAAGGAGGCTAAGAATCAACAGCAATTTGAAAAAGCGCGTGAATTAGGTATGGCAGAAATGTCCGCATCGGTTTTACATAATGTAGGCAATGTAATCAACTCCATAAATATTTCTATTGAAACAATGCTCGCAAACAGAAATGCTACTCCCTTAAAAGCTCTAGAGAAATTAGCAACCTTATTTAATACCCATAAAGAGGATTTAGCCCTCTTTCTTAGCCAAGACAGTAGAGGAACACATATTCCAGCCTATATTAACGAACTGGCACTATGCTGGGAAAGAGAACACAAAAACGAAGTCGCTGAACTGGAGGAAATGACTAAAAATATAAAGTTAATAAAAAGCATCATTAACACTCAGCAAACATCCCTTAAAAGTGAACGTTTTGAGCAAATTATTTCACTTCATGAGCTCATTGACGAAACCCTTTTATTATCAGGAGTTTATCTTAATAAAGAAATTAGCGTTATCAAAGAATACAGTGATATCAAACCAATTGTGATTGATAAAACAAAACTGTTTCAAATACTAAACAATATTATTTCTAATGCTAAGGATGCATTAGTTGAGTCAGCTAATTCAGCCAAAGTATTAACAATTAAAACCACATTAATAACTAAAGATAAAATTGAAATTCAAATTTCTGACAATGGAGTTGGTATTTCCAGCGTTAATTTATCGCAGATTTTTATTTTTGGTTTTACAACTAAAAAATCGGGACATGGGTTTGGACTCCATGCATCTGCTGTTACGGTTAATGAACTAGGTGGGGAAATTCACGTTTCAAGTGAAGGATTGGAGCAAGGCTCAACATTCACCATTTATTTACCTAACAGCAAAGCAAGCACCTTAAAAAACATGTAGGAGTTTTGTTATGAATAAGCAAATAGATTTTCGAATCTTAATTATTGATGATAATCCTGCTATTCATCAAGACTTTCAAAAAATATTAAAACCTGAGCAGTCAAACACTCATCTTAATAAGCTCAACCGACTTATTTTTGGTGAGGAAACGGATCTAGAACCGGATTTTAATTCAAGTAACTTACCTAACTTTCACATAGACTGCGCATCTCAAGGTCACGAAGGAATTCAATGTATTCAGAAGGCGTTGAATGAAGGAGAACCTTATGCTTTGGCTTTTGTGGATATACGTATGCCTCCAGGCTTAGACGGCGTACAGACGATCAAGCAAATTTGGGCATTAGATCCAGAAATACAAGTTGTAATATGTACTGCCTATTCAGATTATAGCTGGGAAGAAACCGTCAACGCATTAGGTCTAAGAGACAACCTATTAATTCTCAAAAAGCCTTTTGATAGTGTTGCTGTTCGCCAATTGGCCTGTTCGTTGACAAAAAAATGGCGTTTAATGCAAGAATCAAAAAATCGTGAGGAAATACTAGAAAAAACAGTCAAAGATCGCACTGATTCCCTACAACAAACTTTATCAATGTTGGAGTATCAAGCGACTCATGACAGCTTAACTAATCTGCCCAATCGCGTATTACTCGTGGAACAAGTTAAACGTGAAATTGCTTATGCGCAAGAAAATAACTCAAGCTTTATATTAGTTTTTATCGACCTGGATCGCTTTAAATTAATTAATGACAGCTTTAATCATGAAACAGGCGATATCTTGCTCAAGTTAGTTGCCGAGCGTTTATCTAGTATTGCACGTAAAAAAGACATGATCGCTCGCTTAAGTGGTGATGAGTTTATTTTTATTGCTGTTCCATCCAAAGCAGAACATATTGAAGACAGTTCGTATATTGCAAAGAGGATCTTAGAGGCACTTAATAAAACATTAAATATTGCTCACCGAGAATTGATGATCTCAGCAAGTCTTGGACTCAGTATTTATCCTCAAGATGGCACAACCGTTGAAGAGCTTTTGCGTCACGCTGACTTGGCAATGTATCGAGCAAAAGCATTGGGCGGCAATCAATTTCAGTTCTATGCCAATGAATTACAAGAAAAATGTGTTACTCGTCTAGAAAAAGAAACAGACTTACGCCAAGCCTTATTAGAAAATGAATTTTTTATAGCGTATCAACCACAATACGATACTAAGAATCAGAAGCTAATTGGTGTTGAAGCCTTAATTCGTTGGAATCATCCTAAACACGGCATTCACTTACCCATGGATTTTATACCGCTTGCCGAAGAAACAGGCCTTATCGTTCCAATTGGTGAGTGGCTGATTCGTACTGCCTGTCGGCAAAACAAGGCTTGGCAAGATAAAGGCCTTACTCCATTCCCTATCGCGGTAAACATTGCCACCAAGCAATTCATGCAACCGAATTTTATTTCTATGATAAAAGACATATTGACTGAAACAAAGCTTGAGGCTAAATATCTTGAAGTAGAAATAACCGAAAATGTTCTTATTAATTCAAACAGCGTAATTCATGCTATTCGCCAACTGAAACAAATGGGGGTGAATATTGTGCTTGATGATTTTGGTACCGGAAATTCTGGATTTAATTATCTGCATCATTTGCCAATTGACCAGCTAAAAATCGACCAATCATTTGTGCAGAATATAAATACAAATCGTTCTGATGAGATAATTATCCAAGCAATTATCAATATGGCTAATAGTTTAAAATTAGATGTAGTGGCGGAGGGAATTGAAACCCTGGGACAACTTAAATTTCTTGAGTCACATTCCTGTTATAAAGTTCAAGGCTTTTATTTTAATCAGCCGATGTCAGCGAGTCAGCTTGAAGAATTAATTCAGTCATTCCCGGATAATATTCCGTCGATGTAAATGCGTGGCATCAATTTATTATAAATAGAATAAATAGCTATCTTTGTGAAGAACATAACGCCTCAGGAATACAAGGCATGGAACCATGGATTGCTTCACTGCATTCGCAATGACGGCTGGTGTTAAATTAAAAGATAGTACCACAATAAAAATCCCGTCATTGCGAGGAACGTAGTGACGAAGCAATCCAGGAGCGTGGGGCACAGAACTCTAGGTTACTTCACTTCGTTCACAATGACGGAATGCTGATGCCTGAATCGATTGCTCCGCTCAATTTTTAGAATGGCGCTCCAACTCAATAATTCTTAAGAACCGCTTGAGCTGTACCCGGCATAACTAAATCACCATTGGTTGGATCATACTTTGGCGGCGCATTTTCACTAACCGTTAACTGATTTAAATAATAATTGGTGTTAACCCCCACAGGAGTTAGTGTGCTATACACGGCTCCACTCGGCCCAATAACCGGGCTAATAAGAATACTTGTAATAGGAGCAATACACGCCATACCAACCCCGGCCCATACCGTTATTCTCCCTTGATAAGGAAGCGTTGCCGTAAAACACGGGGTTGCTGGCCCATTTTCAAAAGAAATGGTTACTGCGGTAGGTACAGAGCCATTCGCTCCTAACAAATTAACTACGTCAATCCGCTGAATTGGTGCATTTCCAGCAAAAAGGCTTGTGGAGGCGACCAGTCCTAATAATGTATAGGTGAGAATCCCTTTTCTCTTCATGATATATCCCTCAAAATATTAAACTGGCCCTGCTGCTTGAACAGGTACGCCAAAACAATTATTCACATTAAATGGATTACTCTGATCCAGATTAGTGAACACAAGATATCCCGTTGTTGGATTAGTAAAAAAGCCAGTAATTACAGCAATATTATGCCCCGTAATTAACTGATCTTGCATCACATAGTTTCCATTTAAGCTATATGAAGTAACGGTGCTTGTAGTCTCACTAAAAGAGCTGCCTAGCAAAACATACTGAAATGGATAGATGGTATCGATGTAACAAATAACATTATAAGTCACCGAAGGAATCAAGCCTGCAAGCGAAATCTTCGTGCTTGTCCCCGCAGCCACATTTCCCCCCCGCTTAAAGTCACTACAGAACTTGTTGGCGCAGCAACACTGCTCATCGTTCCTAAAAGAAATAAAGCAGCAATGCCCATTCTCCCCTTATTCATACAAACTCCTCCTGGAAAACTGCTTTTATAATAAAACATTCAATAGTGTAAAGATTTAACTAACTATTTCCTGTTCCCATTATCTGGTTTATAATCGACCAGTCATGACGACTGGCCATAAGTCCTTAACCCATCGTACAGTATAAAACTATTTGATTATTTTCAATATTAATGAGATTTGTTTATGGGAAAATCACAAATCAGCCATATAAAGCAGGCATTTTTTAATCATACATTGAGTAATGATACTCAATTTTCTTTTACTCATGCCGACTTTGATTTAGGCCAATTACAAAATGAGTTTTCCTCTTTATATCAAATACTTCGATCAAATAAGGAGTATTGGGCAAAGCATGTTGAGGTGGTGCTGTATGCCAGCTATGTCTGTGATTTAATGATTCGCTACTATGAAATAGATTATCACCCTGCCGAAATAGAAAAGCTAAAAAAACAAAAAAAGGAAATTGATTCGTACGCACAAGGCCACTCCTTATCTAGCGAAAACTTATCAACCAGCAATACATTTTTTATCTTTTTGCTAGAGCAAATTAAAAATAATTTTGATGCCCCTAACGCTAGTTTGGATACGTTAACCACCATACGTCAAAAAGTTGGTGAGCTAAATACCAACCGCTCTAAATTTGGTTACAGCCGCGCCCTAGCCATCCAACTTTTGGTTTATCTGGAACATAGTTCGCTTTTTGAGTTAATTCAGGAAATGAATGAGATCCTCGGTAATCAATATGGTTTTGTAGATGGTATTAACCTATTAAACGAATCTCGTGAAGCATTAGCAGCATTGGGCATCGTTCTGTTTGCTTTTCGCTTTATCATTAACCTTATTATTGGAATTAAGCAAATAGTTCAAGCATCGATTGAAAAAGAACTATCAGTTTCTAAAGTGTTTAAACAAGAACTAGATAAACGTGGCTTTACCATGGCAAGCGATTTAGTTTGGTCTCTAGTCGGCTTATTAACTACATATCCCAATTTTTTCCATGTTCCAACTTCGTCAATATCCCCCACAATTCTCGCCTTTTTAGTTTTTGATGCCTTATTGCTCTTGACTCAATGGCTTTATGAAGCGACGAATTACAAAAAACAGATACAGGAATTAACCGAACAAAAAATAGGGGCTCAACCTATTGAACTTCTCGTGATTCAAAGACAAATGGATTTGCTAAAAGATGAATGGGAGTCTCAATGCTCTTATTACGCAATTAATATCTTGGGCGCACACATATTAGCTATCAGTTTTGCGGCAACTCTAATGTATTCCGGCCCGCTAGCCATAGCGGGAGTAGCATTGTTTAGCATGCTAGGTAACGCCTTGTATAATACCGCGGGAGAATATAAAAAATACAAAAAAGCCCAAATTGCAGTAACTCGTGAATTAGCTAATGGTGAAATCCTTAATAATCAGCATCATCAACAATTATTAAGCCTACTGCGCGAAGAACGTGACGAAGCGCATACCGAATTATGGAATTCATTAGCATTTAACTTTGGTGGCATCGCATTTATCATTTCCGCTACTGTTATTTGCTGGCCTGTAGCCTTAGTGGTTACCGTAGGTTATATTGGCCATCAACTGAATAAATCCTACCAAAAACAGCTTCATCTTCATGATAAAGATGGAGTCACTCATGATCTTTATCGCTTTATAAGCGTCGAACAAGATGATGAAGAACCTTCTGCCAGCTTGAGACTAACACAGCTCTCCAATTTGCTATAATTAACAAAAAGGAGATTATTATGAGCAAAAATACTCAACCACACAGAAAAAGAAACCAAGCTCATCAACCTGAGAACACGAGAAAAGACAAACAAAAAGCACGTGAAAAAGAGTTAGATGAGACTTTAAAAGAAACGTTCCCTGCGAGTGACGCAACTGCTAAATATTAAAAACCCGTAGGTTGGCCCATGGCCCAACATCAAGTTCTAGTGTGACTCGATGAATTATTGAGCCAGAAGACCAACCTATAAATTTATTTATATTCCCCATATCCACCCCCACCAGGTGCTTCAATAATGAAAAAATCCCTTGGGTACATTTCTACTTGTGTACATCAATCCAAAACTCCCATTGACGTTGCCTGTCCATAAATATTCCATTACTTATGCCTTAATTTTAATTATACTACATTATTTTTGGCCACATGATTAACAAAAAATGCCTTTTTTCCATTCTTTTTGCTCGATGATAAATGCATTGCGATCAAAACACATACTATATTTATATATGTACCAAACCAGTTAAGTGGATACCATGACACCATTATTTCCAGAAAAAGGGCAATATATCCTTATTCAACAAGGGCAAGCAAGTGACTGTTATCTTTTATGCTCATTAGATTGTATTCTTAATGGGGGGACAGAACACCAAGATTTAATTCGTTCAAAATTCACTCAAACATCAGAAGGCGTATTTTTACGCATCAAGCGCACGGATCAAAGTCAGAATTTAAAACTAGAACAAATGAAGGGAAAATATATCTATTCCTATGATGTGCAAACAGATGAAGATGTGATTTTTATCGATAATCAAAAGCTTGAGGCAATAGATAAGGATCCACGCAGCGTAAAATCAAACGCTCTTGCAGTAAAAATTTTAGAGCGGATTAGTTCTTACTATTATATAGGATCTTGGGATAACGATGAGCAATTCGGCAGCATCTATGCCCATAACATACCTGAACGGCATCAGCAATCCTCTACTATATTTGTCGGTAAGCTTTTAGGACTTGAAACAACAGATACTCGAGATATTAACGCAATTGTTAACTTAAAAGCGATAAACCCCAATCAGCCCATTTACATTAGTATGGATTATGCGAATAAAGATGATTTTGGCAAAATTCATGGACGGCATGCATTAAGAATAGAACGAATAAGCCCGATGCCCAATGGCGATTATGAAGTAGTATTAGTTAATCCATGGGACAATACAAAGCAAGAATTCTTCACTCTTTCAGAGATTAAAACAAGACATTACCGTTTTGCTATTTTTGATACAGGCCCCCATAAAAAGAATTTAATAAATCAGGAATATAATGTAGCCCCCTCACCTCTTTTCATTCCCTATCCATCCCCTGTACTTCGCCCCCAGCAACCAATTAGATACGACCAGCAAGGCTATGATTACGCTCTGACTCCAGCCAATGTTGCTCATCAGCTACCACTCATGATGCCTCCACCCAATAGAAATGAAGCAATATTCCCCCCTCAAAACCTGCCTCCATTTCCGGTCCTGAATCTACATGCAAACTACGGCCAACATGGTTACAATAGATATCAACTACCCCCTCGTGCTCCCCTCCCAACCCCAAATGTTAGGTACGCTCAACAAGAGTATAATCTCGTTCCAAAACCAATAGCTATTCCACCAGTACTCCCTCCTCCAGATATACATGAGCAACCTACTGAACCCTATATAGCTAAGGCGCAGTTTTTTCTTAGAAAAGGGCTTCACGGAGTTGAACATTATCAAGTATTGTGCTCTAGCAAAACAGAAGCCGATGCAATTCAACAGCAGTTAAATGCCATAGGGGTCAATCCTTCTCGTATCTTTGAAGCAAGAGGCTTTTGGAGGATAAATTGTGATAAATCAACCCTTAAAATAGATGCCAAACAATGCATCGAGAAAGCCCTTAAAATTTATCAAGGAATGCCACAAAACTATTTAATATCAGGCCGAGGGCCAAGACTATTTAGTCGACGCCCGAAGGTAAGCTATTATGAACTATCGTGCTCTAGTCACCAACAGGCAGTAGTACTTGTTCAGCAATTAAAAACTCTAGGTGTTCACTGCGAACACATGTTTGAAACTAAGGGTTTTTGGAGAATACACTGTAATAAAATAACCTTAATACAGGATGCAAAACAAAGCATAGAAGCGGTACTTAACTATCAAGTAACTCCAGCAGCCCAAGGCATTGGCCAGCAAGCTCAACAACCGCCCATCCCCCCCATAGGAACAAATCCACCACTACCACGGGCATATCAACATGCAGCTCCTCCGCAGCAGCAAGCAGCACAATTTAAGCAAGGACTCAATGCATGGCTTATTTCACCCTCTCCACTATCCTTCAGAGACTGGATTGCAGGACTTGACAACCAAAAAGCCGCGATTCTTTCTAATGGGTTACACAACCTTGAAACACAATTTAGTTTAAATCTAATGCAACAATGGATGAAGCCCCTATCACCCATAGACGAAAGCCAATTATTATTTATATTAAGCAATTATAAAGTAGAGTACCGAGGTGGAACAAACTCGAAAAATTTATTAGTAATTAACGCGATAACCGGTGAAAAAGAAATTTTAAAACTAGAACATCGAATGGGGAATCCGAATACGCATGTTCAATTATTGCAAAATATTCCTGACTTACAAGGATATTTTGTTCAAGTTCACTTTAGTAAAGCCGTAACCGTTGCAAAAGACAGTAATGGTCTGAACGAGCGATGTTTACAAATAACTGATTTTTGCCCTGGTAACGACATCAGCTCTCAAGCGAATATGTGGCTTTCAGATGCTGAGCGGCTCGCTGCAGCAAGTAATATCTATTCACAAATGGCGCGTGCTTTAGTTCTGATGGATAAAAATGCAACATTCTATATGGATATGAAAAATTCCAATTGGTTGCTGGATGTGAATGGCAATTTAAAAATAGCTGATACTAAATCCATTTGCCCTGCACAGGGTCCTTTAATTAACCTTAACATGTTATCACGCAGCGGATATCGCTGGCTTAGGACTAATTATCTAATCCCTCCAGAGCTATCCAACTGGAACGACGATCTCGATGCCTTTATTTCAATCTCCCATGCTGAAGCATTTATGTTTGGAAAAAATCTCTATGAATTTTTGGCTGCTACTCCTCCTTCACGTACAGTAAATGCAATTCAATCGTTTATGGAACAGCATGCAAATGTAGATGCGTACGATTTTAGCGCCCCGATTTTTCAAACCCCCGTAGGGGCTAGATATGTATTATTGATTAAACACTGTATTAGAGAAAATCCTATTGAGCGATTTGATGTAAATCTAATTCATCAAGCAATGCATGCAATTCAAAGTTTAGAAAAAGATCCTCAAGTTTTAACTACATATTGGGAAAACTATAACAAGCTGAATCAAATGCAAAATCAGTATTCAAATCTGGCTATAGAAATAAATAATCAAATGGCTAGTTGGCAAAATCTCACGCTTAATCCCTTATTAACTAATTTTGGGTATGCCTTAATTAACGAAGCGATGCAAACTTATGGCCTTATTATTGACACCATGCAATACGCTAGAGAGCAGTATAAAAATGATGGGCGTGCACAACAAGAATTAGACAAAATTCAAGGAAGTCTAAATGGAGTTAATTTAAAACCAGAGCATTTAAAAGTAATCATGACGAATCTTAACCAATTGATCGATGAAGCGGAGCAAGCTTATATTCATCAACAACAGCAAACATTTGAGGCTTTAACACACAAACTGAAAGAAAATTATAGACACTCACCTCAAATACGGGATAATTTAGCACAAATCGAAAATAGAATCGGATTTTATGCTTATATGCCTCTAGAAGACATTAATAATTTTCTTAGGGCAATGGCTAATGCGATGGAACATTCAAACGCATATGCCAATATGGCTGCTCAGCAACAACACCATCAACTAGAACTAAATATGAGGTTCCGGGCAAATATGGTCGCTGACAATCCTTATTCCTTTTTAGCAGGAACCAAAATGAATATAGATCAACCCCAAGACTCAGTACCGACAAATGCTAATGAGAACCCTCCTGACATGCAGAAAAAAAACATAGAGCCCAAGTAACGGAGTTAAAGATGCCTCAAAATTATTCTCAGCTAGCTACAGAATTAAATTTGTCCCCAGTCTATGAAAATGAAGCTCAGCTTATTGCAATTAAAAACTGGTGTGCCGATCATTTTTTAGATGATTTCAGAAAATTTAGAGAATATGCACCAACAGATGAATATCAATCATTAATAAAACTGGCAGAAGAATACTTAGATTTGTTTCCACAACATAATAGCGACATAAATGCTCCAAATAGTAATCTTGCCGGCCTTTCTCCCATACAATGGGCTACCTTAAAAGGATATAAAGACTTTTTAGAGCATCACATCAACAATGTAGATCCAATTAATCAAAGAACCCCTTTACACATAGCCGCAAGCTATGGGAAATTATCTGTTGTACAATTTTTATTACGCCATGGTGCAGAAAACACCCCTGATATCAGAGGCGAATATCCTATTCATTTGGTCTTAACCTTAAATATCATAGAAGAACGCCCTACTTCAAAAAGCAAGAGCATACAAACTAGAACAAGCATTTATCGGTTATTAAAAGAAAATAAACCTGAAGCGCTGGCAATGAAAGACTCAGAAGGTCGAAACGTTGCTCATCACATGGCAATATACGGATTTAATACACTATTGAGCGAATTGATTGGAACTAAAAGTGGACTGCTTATAGAAAATGATATAAAGAAGCTTACGCCAGCCCATTTAGCAATTAATACAGGACAAACTTCGAGTTTAACTTTATTACTCAAGGATGAACGAATAAAAAATTTATTCGATGAAAAAGGAAGCTTATTACATTACGCTGCAGATGTAGGTTCAAAAGATCAAATTATAGCGTGTTTAAACGCGGGTATCGATGAACAGAGACTGGATCCAAACAACCGAACCCCTGCTATGCGCGCAGTACTTATGGGGAACGATAAAGCACTACCTGGTTTTAATATAGAAAGCTTGTCTCAAGAGCGAATTGGGGAAAATGAATTAACCCTCTTACACCTGGCAACAAAAAACAATATAGGGACATCCGAAAGATGGCTATCTGAAAATACTGTTCTCTCCAATGTACGAGATAAAACAGGGCTTCTTCCTGAGGATTATAGCTCAGAGGATAACCTTATCATCTCAAAAATAAGTCGCTAAAGATTTGTACACTACAATTCCCCGTATTAGGATTTTGCTTAATATGGGGTTATAGACCCATCCCAAGCCATTAACAAACTCAATAAAACACAGTATGATGCTGGCCTAAATTAAAAATAGAGGTACCGCAATGGATTCCATCAGAAAAATCATGAGTCGTTTTATATTTATGGGCAGATGGATTCAATTACCCTTATATTTAGGGCTTCTTTGCATTCTGGCTGCTTATGTTTATCGTTTTTTATGCGAACTAGCTGAACTTATTATTCACATCAACAAGGCCGATGATACCCTTATTATGCTGGGCGTATTGGATCTAATTGACGTTGTGATGATAGCTAATCTACTCATTATGGTTATCTTAGGTGGTTATGAAACCTTCATTTCTCCCTTACGACTAGACTCCCACCCTGATCAGCCTGAATGGCTAGGACATTTAGATGCAGGAGGAATGAAAGTTAAATTGGCACTTGCATTAATAGGAATTTCCTCCATTCATTTATTACGTACCTTTATTGATCCGAGCAAATTAGATAATTATGGCATTATGTGGCAAGTAGTTATTCATTTAACACTTATTGTTTCCGCACTTGCAATTGCATTTACGAACAAAATACTCAGTCAAACCGCTACATCCCATGCGCTCAATGAAGAAATTCATTAATCGTTGAATTAAAAAAAGTTTGTTGACTATAAATACAGTTACTGTACATTTAACACTAGCAATTTAATGGCTAAACACAGAGTATGTTAACTTTAGAATAACGTGTTCCCTGCCTATATCCCGCTGCTTGTCCGCGTGATATAGGAATCAGAGATAACTCTAGATTCCGCGGAAATTCCGTAGAACGTCGATAAAAAGGCTTAACACCTAACTAAATGATAGTAAATTACTGTACTCTAACCACGATGTTGCTTTATCCAGAAAATGATTTTTTTTAACAATACAGGAGTAATATATATGTTTAAAGCAAAATTAGCTGCCTTTACCAGCGCCTTAATTCTTGCTGGAACTACTTTTGCTAGTTCAGAAGTATGTCCTGATCTAAGTGCGATTCAAGCCGAAGGTTTTTCAATGTCAATGCAAGTTTATGGTGTTTATGCTGCTTATCAAATTAGCGATTTTGGCACCGATGAAAACTGGGGTTTTGTAATGGCGCCTGTTGAGGCTGATTCTGAAGAAGAAGCAGTAGAAAATGCAAACGATATCTTAAACAGTATGACTGCCCCAGGCGTTCTTATCGATACTGGTGTTTGCAACTATGATACGGGTGTGCCCGACGTTTATGCCGTAGCGATTCAAGATGAATTCCCAACACCATTAAAATTAAGACAACATATTCCCCACTAATCTAGTCTTATGTAAGCATTTCGCGTAATAGCGTCTAAAACACCCGCGGCTTGGCCGCGGGAATTCTAAATAAACTCTGTAAGCATTTACCTTGTTCGTACCTTGGCAACAAAAATCAACCTACAATAAGCCCAAAATGTTCTATAATTGATCTTATTCAGACGCTTTTTTGTTGTATTTTTAACCGTTAACTTCAACTACGAGGTGTGAAAAATGGATTTAAGTAAACGCATCGAACCCAAAACCTGGGCTTTTGTAGAAAAAATCAAACAAGCTGGCGGAAAACCACTCTATGATCTTCCTGTAGAGGAAGGCAGAGCTATATTTGATAAATTACAGGAATTATCAACTGATAAACCTGCAGTGGATATTGATGATCACGTAATTAAGCAAGGAGCTAAAGGTGATCTCAACATTCGTATTGTTCGCCCTAAAGGTGCTAAAGAGTCTTTGCCCGTAATTATGTTTTATCATGGTGCAGGTTGGGTTTTTGGTGATTACCAAACCCACGGGCGACTCGTACGTGAATTGTCTGTTGGCGCTCATGCTGCCGTTGTATTTGTGCAATACAGCTTAGCTCCTGAGGCGCAATATCCTACACAAATTGAGCAAGGCTATACTGCAATGAAATACGTTGCTGAACATGGTAAAGAGCTCAATCTGGACACATCACGGTTAACCGTTGCTGGTGATAGCGTTGGTGGAAACATGGCGATTGCAATGACCCTGATGGCAAAACAACGTGGTGGTCCTAGAATTGACTATCAAGTACTCATTTATCCTGTAACTGATGCCAATTTTGAAAATGCTTCTTATACTGAATTCGCTGAAGGACCATGGCTGACTAAAAAAGCCATGCAGTGGTTCTGGGATAATTATTTGCCTGATAAAGCACGAAGAAAAGAAATAACTGCTTCGCCCTTGCAAGCAACGGTTGAGCAATTAAAAGACTTGCCTCCTGCATTGGTTATTAATGGTGAGTGCGATGTCTTACGTGATGAAGGTGAAGCATATGAGCATAAGCTCAATGCAGCTGGGGTTCCTGTAACTGGAATTCGTCATCATGGTACGATTCATGACTTCTTGATGCTCAACGATTTAGCAGATACACCCGCGTGCCGTAATGCAATCGAAACTATTACTGCGCATTTGCGTTCAGTGTTTGCGAAAAAGCATTAAAATATCCTTGCTGGGCTTTACAGCCCAGCCTACTTTTATTCAGTCAGAATGACGTTTAATGAGTTACTCTCTTCACCCTAGCCACATCATAAATCGTAATCGGCTCTTGAATTCCTTTGACTTTAACGCGCAAATGCCCATTTGTTTCAATATTTTGCCCAATCTCAGAATAAGTAGCCTCAGAAATTAAGATTTGACCACCTAGGCTTAATCCTTGGATGCGAGAAGATAAATTAACTGAAGAGCCTATGGCACTGTATTGCATGCGTTTTTTAGAACCAATGTTACCTACTATGGCATTTCCTGTATTAATGCCAATACCCATATCTAATTGAGGTAGATTTTTTTGCTCATTTTCCCGATTAAATTTTTTAAGCTCTTTTTGCATATCCAATGCACAATCTACGGCACGTAAAGAGTCGTTTTCTGTCGTGTATGGCGCCCCAAAAAGGACCATAATCGCATCACCAATAAAGGCATCTACAGTACCCTTATGCCTCTCAATTACCCGTACCATTCGAGTAAAATATGCATTCAAAAGCGCAACGAGCTGCTTAGCAGGAACTTTTTCTGATAAAGAGGTAAAATTTCTTAAGTCACTAAATAGGATGGTAATTTTAGTTTCATTGCCCCCCAATTTATGCTGTGTTGGGGACGCTAAAATGGTGTTTACCACATCATCAGACATATAAAAGCTGAAGGTTTTACGAATCAAGTCATTACGTATCTCTAATTGTTTTCTAATTTTACACAATACATGATTTGAATAACGTAAAGAAAGCTCATCTTTAGCAATATTAGCCAGGGTTATCAACAACTCAAGTTGCTCCGGCCTAAGCTCTTTGGGAATGGTATCTGCCAGGCAAAAAGTTCCTACATTATAACCATCAGGAGAAGTAAGAGGCACACCGGCATAAAATCGAATAAAAGGTGAGTTTCGTACAAAAGGATTGTTTACAAATCGCTGATCTAGGGTCAAATCTTGAATAATTAAGGGTTCATTTTTTTTTATTGTCTCATTACAAAAAGCAATTTCTCGTGGAGTCTCTTTCTCTTTTAAACCATGCAATGATTTAAACCACAGCCTTTTTTCATCTAAAAAAGCAATATAACAAATGGGAGCTTTTAATAAATCAACAGCTAAGCGCACTAAGCGGTCATAGCCCTCTTCACTATGAGTATCCATGATTTGCAAAGCATTCAAAGCATTAACCCTTTGTTGCTCTAATTGGTCACTGCTTAATGATTTTTTTGCCATAGCCATGTTAATCACTCCATTACACAGAGACATCAAACCCATTAAATCAAGTATAGACCATCAGAATTTATCAACTATGCTTCGCGTGTAAGGCACAGCTCCCCCTCTTCATTCGAATGACGACCACGGGATTTAAGTTAAAGAATTGTACTCAAAATAGATACCATCATTGCGAGAAACGTAGTGACGAAGCAATCCAGGAGTGCGTGGCACAAAACCATGGATTGCTTCACTGTGTTCACAATGACGGTCGTGGAAAGACTGTTAGAAATAACACTATCTGTCATTGTAATTATCCCAAATAAATCCAGCCTATTCCTAGCTTTAAAACCAGTTGAAAGAGTTGCAATAAATAGATTGATCTTATATTGTGTCATCGGGATTAAATGTAACTAAACAGGAGTTGTTATGCCCAAGCAGAGTGACTATAAGGTTTTGGATTTTATTACCCCCAGTATTTCTCTTACCTTCGATCTAACCAAAGAGCCTATACAAACAAAAGCACTGCTTGTGGTTGGACGAAATCCAAACTCCTCATCCGAGGCCACTGATCTACATCTAAACTGTGAAAATATAAAATTAATAAGCCTTTCCTTAGGAGGGAAACCTCTGCATCCTGATGAATATGAGCTAAAAGACAATATATTAACTATTAAAAACGTGCCTCCCAAAGGCCTTTTTTATCTTGAAGCCATTTCTGAGTTAGGTCAAAACACCGACTTGTTTGGTTTATATAAAACAGAAGGCACTGTCTTAGTGAAAGCAGAAACCGAAGGTTTACGACGTGTATTCCCCTGTATCGACAGACCCGATAATTTAGCAGATTACGTTACCACCATCATTGCAAATGAAAATCAATACCCAACCCTGCTCTCGAATGGGGTTCTTACAAGAAAACGCAGCTATGATAATGGAGTCCATTCAGTCACATGGAATGACCCAATTGCCAAGCCCAGTTATCTTTTTGCCATGGTGGCTGGTGATTTAACGTGTTCTGCCGCCACGTATAAAACAAAACAAGGTCGAGAAGTACCGATCGAATTTTACCTTCCCAAAAGCGATATTGAAAAATGCGATTTCGCTAAAGACATACTAAAAGGTGCCATGAAATATGACGAAGATCGTTTTAATTTAGAGTACCTCCCTGAGCTAGTTAAAATTGCCGGGGTTAATAAGTATGCCTCTGGGGCATCTGAACCAACAGGCTTAATTTTATTTAACACTGCAAATCTATTAGCTACTCAAGCAAGTAGAACAGATACCGATTTTATCCGTGTTCTTGACGTGGTAGCACATGAATACTTTCATACCTGGAGCGGTAATTTAGTGACCATTCGCGACTGGTTTAATCTGTCCTATAAAGAAGGATTAACCACACTAAGAGCGTCTTTATTCTTAGAGCATTGTTTAGGGGTAGATTTAGACCGAATGTTTGATGGAAGAAGTCTGGACGAACGCGCCCCAAGACCAGAGTCATACACTGCAGTACGCAGTTTATACACTACCGCAGCCTACGAAAAAGGGGCGGAAATTTTCCGTATGATCATGAATGCCATGGGTGAAAAAACATTCAATAAATGCTTGTCTGTCTTTTTGAAAAAGAACACTGGTAAAGCCATTACCCTAGAAGACATTATTGACTCCTTGAGTAGTCAATCTAATGTTGAATTGCGGCCCTTTTTAAACTGGTTCTCGGCCACCGGAACCCCTAAGGTTACGGTAACGGATGAATACAATTCAGAAACAAAAACTTATAAAATAAAATGTGTCACTCACGATGGCAAAGATCGCCCAATTCCAGTGAATCTCATGTTATTCAGCAAAGACGGAACCCCAATTTCTCAAGAAGATGTTCTTATGCTGGATAAACCCGAAATGGAATTTGAATATACCAATATCCATGAGCTCCCAACACCGTCATTACTGCGTGGATTTTCAGCGCCAATACACTTGCAATATGAATACAGTAACGAGCAATTACTGTTGTTAATGCAGTATGATGGAGATATTTATAATAAGTGCAAAGCAGCCAAAATGCTTATTACCCACATGGTTCAGGATTATTGTGCTGGTAAGGAACTTGAATTTAGCTCCGACTTTATTGTCGCCTACATGAATTTATTGCTTAACAACCAACAAAAAACTTGGGTTTTAGCCGAATTGTTGGCACTACCTTCAGAAGAAGCATTAATTGCCAGTTTACCCAATGCTGATTTTGAAAAAATTGCCGAAGCACGTCGATTGATCCAAAAAGAACTGGGTATGTCCTTAAAGGCTGATTTACAAGTAACAATTGACGAACTCCAGGCACCAGCTAAAACAGATTCCCACGCCCTTTTTGATATTAATGCAGCAGGTAATCGTCGCCTTAAATCGGTGTGCTATTCTTATTTACTGGCAGCTGATCCAGAAGCCTCGCAATACGCCTTAATTGCTCAGTTTAATGAAGCTTTAGGTAAGAATATGACCGAAACCGTTTCGGCATTAAGCTTGTTAGTTAACATCAATTACAGCCAAGTGAATGAGTTATTAGAACAATTCTATACTTATTGGAAGCATGATATTGATGCCATTAACTACTGGTTTAATTTACAAGCAGCGGCCCATTCAACAACAGTTATAAGTCGAGTAGCAGATCTTTTAAAGCATGAAGCCTTTGACATGACCAACCCTAATAAAGTAAATGCATTATTAGGCGTATTTATCAAAAACCCATATGGTTTCCATGACGCCTCCGGTGTAGGCTATGAATTAGTTGCCTCAACTATTTTAAAATTGGAGCAATTTAACCCAAGCTTAGCCGCAAATCTCACTGAGAAATTTAGTAGCTGGATAAAAGTAGAACCCAAACGCCAAAAACTAATGTTAGATTGCTTGTCTCATATATATGAAAAAGCGTCTACTGAAGATGTGAGAAACATGGCAAAAAAGGAGTTAGAGAAGGCTAACGTTACATTACCTTCTCCAAAACCTCGTCTTATTATCGACCCACAACGAATTATGTGGGACTTTTTTGCAGATGAGACGCCTCCTCGAAGCAAAAAAGTAAGCCCTAGAGAAGAACCTAGCCCACCAGAGCAAGATCCGACAGGCTTATTCGATGATATATTGAATGGTAGTAATGTTTTATAAAAACACCGCGGCTCCCGCGGTCAAACCGCGGGAATTCGGCGACAGACCTGTAGGTCTAATGGAATTTACTTAAGGAATTCGCCTCGCACATGGGCTCCAGGCTACTTTTAATGTATTCCGAACGAGCATCTAGGCAATTTTAAATGTAGACTAGATGCAGCGCAGCGAAATCCGGGGAGTGATGAGCATAGCGAATTCGTCTTAGCTTAATAAGCAAGCTTATTCATGATCCGGATGAACAACGAAAATACCTGGCGCATTACGTAAATACTCATTGTAATCCATTCCATAACCAAAAATGAAATGATCTTCTATTTGCAACCCAACAAAATCAGCAGCTTGCAAACCATTTTCAACACGCTTGCGGTATTTATCAACCAATACAGCACTGTATACTTTCTTTGCACCTAATTGATGAATTTCATCAATAATGGCAGCAAGAGTAATCCCCCCATCAAGAATGTCATCAACCACTAAAACAGTTCTTCCAGCCAAATTAACAGATGGTTTTACTTTCCAATGGATATCGCCACCAACGGTCGCACCACGGTAACGAGTTGCATGAACATAATCTACTTCTAAAGGAAAATCCAAACGAGGAAGCAAGTTGCCTAAAAGAACCAGTCCGCCAACCATAACACATAACAATACAGGGTTTTCATCCTGCAATTCCTTATGGATGTTAATCGCCATTCGATCTAAAGCAGCTTCAACTTCATTAGTTGTAAACAAGCAAGTAGATTTTTCATATACTTCTTTAATTTTACTAGGAATAGTCATTTATGTGTCTCTCGGTAAAGATAGGGTTATATATTAGGAGTTGTTTCATTCCTACTCCTTGATTTTTCCTTTCCCAGGAAATGGACTGACAGTACTACCATAGGCAGGGTTATCCTTAACTTTAGCTATTCCTTGCTTCTCTACTTCATCAATGCGATAAACTGATGGCATAGGGATAAACGTACGTTTTACACCACTAAATTCCAACTTTAAGCGCTCTTCAGAAGGGTCGACAACTAATGTAGTCTGTTCGCCAAATACCAGCTCCTCCACTTCAAGAAAGCCAAATAAGTCACTCTCCTTAATAGATCGCGCATATATTTCATAAATTGCTTCTTGGTTAGCAAAAGTAATTCTGAATAAAGTTTTCTTCGTCATAAAATGAGCCTGTTCTGAACGCTGGGCAAATTATACAAAAATACGAATGTTTTGGGTATAGATAATCTATCTATCTGCTCGTTTTCACTTTGTCGAGGTCAAAGTAGCCGGTTGTAGCGGTGATTGGTAATCATTAATTGGCTGAGATATAGACATCAACGTTAAGGAAGGTTGTATTACTTGATACTTTTGCGCAATATAGCAATAAAAACCAGAGGGGTAAGGCCAAAGCATCTTACCAATTTCATCTAAAAAAGTTAATTTTTTAATCAATGTGGCACTATTTACCGGCGGGAGATAGCAAAAATTATTTAATGAAGCCTGCCTGTAGCCTCTTTGAATGAACATCCGATTTAAATTAAAGGGAGTGCGCATTTTTATATTATGGTCGTTATAACAATTTAATAACCCGCACTTTATGGCCCCCCCCCACAAGCTCCAAGGGTTAATGCACAGCAAAATAACATACCCCATAGGTTTTAACACCCGATCAATCTCATCGATTAAACTGGAGCTCATATTAAACGGTTCTAAACTTAATGGAGCAACAATACAATCAATACTGTTCGCATTTAATGGTAAATGATTTAATTCACTTTCAATATGAACTTGATGGGATAAGGCAAAGGGTGAAACAATCCATTTGTGTTCAAAATCCAGTTTTTTTAACCAAAGATTCTCACCACAATTTCCTAACTGAATTAGAGTATCGCCATAAACAGGTAAACCAAGTGCATCCAAATTAAGAGAAAACTCATGCGCAGCAAAAAGACCAAGAGGTGATTGAAACCATTTATTCAATGCTCGGTAGTATTTTTTTTGCTGTTTAATCAACAAAGTAATGCCTTTTAAAAAGGTTAATCCTGAATTAAACTACAATACAACGAGTTTCACCCGCAAACAATCCATTTTCCTTTTTTATATAGAAAAATGGTTAGGAATAAATTAATGGAATTTAATATTACTGGTCAACAATTTGCCTTAGAACCGCTTTTAGGTAAAGCAGAAACCGCAATCCATTCTGAGCAAGCCACTAAAGAAAAAATTTCACTCACTCAATATCTTATCAAAAATAATATCTTATCTGCCACAATAATTGCCCATACATCAGCTCAAAGTTTTGGTGTTCCAATACTGGATCTAGATAGTATTGAGCTCAGTACCCTGCCCTTATCATTAGTAGATGAAAAACTGATGCTTCGCCATTCCATGGTGCCCCTATTTTGCCGTGGAACCCATTTATATCTGGCTGCCGAAGATCCCGGTAATCATAATGCCTTAAAAGAAATTCAATTCCATACCGGTTTGAATACCCATGCGATCGCAGTAGAAGCGAATAAATTGACTGCCGTGTTCGCCCATTTATTAAACATGAGGCATCATCAAGAATTATCTACATTCGATACAGCAATGCATCATGAAGAACAATATGAATTTACAATTAATCCAATAGATAACGATGATGATGCCCCTATTGTAAAATTTGTTAATCAAATTTTATTTAAAGCAATTCAACAAGGGGCTTCCGACATCCATTTTGAGCCCTTTGAAAAAGAATATCGCATTCGCTACCGACATGATGGCCTTTTACATGAGGTAGCAAATCCACCAGTCAATCTGTCTGCCCGAATTACAGCGCGGATTAAAGTCATGGCGAAATTAGACATTTCAGAACGTCGTCTCCCTCAAGATGGTAGTTTTAAGATAAATCAACCTAATAAGCACCCCATTGATTTTCGTGTAAGCACCTGCCCCACCGCAAACGGGGAAAAAGTGGTTATAAGAATATTGGATCTCGATACAGCTAAATTACACATTGAAGCCTTAGGATTTAATCCCAAACAACACGAATATTTTATGCAGTCAATAAAACGTCCTCAAGGAATGATCCTGGTTACTGGCCCCACAGGTAGTGGAAAAACCGTAAGCCTGTATGCAGCCTTAAATCTGCTTAACACACCAAAAGTTAATATCTCTACCGCTGAAGATCCCGTTGAAATTAAAATCACCGGCATTAACCAAGTAAATATCAACCCTAAAGTAGGCCTCAACTTCTCCAAGGTTTTACGCTCTTTTTTACGACAAGACCCTGATATTATTATGGTTGGTGAAATTCGTGATTTAGAAACCGCTGAAATTGCAGTTAAGGCAGCACAAACAGGGCATCTCGTCTTATCAACATTGCATACAAATAGTGCAGTAGAATCCCTAACACGCTTAATGAACATAGGTATTCCCAGCTTTAATATCGTGAGTTCAATAACCCTTATTATTGCGCAACGTTTAGCACGAAAACTTTGCGAGCAATGTAAAACTCCACGAACCGATCTTCACAAATCCAATTTACTAACTTTGGGTCTTAATGAAACAGACCAAATTTATCAATCCGTAGGCTGCTCTCAATGCACTGACGGATATCGAGGCCGGATAGGATTATTTGAAGTATTACCTATGACAAATACTCTAACCGAACTCATTATGGCGGGTGCTAATTCATTAGAAATTTTAAAAGCAGCCCAAAATGAAGGCCTGACTAGCATTTATCAATCTGGCATTGAAAAAGTACAGCAAGGAATAACTACCCTAGAGGAGGTCAATCGGGTAACCGTTGAATAAATTATGTTTCAGGTTAAAAAAAATACCAACTCCCTATTAACATTTCGTTATACGGGTAAAAATGTATTAGGACAAAAAATCTCAGGAGCCATTCGAGCACGTAATTTGACGCTCGCGAAAATAGACCTACGCAAGCAAGGCATTACTATTAGTAAAGTAGCTCAAAAGCGGAATCTAATAATCTTTAATCAATTAAATAAAAAGCCAAGTTCAGCAGACATTGCGCTATTTAGCCGTCAACTTGCCACCATGGTTGAATCAGGAATACCGTTAATGCACGCGCTTGATATTGTTGCGAAAGGACAAATAAATCCCCATCTTCAGGAATTAATTAATGAGATCAAACATGATATTGGGGCAGGTTTAACACTGTCTGAAACATTAATGAAACATTCACAGTATTTTAATAGCCTATTCTGTAATTTAGTTAAAGCAGGCGAACAATCAGGTACGCTAGATATTATGCTCAATAAAATTGCCTGTTATAAAGAGAAAATTGAATCCATAAAAAAGAAAATAAAAAAAGCGGTAAGCTATCCCATCGCCATTGTAAGCGTGGCAGTTATAGTGACAGTGGGCTTACTTATGTTTGTTGTTCCACAATTTGAAACCTTATTTCAATCATTTGGAGCCGATTTACCCACCCTAACTTTGGCCGTAGTTAAAATATCTCAATATATTCAATCCTGTTGGTATTGTATTTTTTCGTCTTTGGCCTTGAGCATTTATGCATTTATTTATGCACAAAAGCATTCTACGGCCTTCGCAATAACTGTTGATAAACTGCTATTAAAAATACCGGTTATTGGTCCAATTATTGAAAAAACCGTTATTGCACGCTTTTCACGAACATTATCTATTACTTTTGCAGCTGGTTTGCCTTTAGTAGATGGCCTCAAATCGGCGGCTGGTGCCACAGGCAATATAATGTATGCTAACGCAATAGAATATATAAAAAATGAGGTTTTTACAGGAATATCCATGAATAAGGCTATGGAAAATACCCACCTATTTCCCAATATGGTCATGCAAATGATCGCTATTGGTGAAGAGTCAGGTGCCTTAGAAAAAATGTTAAGTAAAATTGCAGACTTTTATGAAGAAGATGTAGATAATTCAGTGGACGCACTGAGTCGTTTATTAGAACCGATTATCATGTCCATCATTGGGATTCTCGTGGGTGGGCTGATTGTGGCAATGTATATGCCTTTGTTTAAATTGGGCGCGGTAATTTAAAAGGAAAAACACAATGATGCATGAACTCATCACACACCATTCCTGGTTCCTTTACCTAGCTATAGCCTTACTTTCGCTTGCAATAGGAAGTTTACTTAATGTAGTCATTTACCGTTTACCGATTATGCTCAAAAATGAATGGCAGCGTGAATGCAATGAATTAATGAACAATAAAAATGACGAGAAAGTGACGCTGAATTTGTTTTTTCCTCGCTCATTTTGTCCCTCATGTAACACCATGGTTAACGCCTGGCAAAATATTCCCATATTAAGTTTTTTAATACTGCGGGGTCGTTGTTATTACTGTAAAACCTCTATTTCACCTCGCTACCCATTAATTGAATTGGGCACGATGCTGTTGTCACTCTATGCCTGTTGGCATTTTGGCTTTACCTGGCAATTAGCTTTTGCACTGAGTGCTATATGGATTTTAATTTGCTTATTTTTTATTGACTTAGATCATCAACTACTGCCCGATAGTTTAACGCTAAGCTTATTGTGGTTAGGCTTAATTGCGAATACGCAAAACTTATTTACCTCACTCCCTGACGCTGTGCTTAGTGCAGCGGGTGCCTACCTTGCTTTATGGCTTGTTATAAAACTATTTTATTTCGCTACAGGTAAAATTGGGATGGGAAATGGCGATTTTAAATTGTTTGCCGCTTTTGGTGCCTGGTTTGGCTGGAAATTATTGCCACTAATTCTCCTCTTTTCGTCAATTACGGGTACAATAATTGGGCTCTTATATTTATACTTGAACGATAAATCAAGAGATACTACAATCGCCTTTGGCCCTTTTTTATGCATTTCAGGATTAGCCGTATTATTTTGGGGACAAGAGCTTTTAGATTGGTATTTGCATTTGTGGTTCTAAAAAACAGTCCACTACAAACTTTGCAATGACGTGTAGGTTGGGCCCATGGCCCAAAATTGAGTTCAAATGTGGCTCGATGCATTGTTGTTGGGTCATGGGGGTCCAACCTAATGCCTGTAGGAGCTCCCTAATAAAAGGTCCATACGAGGAGTAAGACGTTGTATCAAATTATTTTGTTTGATTTAGATGATACCTTAATTGATTTTTCAGCTGCAGAACAAATCGGTGTACGTAAAATTCATGAGCAGTTTTATCCAACAACCCCCTACCCACTCTTCGAACAGCGCTTTAAAAAAGTGAATAATGAACTTTGGGCACGCGTTGGTGCCCAGGAAAATGGACTCATGCCCAGTGATGTGCGATTTTTACGTTTTAAGCAATTAAACGAAGCCATAGAATGCGCAAGCCACTCTAATGAAGTCGCTGAGGCGTATGAACATTATCTGATTGAGCACATTGAGTGGATTCCTGATGTTAGAAAAACCATTGAATTCTTGCATCAAAAAGGTCATATTTTAGGCATTATTACCAATGGATTCTCTGCATCTCAATTGAGGAAAAAAGAAAAATTTGCCCTTGAAAATTGGTTTGATTGTTTTGTGATTTCTGATGACGTTGGCTTTGCCAAGCCCAATAAGGAAATTTTTAATATCGCCTTACAGAAACTGTCTAATACTCATAATCAACCCATTCACAGCTATCACAAAAACTCCATTCTAATGGTTGGTGACTCTATTATTAGCGATGGGCATGGAGCAAAAAACTTCGGGGTTAACTATTGCCATGTTCATCATAGCCCACCACAAACAGCCCAGTTAGAAACAACGCTTACCTATCACATTAATTCGGTAGCGAATTTGCCAAATTGTATTGGCTATGAAACAGAATATAAGCTTTTTTTGAATTCTTTCTAGGGAACATCGTTCCCAACATAGAGAAGGAACTCATTATATATTTTTATGCCCTCTGAGCGACTACATATAACTTTTAAATGGAAGAAACATGACTGATTTTTCAAGTGACTTGCAAAAAATAGCTAATAATGACCCCAATTTTAAAAATCTTGAACCAAGCTGGCTCATAACTGATGACAGAATTCAAAGTTTAGCTGCTGCTTTAATTAACAATACTACATTGATTGGCATTGACCTATATGATCATTATATTGGCGATCTAAATCTTGGATATTTAACCAAGGCCATAGAAGCTCATAAAAAATTATCCTCGCTAAACTTGGATAAAAATCAAATTACCGAACTGGGAGCAGACTATATAGGTGAATTAATAGAAAAAAATGACGTATTAATAAACCTTACACTTAACAACAATGCTATTGGTAGTAGAGGAGCCCAAGCGATTGCCAGAGGATTAGAAGTTAATTCGCAATTAAGATCGCTCCATCTTAAAAACACTGCGATAGGTGATCCTGGTGCTCAAGCATTGTTTGAAGCATTAGAAGTAAATACCTCTCTTATTTTTCTTGATCTAAGTAATAATGAAATTAACGACCTCGGCGCCTCATACATAATACAGATGCTCGGACATAATAGCACAATAAGTTCATTGTATCTTAAAGGAAATCCTATTAGTAATAAAAACTTGGTAGAGATTGAGAGCTTATTAAGCCGTAACCAAAAAATTTACAACATAGCCCAAAAAGCAATCGATACGATTAGAAGATTACCATCCAGTATACCTAACTGGGAAGAAGAAGGCGCTTTTGATAATTTTAATGAGGTTCTTAAACAAAAAGAACAAGCCCAGCTTGAAATCGAGACACTATTTCCAGGCGCTAACCTAATATCCCGTATTGAAGAGGTATGGGCTGAAAAACAAATTGCGATTATGCTTGCAAACCCACTCTATATTCAGAAAAGCTCCATCATTGGACTCTTCGACTCGTTAAATCCCAAACAAAAACAGTCGCCTAAAAATCAGCAATGGCTTGAATCGACAATTCTGCATTATTTTTCAAGCATACAACCCGATAGCGAGTACACTCATAAAAAGCTGCTGTCCTATATTCTCCAAACATCAATAAGTGCAGATGTAGAACGGCTCATGGATCTCTGTTTATTCCATCATTTCACTCCTAAAGTAACGCGAGTAATGAAACCAGAACCAATACAGTTAGTACGGTTACTGATTAATAACCGTGAAGCGCTTAAAACACTACAAAAAGAAATGCCAGGTATCAATAAGCTCGTTTTAAACATCATTACTCGCTTTTATAAAGAAGAGCAATCAAGCAAAGAAATTGAACTCAATACACAAGTCATTGGACTGTTATTAGAGTGTCCTCAAGAAAATAAAGAAACGAATATCACATTGAATGCAGCTCTACTTCGTAGTCTAAATATTTTTTTCTGTGCAGATCCAAACATCGCCAATAGCTTTTACAGCCTATGGCGCCATCTCTCATCAGAAAATACATTACCCATACAAAATTCAGCAACGGAAGAGGTCGCTAAGAAACTATTAATAAAAAAATATAATGCCCTAGTTTTGGAAAGCATTCCCAATCATTATCAAAATCGATTCTTTATTCAGCAGGACGTAAAGCAAGTGAAGCAGCAACCCGCTGAACTAGTGCAGGAGCAACACATTGAACTAGTGCAGGAGCAACACATTGAACTAGTGCAGGAGCAACACATTGAACTAGTGCAGGAGCAACACATTGAACCAGTGCAGGAGCAACACATTGAACCAGTGCAGGAGCAACACATTGAACCAGTGCAGGAGCAACACATTGAACCAGTGCAGGAGCAACACATTGAGCCAGTGCAGGAGCAACACCTTGAGCCAGTGCAGGAGCAAAATTCTGAACTAGCTCAAGAGCAAAATGCAGTGTTAGAGCAAGAAGATGATGATGAAGAAAACTCGATGTTAATGAGGCCATAAAAATCAATAAAACAACTAATGCCTAGCTACTAAGCGAAAGTTCCTCCCGCGGCTTGACCGCGGGCTCATCCATGCCAACAGCCCGCGCAATTAGTCCGCAAGAATTCAAGAAAACAGAGCTCCAATTCCCAAAGCTATATTTTCCAAGTTGATGTCATTGAAAATCCCATCCCAAAACACACTGGTAAGTTCTAAACCAGGCATCAGTTTAACTGATAATACAAGAACTTTTACACCCTATGCACAGAGTTATCCACAGTTTTTGTGGATAAATAACCCCATACTAGAAACAGAATAAATACCCTAAGAGCCTTATAACACAAGGGATTTTATAAATAAAATAGCAATTTTTGAGAATTAGAGTGATTTAATTTAAATGGAGATATCCACAGGATATTGGCAAAGATTGAAACGACCAGCCCGTGTATCTTATCAAAGAAAAAAATAAAAAACAGTCTTGACTTGGTATATTTCAAAAAAAATTAAACGTCCAAACAAAATGCTTATTTTATCATTTTAGTGCTTTACAGAAGTACGCCATGATAAAATATCAGCTTTTTTATATAAACAAAGCCGAATTATGTACGACCTAATTAATAAATTAATCAAGTTGAAGGACGAAGAAACTACTCTTGATTGGCATGAAATGGACTTCTATAACAACCCTACCCAACAAATTTTACAAACCTTACCCAAAATTCCTGAAACAGTTGTAATCTTAGACCTTGCTTGGAACTATTCTGCATTTAAAAGTACCGATGAATTAAAAATGATTTTTGCAGCAATCCCTAGGCAAATTAAACACATTGATTTAACAGGACAATCATTACATCTAAGAGATAAAACAGAGTGGTTTGCTTTATTTTCCTGCTTTTCACCAACCACAATCATTAGTACAGGCCATGCCGAACTTGATAATTTTATCAGAGAACTCCAAAGGCCTCAGTCATCTATTTTACTACCTACCCTCGCTCCAATTGAGCCCCCTCCTGCGCCCGAAACACAAAGCACAAACCAACAAACAGAAAAAGCGAAACAATGTGACACTCTGTCTCTACGAGAAATCATGGAGAATCCTGATCAGGAAAAACTAACCCCAACACAGCTCATTGGACTACTCATTAAGCTCGTAGCACGAATTGATTCAGCTCCTAAAGATCAAGTTATTTATCCTACTTTAGACCGTATTTATATCAAAAATTCTGCACTAATAGGCGAAGAGTCATCCCTACTATTTGAAATAGACAAATCAGCTCAAATCCCTGTGCACAATTTAGAGCCCGGTGTTGAACGCCATATTGTGCATTGGCGTATGGTTGCAGAGTTATTTCTCTTATTGGGCGCAAATACAGCCCAGCTAAATGATCCTGATTTAGAGTTTAAAATTAATCAATCATTTAAACGCTCCCCTGCATTCCTTTGTGCCTTTGTCGAATTATGGGAAGCAACACTTCCAGAAAAGCAACATGCTCCCGATACGTCAATGCAGAATATATCGCCAACTATCAAAGCGTTAGCTAATATTCACATGCCAAAGTCACAAGCATGGTCAATAGAACACTTACCCAGTTTGCTTTCAGGGCTCACCTGCCATCATGATAAAACCATGCGCACCGAGTCCATTCATGCTTTATACAACTTCATACGCGACACACCCGTATCTAAAAATAAACAAGAGCGTGATGAAGCTCTAGGGATGATAGAGCATTGTATTGAGCTTATTATCCCTAATGAGCTCACCGGACTAGCGAATATCGCCTCAGAGACCGTGCAGGGGGAATGGATAAAGCGTATTCTTCTCATTTGCACGGTCTTGGGAGAAGCCGAGCTTGTTAAAAACTACGAAAAACTTCATCAACTGCAACAACGTTTACTTGAAGCCGGAATTGCACATAATTTCATTGATGCTCTTTTTGAGCGGTCGAAAACAATACCTTCCCCAATATTTCTTGCGTCACTTAACGCAACAATATGGATGTGTTTCCAATTTGATACCCTGCGAGTCAAACTAATTAATGAAGAATTCGTTGAAATGATGATATCTCAACTCTATAAAAGAGGATACGGGGAATTCCTTGTATATAAAGAAATGGGGATCATGCTTCTTTTAATGTCTGACTTTGGAAAATGGATGAATCAACATAAGGAAAGCAGTAAAAAATTCGTGACATTATGGCAAAATGTAAGTAACGAAACATTTTTACACTTTGGCTTATCTTGCCTTCCTACCAATCTATCGCTAAATACGCGCTGGTATGTAACACAAAAAGTAGTGGAGATTTTGACCAAACTCATTAGCATCCCCGGCGGAGTCAATAAAGAAGAAAAAGAGCAACAAATAAAATGCTGTCTGGATTATTTACGCTGTTCCGCCTGGAGTGGCCTTACACAAGCAGCTTATGCTTCGAATAACTCGTTGGAAGATGCTTACCTGCAAGCATTCATTTTTAAAGTTCCGCAATATCCTATATTTAAGCAGACAGTAACGCAGCAGGCTCATTTCCAAGCCCAAACAACACAGGCTTTATTTGAACACATAATACAACTTAAACGCACTACTCATGCCCCTGTTGAACGTTTACAATATAATGCACCATTAAAAAAGCACGAGGTGTTAGAGCTTCTATCCGTGCCTAAAAACTCCCTACAAGGCAGATACAAAGTACACTCCTCGCGCGCAGGCGCTCCGTTCAATATTAATACATTCAATCTGGAGCTCCCTAATAATACGATAGTCAATGTAAGTAAGAATCTGGATGAATTACGTACATTGTCCTCTATTGAGTTAAACGAAAAACAACTATCATTTATTCCTGCTACGCTAAGTTCTACCCAACGAATTTGCACTGTTGTTGACCGCGGTGTAAATACAGGAACCCAGGGAGCGTATCAACTGCTCCTCGTTTCTGCGGGTGATAGTAATAAATTGCTGTTTGGAATCACCTGGGATAAGGCCCAAACAAATGAAACCACCATTCCAGGTACCACCACCATGTCCTTAGCCCTGGATGCAGCTACAGGAAATATTTTATATTGTGATCCAGCAACAGGAAAGCAAAAAAATTACCCCTATACACAACCAATTAATACTGGAGCCACCGTTAAAATATGTATTACTGGGAGACTGGTATACTTTGTCGTTAACGATAAAGTATACCCTCCGATTCCTGATATCTTACTTCCTCTGGGCGCAGACGTGCACCCATTGGTTCGCTTAGAATGTCCTGGAATTTACATAAAAACTCAAGTTATGGGCTCTTATTGGCCCCGTGATGCCGATAATGCAACCTTGATTCGCCATGCGCGTACCAACCCTATTGCTTATGCTTTACATTTTGCAGAACGGAGCAACACCGCCTGCCCTCATATTCATGCGCAAAAGATCGATCGATTGTATACAATGCCCAATCTTGAAGTGCTATTACATTATTCCAAGCAAATTTCGGCATTACCTCAAGAAGAAATATTGAGTATTTTATTAATTGTATTGGCTAAAAAAGGCTGCGAAGGCAATGACTGCTATGCCTACAAGCTAATACATGAACTTGGACAGGAGTTACTTACTAAACCACCAGGTTATCCAAGACTAAGTGAGATTGCTATGGCATTGGGATTGCGTACGCTATCTGTGGAGCTATTGAATCAGCAATCGATTATGATGAGCGAACCAACAAAGGTGGGATACGCTGCAAATAGAAATTTACTGTTTAGTCCTCAACCGGAGGAAGCATCGCCAACGGCAGCCCCATCCTCCGCCATAAATCCATGATATGAATAACATTCACCATTACCCAAGCGTGGGACGAAGCAAACCAAGAACTCGAGGCACAGAGCCTTGGTTTGCTTCACTTCGTGGCCAAATCAATACTTCGCATTTATTATGCTAATTGACCCGAAACACGCAACTGATGCGCAACAATGCGCGTCAAATAATCAAACTCTATATTAACCTGTTGCCCAGGCTTTAAAACATCTAAAGTAGTATTTGCCAAAGTATGTGGAACCAGCATTAATTTAACGCTTTTATCTCCCACTGAATTGATTGTTAAACTGACTCCCTCAACCGTGATGCTGCCTTTAGGAAGTAAGTAAGCCATTGCGGCCTCCTCAAAACCCGCCAACTCAACCTCAAGATACTCCTCAACATGGTTAACTGCGCGAACGACTGCGATCGCATCCACATGACCGCTGACATAATGCCCACCAAAGCGTGTTGAAGAAAGCATGGCTCGTTCTAAATTCACAAAGTCTCCAGCCACTGCATCGGCTAGCGTTGTCACATTTAAAGTTTCTGGAGAAACATCAAAATGCAATTCATTATCAGCCGTAGAAGGCAATAATGTTAAGCAAATACCGTTGACAGCGATACTTTCTCCCACCTGCAATTGTTCAAATACAGCGGAAATAATAAGACGATGAGCACTGCCCTTACGAAGGTTGCTAAGAATTATCCCTTTTTGTTCGATTATTCCAGTAAACATCAGGTTCTCTCTAACTGCAAAATAATATATATGGATAGTCTAATGAGTTTTTCTAATTTGCCAAGTTATTTTTTGACACTGATTGTGTAAATTTTCACACATCATCTCCTACCATATTATTTTTATCCCACCGCTTTACGATACCAGCGTCCAGATCAAATAAATCAAGTGCCCTGCCTACGCTGTGGTTTATTATGTCATCAACCGTTTCAGGCTTGTTATAAAAAGCTGGCATTACAGGACAAACAATAGCCCCTTGCTGAGTCACCGCAACCATGTTTTGTAAATGACCTAAATGTAAAGGTGATTCCCGCGTCATTAATACCAGCTTTCTTCGTTCTTTTAAAATCACATCCGCAGCCCTGCCAATTAAATTCGAGCTAATACCGTGAGCAATTTCTGCAAGCGTTTTCATTGAACAAGGAGCAACAATCATTCCTAAAGTTTTATACGAGCCACTGGCAATATTAGCGCCAATATCATTCCATGGATAACAAACATCGGCCATTGCTTTTAGTTCAGAAACACTTAACTCCGTTTCGTACTCTCTAATTAATTGAGCGGATTTGCTTACAATTAAATGTGTTTCTACAGGAAGTTTTTTTAATACTTCTAATAATCTTATTCCATAAATGATACCTGAGGCACCACTAATACCAACAATAATACGCGACTTCGTTGCCATAGCCTGTCCTCTTTAATTAAACGAAAAAATAGTTAACTCATTGCTGCTTCATTAAAAAAATTTCTTTTTTTACAATTTTATAACTTGTCTTTTAGTATAAAATATAAAGTCTAGGCAATGAAGACAAATAAGCCATAAAACTAACACGGTTATAATGATAATTAGGAACACTCTATGTTCAACAACTCTTCAGTAAAACCACCAGAAAATCCCTTTTGGCAGTTTTCATTAACGATTTATGATGACGCCAACATTAAAGAGGCATGCCATATATTTCAGAATATCGATTCTGCTAATGTCAATTTAGTCTTGTTTGCGTATTGGCTTGGCTATGCCGTACATGACATCAGCCATGAAGAATTTACCCACGCATGCAAGAGTGTCTCCATCTGGAATAAAGAAATAACTAAAAATCTGCGCAAAATACGTATTTTCTTAAAAGAAATCAGCGAGAATGAGTGGGTAAAAAGTTACTACTCACAAATGCTTACTGACGAAATCATTTCTGAATCTTATCAACAAGAACTGTTATATAACCAAGTCAAGCATCGTTTAAAAGAAAGAGCCATACAAAATAATGCAATGTCATCTCAATATCTATCCTGGCTTTTTAGCGATTCGGGCCACGAGCTTTACGAGCCCCTAAAGATAAGAATCGAGCATTTTATCAAAATAATGAGTGATAAATTAAATCGTATACAAAAAGCATAACCTAGTTGCAACCAACTACATCCATATCTGCTGATACATCGCTGTCTCACATTATACTTATAAGGTTGGGGCCAAGGATGTAATGCACAGGGACATGGTTTACACGATAACTCACAAGGAATTACCAATTTTTTTAACTTAATGGCAGCTACACCGTCATGATAAGCACAATTACAAAATTCAACATATAAAAAAATCAAATTGTTTCATTAATAATCTCTTAATACTTTCCTGATAAAATAACACGCAACATTTGTTTGTTCTTATTCGCTGTCGAGGTATAAGTAATGAAAACTAATCATGGGGTTCCTCAGTTTACTATCAATTATATTTGCTCTTGTCTTTTAGTTTGCAAAATTTCTACAACAAAGGATTTAGGCGAGCGATTTAATGTTCTGATTGCACAAATCAACCAAAACCCTAATATTTTTAAAGACTTATCCAAAAAACAGGCACATCATGCATTAAAAGTAGCGATTGATGTCTACAATGATATAAATGCATTAAAGATTCATTTTACACCAGAACTAATTAAATTCTGGGCAGCGCAAAATGACGAGTTAGCATCCCATGCCTTAGTGGATATTCCCGCTGATGATGATTTATCCCGAGTAACCCGTAGTTATGATCGCTTATCCCAAGCCCATCAAATAAAAAAATCGGTACAAGCAAGTATTCCTGGTTTATTAGAAAAAACAGACCATGCTATTTTCTCACACATTATTATTGGAACAGGCGATACCGGCACCACTCTTTGGCTGGAAAAATATAAACAACACCATGGAACCACAACAGATCTATTAGCAGATGCTAAGTTACCACCAGTATTGATGATCGGTAATAACACCGGTAGTTGGAAACATGACTATACTCTTGCACAACCACAAAATATTCTAGAGCGAGCGCAAACAAAGGAAAACCCATCGGCTTATTTATCAACAAACTACTATTTAAATAATCCCTATGCTAATGGACGCCACGTGTTTCAAGCAAACCAAGTTAATTTAGCGAAAACTCAAGCCCCATTAGTGCAAGCAACGGTGCTTAAAATAGAGAAAAAAGAGAATCATTTAAATGACTGGGCTGATGACGCATCAGCTCAAGAATATCGTGTATTTGTTGCGGTTGCTGGAAAGGTAACAATACTGTACACGAGTGAGCTTAATATCTGTACGGGCCTTGGCCCTGCTCGAAATGCAATTTCTAGTAAACTACTCTCTACTGAAGAATTTAAACGATTAAATACCTGGGATAAAACAAAGAAATTTACCCCTATAGTCGATGGTAACCAATTCATCTTAACAGGCACCGAAGAACAAGGCACCGGACCAAGAGTTATTGTTATCTACGGTGGGGGCGGAACTGCAGCCGCAGTTTATAGAAAAGGGTTCTTTGGCAATGATATTCGTACTGAAGGCCGTGAATTTAACACCAAAAATCAATCCAATACTGTATTCTGGATTGCCAAGCAATTTGACAAGGCAGGTACTGGTAAATTAGCTACCACGGCCTTAAGAACAGCAAAAGAGCGTGATGAGTTGTTGCAAGGCGAACTTATTGAAATTAATCAAAAATCTAATGGGAAATTAGTCCTGGTATTCAAAAAAATGGGCACCAGTACCGATGACACCTTTGAACAAGAATGCGATCAGCTAGTCTATTCAATTGGCCAAGATGACAGTGCCATGAAAAAAGTCTATGCAGAAATAGAGCCTACCTTAGTACCTACATTCGATGGCTATGGAATGATACTTAATATCAGTTCACCTGATGGAAAAGTAGTGTTCTTTGGTGCCGCTGCCATGGCTGTTCGCGAAACTGAATATTCAAAAGAAACCTGGAAATGGCTACACCAAGAAAACATTGGTGGCGACGTAGGTCCAGGCTCAATGCCTCCTTCACGAGCACAAATTAAGCAGTATAACTTTTTAAATGGGATTCAGCCTGAAAGCATTAACGCCAATATGGACAGTCAGCATTTAATTATTCAATACCTTGAAAATGCAGGTGCAAACCATACAAATGCCATAAGCTTTGTTCATGATTTACTCGAAGCGCGAAAACACAGTACCGCAGGTTGCAAACGCGAGGTGCTCAGCACCTTATTAATAAAGCACAACCTGCAGGATCTCATTGTAATTCATGGGCATGGGCATTTGGTTCACAAACCTATTGACGCAATTCCCGTAATTCAAATAGCACAAACGAAACCTGCTCATTCACTCTTATCCTGGTTGAAGAAAGATAAAAAGAAAACGCATGATGCAAATATTCTTCTCTCTACGGTTGATGCTCCGGAAACAGGTAAAGAAGATTCTCTATTAGAGACTGGACAAGCAACATCGACTACAATCAAAATATACTCATAAACTAGGAGAACCTCCTGAATAGAGCAGATGCCGCATTCAGGAGTCTCTGCATAAATAGGATTTGCAATATGATTGTCCCCCGTTGGTGTTATCAATTGGATGAATCTGAGAAGTTATTAAAAAATGAACTCTATCGAACCTGGCAAAAAAGCATAAATGACAACCAACCTGAATTAATAGAAACGCTCATCCAAGAATATGACACCGAGCTATTATTTAAACTGGCCTTAACCGATCCTGAGTTTAATACGTTATGTAAGTCACCTAACTTAGAGCCACATTGGGTTGAGCTCTGGCGTTTGTGCGGTACTAATCCCAGAGAAGATGCAGAGAAAAACCATAAACCTATTCAAGAATATTCCCCTATGCTTACGGTCCCCTCCTGCTTTGAGTTATTGAAAGGCTATTATTTATATTATACTTATACCACTTTAATTGAGTCTGGGGGTGACTTATCCGCAGCAGAATTTGAGGAAGCTAAAGAACTATTAGTGGCGTCAGCCGATTGCGGCTGTTTTTTTTCCATGAATGTTTTATGTCGGGAAGGACTTTCAGCATTGAAAGAATCCGTCGATGATGAGATAACCGAATTTGTTTTAAAGTATGCAACTCTCGCTGCCAATCTCTATTTAGCTCCTGGGTATTTATTGCTGGGCTCAGTATGCCAAGAACTAATGGGTTACCAAGATAATGCTCATTGGTCTTCCTATCCGTTTGTACAAATGACTTTTCAAGCGTATACAATTGCAAAACACCTAGAACCAATATCTGGTCCGATGCTCAATAATGCATATCAAGGAAAAACATTAAAAGAGGCTAGCAATGGAGCATTTTCAACCTTTTTTGAAGGCCAATTAAGGGCACAAGAGTATTTAATGTTAAACCCTATAGAAATCCACCATTGGAGTATTTTAGCCAAAAATGAAGCAAACATAATTGAGGCTCGCTACATGGAAGAAAAAAGAAAACTCAATCAACAAAACAATGATGAAAAGTCTGAGCCGCCCTCCTATTTTAGGATGTAATAAACTGCCCGCGAAATAATTCTTAAAAACTCGCTCGTCATTACCAACAACTATGTTGGTAATGACGACGAGGTTTCATCGAAAACATTGATCAAATATAATCCCCAAAAGTTAAGTGATAAAATGTTATTTATCAACTGGATAATCCAAGTCAATCCAGCCTTGCAATCCCGTATCCAGTGAATACACTTGAGCATATCCCATCTTTTGTAAACTTTCAGCGACCAAAGCGCAGCGAAAGCCACCACTGCAGTAAACAATTATTTGCTGCTGCTGATCGGGGATTTTTTTCTCAATATCACGTTCAATAATTCCTCGTCCTAAATGTATGGCAGTAGGAATATGTCCCGTAGTCCACTCATGATCTTCACGCACATCGATCACGTGCATGTCTTCATGATTATCCAATTTTTCTTTTAATTTTTGGGGGCTGATTTCCTTAATATGCTTTTTAGATTCAGCAACTAGTGATAAAAATCCTGAGGCATGTTGTTTCATTTGTCATTCCTTATGTTTAAACCAGTTCCTTATTGTAGACCAAAAGGCAGCAATAAAAACAATTATGGTAAATAGTAAAACGGCAATAACCATTTCAACAATTGCGAAATTTAAAGCATCACGAGCCACAAACCAGCTGGCTAATGAGCCTGATATGACTAAAAGCAATTTGATGATCCATTCAATCATTTCTTAACTCCACATCCGCAACAATTATGTTACAAAATTACTTGGTACATAGTATCGCTCCCTGCATCCCGCCAGAGTTAGATTAAAGAAACGAATCCAAATCAAAAGTAGAATATTTATTCAATGCTTTACCATGGCTCACTAGAAAAGCATCTGCTGTTTTACGTCCTTCTTTAAAAAGCATGCGGAGAAAATCCCATTCGGCATTGAGCTTGGAAGAATAGCCCAATTTAACCATTTTCGCGCTGGTAATTCGATGAATACGCATTTTTGCCCAGCGATCTCGCTCTCCCGAATCCGAATTAAGCGTTTTGCGTAATAAAGCAATCATCCGTAACTCTTTCATTAAGGTTGCATTAAAAGCAACTTCATTAAGGCGATTAAGTATGTCACGAGCAGTTTTTGGAGTTCCTGGACGCTCTACAGGATTAATTTGCACTAATACAGTGTCACTGGATTCACACTCTTGCACTAAAGGCGTAATGGTAGGATTACCGGTGTATCCCCCATCCCAATAAGCCTCTCCATCAATTTCAATAGCTTGAAACATTAAAGGCAAACATGCAGATGCCAATAAAACATCAGCGTTAATTTCTTTATTTTTAAATACCTTACCACGACCAGTACGCACATTAGTCGCTGTAATGAATAATTTGATGGGTGAATCGTTCAATAATGAAAAATCAATACTTTCAGCTAAGATGTCTCGCAATGGATTTAGTGCGATCGGGTTAAGATCATAGGGCGAAAACACATGACTCGCCATTTGAAAAGTAAGAAAAGAAGGAGAGTAATCCATAGTCCATTTCCCAGACATAATGTCCAACCACCCTCGTTGTAACGGGCTATAGCGCGCAGCTTCTGAAACCCGATACCAAAATGCCTGCAAGGCCCTACGAGCACCTTCTGGGCCATCACGAGTAAAACCACTGGCCATAACCGCAGCATTCATGGAACCTGCCGAAGTCCCTGAAATCCCTTCTATTTTCACTCGAGGCTCTTCGAGCAAGCGGTCTAGAACACCCCATGTATACGCTCCATGAGCACCGCCACCTTGCAATGCTAAATCAATAAGAACAGACTTCCCTCGTGTCTTGGATCCTTGCGATTTTTTGTCCATTAATTGCCGCGCCTAAAGACATACCTATAGCTAAGTTTAGCAGCTCTTTGGGATGATGCGCATTTCATCGCGAGTGCAGATCTTCGTGGGATAGAATTCGCTGCTCCCGGATTCACTGCGTTGCATCCAGGCTACTTTGATTTGCTCCGGCGTAACATTGATGCAGCGCAGCAGAATCAATGGTTTCTTAGATGGCCGTATCAATTATCCAACTGAACCAATAAGTCCCGAGCGTCAGAAAGTCCATGATCATCTACAGCTCTTACCACAAACTTCCCGGGTCGAGCATGCCAGAGAAAAGATTTTCCAGCCTTAGTTTTCGCAACAAAAGTTTCATTAACGAACCAATACACATAAGCAATTCCTGCATCCGTAACGGCCGTAAATGGAATCGTATTATTTTGTTGAGAATTCGCACGAACAATATAACTAATGCCCGCCTGTGGTGAAGTGATTTGCGGTGTAATTCCAACATTGCCTGATAAACTACAATCGGCCTCAAAAAATGGCGGTATGTGTCGCTGTATCCCTGCCCGTTTAAAAATTTGCAGTAAATCAGAAGGCCAAAACTCAAACACCTCAAAACGTGTATTGTCATCAATATGACAAGTACGCAATCCATTTTTACTATTTATTGCTATTTCTCGATAAATTGTATCTGTTTTAATGGGGGATTTTCCTGGAATAAACCAAGTCCATTCCCTATCTTTGCAAAAACGTGTGGGTAGCATTCCTGAAGCACTGCATACTTCCACCTTTTTAAGATTCATGTGTTCAGGATGTTTATCTAAAGGTTGTAAAGGACCACGTTCTTGCTTAAGGGCATCCACTAACTCAAAAAATAAGGGCGCGGCGATATCTTTTCCAATAAAGGCAGGATTTGCTTTATTATCGAAATTACCTACCCAAACAGCCAAAGCATAAGGGCCAAAAACACCGACACTCCATGCATCCCGATATCCTGAAGAAGTCCCCGTTTTCCAAGCAACCGGCAATTGCGACCAGCTTCGGTAATTCACATCATGGTGGGGAGTACTTTGCAACATATCTAAAATTAAATAACTGGCTTCGGAGCTTAATAAGCGTTGGCCTTTAGACTTCGTTTCTTTTTGTAACAAACGCGTAGGATACCAAACCCCATCATTAGCTAACATGGCATAGAGGCCAATCAATTCGCGCATGGTTAATTCCACCCCGCCGAGGTTTAACGATAACCCATAGTAGGATTCTGAGCGCAAATGACTCACCTGCCCTTGCTCTAACAATTGATGCAGTGAAGGCTTACTTAAGAGACTAGAAAGATAGATAGCGGGAATATTACGACTTAAAACTAAAGCATCTCGCGCTTTGATTGGCCCCATAAAGTCATAATCGAAATTTTCTGGATTATAGCCATTAAAACTATGCGGCACGTCTTTTAAAACCGTATTGGGATGGATTAAACCTTGATCCAAGGCCAATCCATAAATAAACGGCTTCAAGGTAGAACCAGGAGAGCGCTTGGTTTCAATACCATTAATTTGCCCACCTATTTCACGATTGAAAAAATCAGCCGATCCCATTAAACCTTTAATTCCCATATCACGGGTATCTACTAATAAAACCGCGGCATTATGGACCCCTAAACCTTTTTTCCTTGCTAAATAACTGCGCGTAATCCGTTCAATAATAGTTTGTGAGCGTGAATCCAGCGTAGTCACAATATCTTGCTGTTTAGAAACATCAGACAAAACTTTATTCACAAAATGGGGCGCAGCAAAAGGTAAAGAGCGATTAGTTTGCATAACTAAAGGTAGTTCAAACATGACTTTTTTATTCTTATCCTCAGGATGCTGCTCTAGCCACCGTTGAAAGAGGTGCGCTCTAATCTTTTTCAAGTCTTGATTATGGGGTGTTCTTTTTCCCGGATTTTGGGGAATAATACTCAAGGTTAATGCCTGAGGTAAGCTGAGTTTATCTACAGCAGTGCTAAAATAAACCAAACTTGCCGCGCCAACACCTTCAATATTGCCACCATAAGGAGCCATATTTAGGTAAGCTTCTAAAATTTCGTCTTTGCTATAATGCATTTCAATTTGAATTGCACGAATAATTTGCCAGAGTTTCCCTGTTATTTTTTTGGAATTAATTCCATAGTGCATCCGTGCTACTTGCATGGTAATAGTTGAAGCACCTACTCGCCGGGATTTGACCGCATAAGTTTGCCAAATTGCCTTCGCTGTTGCTAAGGGATTGATTCCATAATGAAAACGAAAATACTGGTCTTCCTGCAACAAGGTTGCATCGATTAATTGTTTGGAAATTTTAGGCAACGGGGTGAATAGACGATATTTATCATCTCTACTTAAAGTGAGCCGTAATAATTGATGATGATCATCATAAACAGCTCTGGAAAAACTGGTGCCATTCAATAAAACCGGTTTGGGTAAAAAAAATAATAGTGCAAACCCACTGACAAACAGCAAAACAAGGATTATGCTTAAGCGTTTTATATTTTTTTTCATATTCGCTATTATGCACCAAAAAGAGTAAAATGACGCCAATTTTGAAAAGAAATTATAAACGGAACGTCAGAGGAAGGACTACACGAGTCATTTAATGAATTTCGAGCCGAGGCTCGCTAACAGCCAGGATAAATTATGAGCAAAAAAATATTCAATGCTTTCTCCGCTGTGTTTGGCAAATTAAATTGGAATAGTCCTCCCTGGCTGAGCTATCTAAAAAATAAGTCGAAAGCATCTCCCAAGACATTTTGGGGAGGGAGTTTGCTTGCCCTGCTCTTATTGTGCGCCGCAGGATATACTGCACATTGGTATAAAAACCGACCTCAACCCGTCTACACCATCGCAGAAATTACACCACCAGCTATTACTCCTAATGAGGAAACCTTAGTTCCAGGGAATTTAGTCATTGATTTTGGAGTAAGAAATAAGGATGGCTTTATTAATAAATCCGTTGCTCCTTTAAACTTAGTTGGCCAGACCATAACTAAAGGTATTGAAATGTCACCAACAACTCCAGGAACCTGGAACTGGAGCACCGACAGCCAATTAACTTTTGTTCCTGCTGAGGACTGGCCTGCAGGACAAAAATACACAATTAAATTTGCGCCGGACTTTTTTGCAACTACAGCAAATATGGAATCCCATACTTATTCATTTTCTACCCAACCATTCATTGCTAAAATCGCTGAATTCAAACTCTATCAAGACCCAGTTCATGTAGAGGTAAGAAAAGCCGTAGCTACTATTGAATTCAATTTCCCTGTAAACCCTGAAATCCTGGAAAAAAATACTGCGTTAGCATTCCAAACTCAAGAAAAAGGAAAGGCAGGTAGCACCACCGAATCGCTTCCTTTCTCGTACACCTATGATCAACACAAACGGATTGCGTACCTAAATTCAGACACCATTAACATTCAAGACGTTGCCCGCTTTTTACGATTAACATTGAATAAAAACATAAGCTCATTAACTAAATCAGCAACATTAAACAAAGAATTATCTGATAAAATATTAATTCCCGATGCTTATAGCTTCCTTAAAGTTACTTCTGCCTCAGCCTCTATTGTTAGAAATGAAAAAGACCGCCCCGAACAAATTCTGACGGTTGAAACCTCTTTAGGCATTAACGAAAGTGAATTTAATAAATCAGCACATTTTTACTTATTACCTAAAGATCGCCCCGCTACTGCAGCTGAACCTGCAAAAGAGAATTACCAATGGCAAAATCCGGGAGAAGTAACCCAAGAAATTTTGGCTTTAGCCACGCCATTGACCAAAGAAGCACTCCCAACAGAGCAAAACTATTCAACGCTGCATAGCTTTAAATTTGCGGCCAAAACACCCAGCTACATTTACGTTAAAATCGATAAGGGCATGAAAGGATTTGGCAACTTCAGCTTGAGTAATGGATATGCTAGCGTAATTTCTGTTCCAGTCCTTCCTAGAGAAATTAGCTTTTTACATAAAGGCTCTCTATTGGCTTTAGGCGGCGAAAAGAAACTCTCTGTGTTAGTACGCGGTGTATCTGCAGTCAAATTTGATTTTGCACGCGTGCTGCCTGACAATGTCAACCAACTTGTCACTCAGACTCAAGGCGACTTTAATAACCCCTACTTTATTAATCCATCCTTTAATCAGCAAAATATCAGTAAAATTTCTAGTGATATTCAGCAATTTGATACTTCAGACTTAGCGAAACAACAATATACAGCCCTGGATTTTAGCAAGTATCTTGCTACAGAAACAAACACGGCTGGCCCTCAAGGACTATTCCTATTGCAAGCAACGGAATGGGACACAGCCCATAACACGCCAATGGATGTCAAAGCCAGCCGCTTAATACTCATTACAGACCTTGCCCTCCTGGTTAAAGATAATAATAACGGCAGTCATGATGTGTTTGTAAACTCCATTACTCAAGGAGGCCCAGTGGCTAATGCCACCGTAACGGTTTTAGGTAAAAATGGCCTACCTATTTTATCTCGAGTTACGGATTCCCAAGGACGCGCCAACTTCCCGACACTAAAAGATTTTATTGAGGATAGAGAACCAACAGTTTATTTAGCACAACTGAGTAACGATGTGTCATTTATTCCATTTAATAATACCAATCGCCAACTAAATTTTTCTAAATTTGACGTCGGTGGACTGTACACTTATTACAGTCAAGACATGCAAAGTTTAACAGCTTATCTGTTCTCTGATCGCGGTATTTACAGACCAGGTGACACGGCACATATTGGCATGATAGTGAAACAAACTTTTGCACAGTCCCAACCCGCCGGCTTGCCTTTGCAAGTTACCATTGTTGACCCACGCGGGACTACGGTTAAAGATGAGAAAATAACCTTAAATGATTTAGGGTATATGGACCTTGATTTTGCTACCAATGCCAATGCTCCTACTGGCCAATACACAGTGAACTTATTCTTGGTTAAGGATAATCACCCACAAAATCTATTAGGCTCAACTACTCTACGAGTTTCTGAGTTTTTACCCGATAGAATGCGAATTAGCACCAGTTTATCGCCTAAGCCAGCTGCAGGCTGGAGTGCTCCAGCAAACCTTAAAGGTCAAGTCAGCTTATGGAATCTTTATGGAGCCCCTGCTGCAAATAGAACGATTAGCGGAAAAATTCTACTGGTACCTCAAAAAGTACAATTTTCCAAATATCCAGACTATGTATTCGCAGATCCTCTAATCGATCCGAAAAAACCAGCCAAAGTATTTACAGAAGCCTTAGCAAATACCAAAACCAATGATAAAGGTGAGTCTGAATTTGATTTAAATCTTGGACGCTTTGAACAAGCAACCTATCAATTAACTTTCTTTGCTGAAGGTTTTGAAGCCGATGGCGGCCGTAGTGTAACCAGCCAGGTTCAAACACTAGTCAGCCCCCTGCCTTATTTTGTAGGCTATAAAGCAGATGGAGATCTGTCGTTTATCAAACAAAACACGGCCCGCGCGGTGAATTATATTGCTGTAAGTCCGGAACTGAATAACATCGATGTAAATGACCTGAAAATACAATTGGTTTCTTTACATCCGGTTACCACTCTGGTGAAAAAACCTGATGGAACCTACCAATATCAATCCATAATCCAATCCAGCATTGTGAGTACCACCCCATTTACTATTGGCAAACAAGGTTCAAACTATGCCTTGCCAACACAAACTATTGGTGACTATTCTCTAACTGTTCTGGGTAAAAGTGATACGGTACTTAGCCAATTAAAATTCAGTATTGTAGGTGCCAGCCAACAACCTTTGGCCAAGAATGCTGAATTATCAATTAAACTAAACAAATCTGAATATCATGCTAATGACGACATAGAAATTCAGATTACAGCCCCCTATACCGGTTCAGGATTAATCACCATCGAGCGAGATAAAGTCTATGCCGCTCAATGGTTTAAAACCGACACCACCAATTCAGTGCAAACCATCCGCATTCCCGCTGATTTTCAAGGAAATGGGTACATTAACGTCGCCTTTATACGTGACTGGAGTTCTCCTGAACTCTTTATTAGTCCGCTCAGCTACAGCATCACACCTTTTGCAGTCAATCATGATAACCATAATGTTAAAATTGACTTAAAAACAGCAACGGTTTCTCGTCCGGGCGAACCATTGACTATCGAGTACAGCACAGATAAACCTGGAAAAATCATTGTGTTCGCAGTAGACCAAGGTATTTTGCAGGTTGCCCGCTACACAACTCCTGACCCGCTTGCCTTCTTCTTTCAAAAACAAGCGCTTGAAGTATTAACCCAACAAACTGTAGATCAGATTATTCCTCAATTTATTCAATCTAGAGAATTATCCGCGATTGGTGGTGATGATGGCGAAGAAAATATGGCAAGTCGCCTCAACCCTTTCAAACGTAAGACCGATTTGCCTGTTGTATTCTGGTCTGGACTTCAAGATGCAGATACAACCCCTCGTCAGCTTGTTTATCAAGTTCCAGATTATTTTAATGGCAGCATTAAAGTAATGGCTGTAGCCGTATCAACTGATTCGGTTGGTTCCAAGGATACCTCCGCAGAAATTCGTGGTGATTTTATCATTAACCCCAATGTGCCTACCTTTGTGGCTCCTGGGGATGAGTTTGAAATATCTTCCTCCATTGCCAACAACATTAAAAGTTCTGGAGAACAGGCTTCGGTTACTGTTGATTTAACTACCTCACCAGAAGTTGAGGTTATTGGTACCTCCTCACAAACCGTAAACATTGCGGAAGGAAAAGAGCAAACTGTTCACTTTAAATTAAGAGCAAAATCATTATTAGGTTCTGCAACTGTAGGATTTAAGGCAACAGCGGCGGACAAGTCGAGTAGCATGAGTGCTACATTGAGTGTTAGACCAGCAATGCCTTTAATGACTTATATTGACAGTGGTAAATCTAAAGATGCGCAAAAAACACTAGATATTATACAAACCTTTTATCCTGAGTACCGTAATGTAAATGCAACGCTCTCTACCAGCCCATTAATCCTGGTATTTGGTTTGCAACGTTATTTGGATAATTATCCTTATGGTTGTACAGAGCAATTAACCAGCAAGGTTATGCCCTTGTTAGCGATGAACAATCAAACCGGTTTTGCTAGTGAAACTAAAGAAATCACAAGCAAGATAAATACTACTGTGCAAATGCTAAGCCAACGTCAAATGTCTAGTGGTGGATTCAGCTACTGGCCAGGTCTTGGCGATAACCAAGGAAATGATTTTGCTTCGGTATATGCCATGCATTTCTTAACGGAAGCAAGAGCTCAAGGATTTACCGTACCGAACGATCTCTTCTTTAATGGCATTAATTACTTAAAAACTCTGGCAAGTCAAAATGTTGCTGATTTGAATGCGGCACGAATTCAGGCTTATGCAATCTATATTTTGACACGTAATGAACTTGTTACAACCAACTACATTACGAATTTGCAATTGTATTTAGAACAAAATTACGCAAAGCAATGGAGCAATGACATTACTGCGGTTTATCTTTCAGGTGCCTATCAGTTGCTGCAAAGTCATGAAGAAGCAAATAAGCTAATTGGTCAATACAAGCCACAGCTAGACCTGTCTTCTGATACAGACTTCTACGACAGTAATATTGCGGATGCACAATACCTCTATATTGTAGCCAAGCATTTCCCCAATTTATTGCCTCAAGTTAGTGATACAGTACTAATGCGCTTGATCGAAGCAATTAATAACAATGAGATTAATACCGTATTATCAGGTTATGTCAGCCTGGCTTTGGGAGCTTATCCTCAAAATACAGCGATTAATACTTCCTCTAGCTTATCGATGACTAAGATCTTAGCCAATAATGAGCAAGTTCCTGTACCCGTTAATAATGCCAATTATCAAAAAGCCGCATTGGGTATAGATACCAAGCAAATTCGTTTTGAAAATCCTGGTAAAGAGCTATTCTTTTATCAACTCATACAATCAGGATTTAATACGATTCTTCCTAAAGAAGTGGAGAAATCAGTCATTGAGATCTTTAGGGAGTATCGTGATGCTCAGGGGCATGCAATTACCTCAACCACTTTAGGTAGTGAAATTGAAGTTCATATTCAAGCTCGCACTTTAGAAGTGGATTATTTAACCAACATAGCTATTGAGGATCTACTGCCCGGTGGATTTGAAGTGGTTCGCGACTCCGTAAAACTTAATAATATGGATTATTTCGATGTGCGCGAAGACCGAGTTAATTTCTTTGGTGGTTTAAGCAGTACCGTAACGGAATTAGTTTATAAAATTAAAGCCGTCAACATTGGTACGTATACGGTTCCTCCAGTGTTTGCTGAAGCGATGTATGATCCCAATACCTTTGGTCGTGGAGCTGCCTCAAGCATTAAAGTAATGCCTGGAAAATAAAACATGTAGCCCGGTTGCTTGCAGCCGGGAAGCATGTGCGCGGTGAATTCCTTTTTAGCCTATATTGATACGTTGTAGGTTAGGCCACGTGACCAAGGGCATCAAGCCATACCAGAACCCTATGTTGGGCCATGAGCCCAACCACACGTCATTGCAAAATTTCGTTAACTTAATGGCGGTGATGTGTATAGGATATAGTGGAGCAATCAAGCCAAATAAGACAAAAAACAAACCATTATTTTCAATTATTGGTCTACACTTTATATTGAACTTGTATCTTATACAGGCAAGCCGATAAGGATATTGACATAAACCACTTAAAACGAGGTTAAAATGAAAAAGATGGAATCAATTAAACTTGCTACACCTAACGATCTAGCACCGAAAGATCGACGAATAATTGCTCAAGTAATTAACCCACTCGTAGCTGACACTTTTGCCTTATATGTTAAAACGAAGAATTATCATTGGCATATGTCTGGCCGTCATTTCCGTGATTACCATATATTACTTGATGAGCAAAGCGATCAGATTTTTGCGATGATTGATGTATTGGCTGAGCGTGTACGCAAGCTAGGAGAAGAAACGATTCACTCAATCGGTCAAATTAAAGAATTACAACATGTTAAAGACGTCAACTCAGTATTATCTGCTGACGATATGTTACGTGATTTAATGCTGGAAAATAAAAGCTTTTTAACCCGCATGCGCGCTGCTCATGAAATTTGCAGCGAAAAAAATGATGTGGCAACAACTAGTCTTTTAGAAAATTATATTGACGAGGCCGAGCGAAGGGTTTGGTTCTTATTTGAAACTGTAGGTTCATAAAAATAAATAGTACTTCGCCAGCAACCCAGAGGCGCAATGCCCCCTGGGTTGCTTCGCTTTGTTCACAATGACAACGTTTTTTCCCATTTCGGTTTTATTTACAGCCAAAACGCCCGCACAAAAATATACAGCAGCGTCATTCCAATTATAGGAATAATCACAAATCCTAAAAAAACATGGATCTGAATTCTATTTTCTGCTGATGATCGATAAAACTTTTTAAACCGTTTTAATAAAGACATTTTATACACTCCCAGATAAATTGTAGGTTGAGGCCATGGCCCAACAAGGGACATCTAACTACATCAGAGCACAATGTTCTGCCATAGGCCCAACCTACACAAACGTTCCTTAACCTATGCCTCCCGCTTAAATGCATCAGGATATTTATCCCCTTTAACGGCATTAACAGGAACCAATCGCTCTAATAATTGCAAATCCTCTTCAGACAACACCACCTCAAGTGCTCCTAAATTATCCTCCAGGTAACTTAAACGTTTCGTTCCAGGAATGGGGATCACCTTACCGGGCTGAGCCAAAACCCAAGCCAAAGCCAACTGACCTAAACTGCATTGTTTTGATTCAGCAATTTCGCTTAACTTCACAATAAGCGCTTGATTTGCACTAAAATTTTCACCTTGGAAACGAGGCAATAAATGACGGAAATCATCAACAGCTAATTGAGACATATTCGCAATTGCACCGGTCAAAAATCCTCGGCCTAAAGGACTATAAGCAACAAAACCAATTCCTAGCTCCTGACAAGTAGGTATAATTTCATGCTCCGGATTACGCTCCCATAACGAATATTCTGTTTGTACCGCAGCAATAGGATGAACTTGAGCAGCACGTCGAATAGTAGCAGGTTTTACCTCAGAAATACCGATATAACGCACCTTGCCTTCCTTTACTAACTCAGCCATCGCTGCAATTGTATCCTCTATGGGCGTTTGCTTATCTACCCTGTGTAAATAATATAAATCAATGCACTCAGTTGCCAAACGCTTTAAACTCGCCTCGCAAGCTTTTTTAATGTAAGCAGGCGATCCATTAATAATATAGTCGCGCGCGCCACCACCCGCTTGCTTAGTAAATCCCACTTTAGTCGCCAAAACAATGCGGTCTCGTTTCCCTTTGATTGCCTTAGCAATAAGCTCTTCATTATGCCCCCAACCGTACATGTCCGCCGTATCCAAAAGCGTTACACCTAATTCCAGCGCACGGTGAATAACCTCCATGGAATGTATATCATTCGCAGGCCCATAAGATGTAGACATTCCCATACAACCAAGCCCTATTGGGCTAACCCAAGGTCCATTTTTACCTATCTGTCTTTGTTCCATAACGAAAGAGTCCTAATTTTTAAAAAACAACCATCTCACCGGAAATTGCGGAAACACGAGGTCCAGGCAAAATAAATCCAGAAACATTCAATGGATCAACTGCAGCAACAGAAACCGGTCCATGTTCAGTCTCTTTATTTTTAAAGGCGCGCAACGACTCAACCGCATAAGGCAAGGCAAACTGCTCACCTAAAAAGCCCTTCACAAAACACCCCCCTCTTATTTCCCCTCGCTCCTCAAGTGTTCTTAATACCGCATGCAACTCACGCCAGCTGGGAATATTTTTTTCACGAAGCAAGAGATCACGAAACACCACGCCATAGCGTTTAAGTAAAATCCAACACACTGCCTCTACCTGCTCTCGCGTAAATGAACCTACACGCTTCTTCAACAAAAACCAACGCCCTGAGCTGTACAAATGAGGATTTACCCTACGTCTTTTTTTAATTAAACGTCGCTTAGGATCAATTAAAGAACGCAAATTATCAAAAAGATCTGCTGTTGCAAGCCCTGCAGCGACTAACTCCCATAAACCCATTTCCACCTCAGACTTCAGATGGTGCACTTCATCGGTGATATCCATAAAAAAGGAAGCACCATTTCGCAGCAAATAAAAATAAATATCCTTAGCAATATGACTTAAGCCCCCTAAAGCTTCCTCGCTTAGACCTTCCTTAACATCAACCATCCACGAAGAATCCTTGCGTAGAAAAAAAGTCATCGGGGCAATACTTGTCGGTACCACACGCTTGGGGTCTTCGTCTATGGAATTTAAAGTAGTGGATAAACGCCCCCAACCAACAATCCCCATCATGCATAATTTATCCAACAAAGATGAGTCATAATTCTTCACACGCTTTGAAAAAATAAGCGGTTCCCAAGCTTTAGCTGGGATTTCAAAACCTTGCAGCTGCTCAATAATAGCCAGTAACCCTTGCTCGCCATTTAGTTGAGAGCCAGGAGCAATATGCTGCCAAGTCAATAACCAGCGAACAAACTGTTCCGGACGTACAGGCTCAATTTCCTGGCGCAATTTAGCTAAGGTTAAACGATGAATACGGGCTAATAGACGGCGTTCACACCATTCTTGCTGCAATGATTCATCTGTAAATGTGCCACGTAAAATAAGCCCTGAAGCTTCAAGACGAACTAAAACTTGCTGAATGGTTGCTTCCGCTAAAACTAAAGATTGGCTTAACAATAACGCGGTTGTAGGACCTAAATGATAGATCCAACCTTGGACTAAATGAAAAATACCTTCATCAGGTTCTAATGGTTTATTTTCTATATCCTGTAATGAATGTTGAATTAATGCATCAGGATAAATTCTGGAAAAAGTTTTTGCTCTATCTACTGCGAACCAAAATACCCGCTCATCAACAAAAGCCGTACTGGCTCGACCTGAAGCAATTAATTCATCCATAAACTTTTGCCATAAATTTGTAGCCTGTAAATAGGATTCATAATTTGCAGGAAAAGCAATTACCGTTTGTAACAAGTCCTGTAATTCATCCGCATTACGAAGATCAGGCCAAGCCTGTTGTCGCACCTCATGAATCACTTCTGGATCAAGTTTCCCTAACTTATTCGCCAAGTGCGCTGGTAAAGTCTGCCTCATTTCCACAGCCCATGCACGTCGCTCTTCTAAAGGGGCATCATCTAAAAAGGCATAGGGGTTTGCGTTTAAGATTTCGTGGGCAAAAACCGAGGGCGTTGTAGTATCAATAGCAACACATTCAATTTCTTTATTTTTTATTTTCGTTAACACATCTAAAAGCCCATCAACATTTAAGGCTTCGGTTAACGAATCCTTCATTGCCTCATTAACTAAGGGATGATCAGGTAATTCAATGTCTTCAATATCCACATTATCCTGACAGGCCACCGCATCAGGAAAAACAGCAGCCAATAAATCTTCGGCCCGCATTCGTAAAAGATAGGGAGGAACTTTACGTCCATTACTAAAACGTACTAAAGCTAGGGCTCTACCTGCATCCCAACGCCAGCGTGTGGGAAACAAGGGGGATTGTAATACGGCTTTTTCTACTATATCTCTGGCTGTTTGAGTACTTAGAAATGCAAATACATCCGCAAGAGGAAAGCTGTGTTGCTCCGTCAAGGAAATATTAATACCATTATCTGTAGCGGCTGCTTGTAATTCCACGTTAAAAGAACGGCAAAAGCATTTTCGTAACGCCAATCCCCAGGCTTTATTTATACGGGCGCCAAAAGGAGCATGAATCACCAGTTGCATACCTCCTGACTCATCAAAAAAACGCTCTGCAATGATGCGTTTTTGCGTTGGAACGTTGCCTAATAAGGCACGGCCTTGGAGAATATAATGAATAAGTTGTTGCGCCCCCAACTCATCAACATGGCACGAGTTAATAAGCCATTGTTGCACCTCCGAGAATGAATCCTCTGAGGTAGTTAATTGGGTGCTCAGCCATTCTCGCAAATTAGAAACGCGTAATGACAGCTCCGCAGTACGCTCAGGTGCCTCTCCTCGCCAAAATGGAACGTTCGGTGAAGCGCCATGTGCATCTTCAACAAGAACCAGACCTTTAGTGCTTTCAATACGGTTAATTTTCCAGGAGGTGCTACCAAGTAAAATAATATCGCCGCGATGGCTTTCTACTGCAAAATCCTCATCAAGAGTACCAACCACGCCCCCAGATTCTTCTGCTTTTACGGTGTATAAACCATTATCTGGAATGGAACCACCACTGGTTATAGCAATCAAGCGGCTACCACGGCGTGCTTTCAAAAGATGATTTACTCGATCATGAAACAGATACGCACCATAACGTCCACGCATTCCAGATATTCCCTCACTGAGCATATGAATCACTGCATCAAATTGCTCACGTGATAACTCTTTATAATGAAAGGCCTTACGAGTTAAAGCGAATAACTCATCAACCTGCCAATCTCCAGTGGCGCAGGTCGCCACTATTTGCTGCGCTAAAATATCAATGGGTTGCTGGGGTATGACTAATTGATCCAGATCCCCTTCCAAAATAGCATTCACAATCGCAGCACATTCTAACAATTCATCACGTGTGGTTGCAAAAAGACGCCCTTTTGAAATCGCCCCACGCCAATGGCCTGCACGACCCACCCGTTGTAACATGACGGCAATAGAACGAGGTGAACCTAATTGGCATACTAAATCCACAGAACCAATATCAATTCCTAATTCTAGGGAGGCCGTTGCTACTAAGGCTTTCAGTTCTCCATTTTTTAATCGAGTTTCTGCAGCTAAACGTAGTTTTTTCGATAGACTCCCATGATGCGCAACAACCAAATCCGTTCCAAGGCGCTCTGCTAAATGATGCGCAGCACGCTCAGCCACTCTACGTGTATTGGCAAAAATCAGCGTCGAACGATTCTGCTGCGCCAATTCAGCAATACGATCGTAAATTTCATCCCAAATTTGATTGGAAGCAACCGCACCGAGCTCGCTGCGCGGAATCTCGACATTCAGTTCTAAATGCTTTGCATGCCCGATATTGATAATTGCTGGTTGAGGACGATCGTTGCCCACTAAAAAATTAGCAACTAAATCCAGTGGCTTTTGGGTTGCAGAAAGGCCTATACGTAATGGTGTATGTGCGGTTAAGGCCTCTAATCGTTCTAGTGATAAGGCCAAATGCGCGCCACGTTTGTCATCTGCCAAAGCATGGATTTCATCAACAATAACCGTTTTAACGTTGCGTAAAATTTCACGGCTTTTATCTGCAGTTAGTAAAATATAAAATGACTCAGGGGTGGTAACTAAAACATGAGGAGGATGTTTGAGCATCCCTTGACGTTCTTTGGGAGAGGTGTCTCCAGTACGTACAAGCACAGTGATTTCAGCCATGGCTAAGCCTTGCCTTTTTGCCAGTGCCATAATTTCTTGCAAAGGCCCCATTAGGTTTTTTTGTACGTCATTTCCTAAAGCTTTTAATGGGGAAATATAAAGTACTTCTGTTTCGTGACACAACTGGCCCGTCAGTGCTTGACGCACCAAGTGATCAATACAGGCTAAAAAAGCGGCAAAAGTCTTCCCAGAGCCTGTTGGAGCCGAAATTAGGGTATTACACCCAGAACGAATAAATGGCCACCCTTGTTTTTGTGGTTCGGTTGCTGAGCCAAATTTTTCTAAAAACCACTCTTGTACTATTGGATGGGCCCATGCAAGACTGTTATTAATATTCACAGAAATCCACCCTGAATGAGTCATCAGAAAAATAGAATTATCCAGTTAAGTATATCATACGTGGGGCGCTAGCTTTAAGGAGTTCCTGACACTCACAGCCTCCCAGTTGCAAGCAACCAGGCCATTTCCAGTACCAGAAATATCGGGCCATGGACCCGTCTACATCGCTGTAGGTTGGCGCTGAGTGAAACGAAACCCAACAACGGAATTTTAATTCCACATCCATGTTGGGCTTCGTTTCACTCAGCGTAAGTAACAATTACTTTCTTTTATCTGATTTTGACTTGTCAGAATGCTTTTTCATTTTATCCTGATTATGAGAAGCATGTTGTTGATCATGGCGGCGTGCATCTTGTGATTCATTCTTAAATTTATTGTCTTTGGACATTTCCTTTTCTCCATAAGATTAAAATAAAATTAAAATTGCCTACTACAGAAATAAATTTAGATTGAGTTGTTGAAAAAAGCAAATTGAAATGTGCGCTTGTTAGGATTAAGAATAAAAGACCAAATTACTGTGGCATGGCCTCAGTAACTCGGTCAATACGGTATATTAAATTTCAATCACAATCTTGCCTATAGCTTTACCAGATTCCATTAACTTATGCGCCTCACCTACATTCTCTAGAGAAAATTGATGTAAGTCGATAAGTGGTTTTAAAGCGCCGTTATCAACCAAGGTGGCAATCGCCTTTAAAATAGTACCGTGACGTTCACGCTGCACATTATTTAATAAAGGCAGTAACATAAACACCGCATGAAAACTAGCGGAGCGCGAATGTAAGGGGGTTAAATCATGAGGCATTTTTGCTTGAATGCTAATCACATGGCCATACATGGCTACCGCAGCAATTGATTTATCTATATTATCGCCACCAACGGTGTCTAAAACCACATCAAAACCCTTACCTGACGTCAAGCGAGCCACATAATCCTCGACAGATTCTTTAGTATAATCAATTGCTTCTTTAGCACCTAAAGCTTTGGCGATTTCTGATTTTGTAGGAGATGAAACAGTTGCATAAACTTCCGCCCCTGCCCATTTTGCCAACTGGATTGCAATATGACCTACGCCCCCTGTAGCTGCATGAATTAATACCTTTTGTCCAAAAGTAACGTGGACTTTTTCAAATAAAGCTTCCCAAGCAGTAATGGATACTAAAGGCAATGCTGCTGCTTGCAACATATCTAAGGATTTAGGCTTTTTAGCGATTAAACGTGCATCAGCAAGCATAAATTCGGCTAACGCACCAGATTCTGGTTTAAAGCCTCCTGCACAGCCATAAACCTCATCCCCGACAGCAAATTCAGTAACACCTTCACCAACCTCTTCAACCACTCCCGCCATGTCACCATGTAAAATGGCAGGAAATGCAGGGGCAATATGTCCATATGCTCCTGAGCGCACCTTACAATCAACAGGATTCACACTAGTTGCTTTAACGCGAACTAGTACATAACCTGTCTTAACTTTAGGAATAGCAACTTCCTCTGTTTTAAAAACGGAATAATCACCAAAAGATGATATAGTTTGTGCTTTCATAGCGCTCCTAAAAAATAGTAACTTAAGCTGTTAATTCTTCGTGAATTTTTAAATGTGCATGAGGTTGTCGTTTTTTAAAGTGTTTACGGCAAGTAGATGAATATAAGTTATTCCCACCAATTAACACTTGATCGCCCTCAGTAATCGCTTCGCCCTGCTCATTGAGTCGTAAAATCATAGTAGCTTTACGCCCACAATGGCAAATTGTTTTAATTTCACTAAGTTCATCAGCCCATGCAAGTAAATATTGACTGCCTTCAAATAACTCACCACGAAAATCAGTACGCAAACCATAGGCCAAAACTGGAATACCTAATTTATCGGTAATTTCTGTTAATTGATAAACTTGATCTCGAGTTAAAAATTGCGCTTCATCAATCAAAATACACGCATATTTTTGCTCTAAGCTGATTACTTTTTTATATAAATCATCCTGGGTATTAAAGACAAGCGCTTCTTCAGATAAACCAATACGCGAATGAACAGTGCCTGATTGATAACGATCATCAATTGCTGGGGTAAATAATAAAGTTTGCATTCCACGTTCGTTATAATTATAACTTGATTGTAAGAGCACAGTGCTTTTCCCAGCGTTCATTGCTGCGAAATAAAAGTAGAGTTTTGCCATCTTTGTTTTTGTTTTTTTAACCAGGGAATTATTATATCATTACCTCTCATGCGCACGACATGATTTTAAAGGAATTCAATTTATGAAAATCATTATTGGTGGTGGAACAGGATTAGTTGGACGCTCTTTAATTGCCGAATTATTGTTAGCCCAGCATGATTTATGGGTTGTTGGCCGCAATAAGGATAAAATTAAAAAAATATTTAATAATCAGGTTCATGCAATCACTTGGGATGAATTACCGCACTTAAACCCTGATGAATTTGATGTGTTAGTTAATCTCGCAGGTGAAAATATTGCCGACCATCGTTGGTCCTCTAAAATCAAAAATAAATTATTATCCAGCCGCATTGAACCAACCAAACAATTTGTTCTATGGGCTAAAAATGCTGCAAAAAAACCTCATTTATATAATGCCAGCGCTATCGGTATTTATGGTTTACAAAAAGAGTTAGCCAATTCTCATGAGGCCTATACCGAAGAAGCCAATTTTAACTCTTCAGAAAGCAGTTTTTCCCATCATTTGGTCAACCAATGGGAGCAAACAGCCCTTCAAGGAATACAGTATGGCATACCCGTAACCATCATGCGTTTTGGTGTCGTGCTCAAGCAAGGTGAAGGAATGTTAAAAAAACTTGAATTGCCTGCTCGATTTGGAATGGGGGCAGTAATCGGCGCCGGAAAACAACCTCTAGCCTGGATTGATCATAGCGATTTAGTTAATGCTATTTTATTTCTTATCGACCGTCCTGAAATTACTGGACCAGTAAACTTGGTAGCACCAGAACTTGTATCTCAAAAAACTTTTAATAAGACCCTTACTGAAGTATTAAACAAACCAACATTCCTCCATATACCTGCGTGGCTGATTCAAATGCTTTTAGGTCAAATGGGAGCCGAGTTACTTTTATCGGGACAATCCGTAACCCCTGCTCGCCTAACAAAGTACCAATTTGATTTTAAATATCCTACTTTACTGCATGCTTTAACAAAAGAATTTAAAAAACCACAAAGAGAAAATTAATCACACTTAGTCACCACCACGAGATCAGATTGAATGATTTTAAACCTTTGGATACTATAGCCCATCCTATTGTTTTTTATTCAATGTGAAGAATCGACTATGACCAAACGTAATCGCGACTATAATGGCTATGATGATGAATCGGATACACTACGTTCAGGAGAATCTTATTCCAAAGCAAACAGATCAGGATATAGTTATGAGCACCATTCCAGACGCCATCAAGTGGTAGCTGAAGTGGGACTTATAGAAGACAACCCTTTTTATCGATTGCAAAGACATCTATATATTCTGACTGAACAGAAAAAAAAATTTAATTCCATTAATTCGCCTGATGCTCAATTCCGCAAAGAAGTAAAAGAACTTTTTAATTCGTTTGAGTATGCAGTCCTATCTTTTGAAGACTGGATAAAGAAAAGAGAACATATTGATGGCGGCAAACATATTATCAATAAAACTATTTCTTTTATTTTTCTTAATTTAGGCCAACTTTTAGAATTTACAGATGTATCGCTATCCGCCAATAAGTTAGCATTAATTATTCGTGAATTAGAACAGCCAACATTGCAGACACCTACGTTAATATCACGAGCATTTTATGGGCTTGGAACCATAGCTGACGCCAATAGGCTCAATGGAAAAATCCCAACAGCACTAATTGAAAATCTTTTAAATCAACTGTTACAATTCCCAAGACTTACTGACCAAGAACTCTCTTCTTGCATTACAGGCCTGGGATCATTAGCCTCTGGTTTAGATACACCAATTAAAACAGAATTAATACACCAACTATTAATGCGAGTTAACTCGAATACCTCAGAAAACCGTGAGTCGATAATTCGTATCACTACATTATTAAGCCGTATGTCTCGGGAAGATAAGTTAACAACACCTATTGATAGTGCCTTAATACAGTCTCTTATTGAGAAATTCTATAATGTTCCTGATTTGACCGAAACAAACCATCATAAGATGCTCACAGGCTTGGAATGGTTTATTTATTCAAAAAAATTTCATGGTGACTTTGATGCCCATATTATCCCCAAACTATTAGAGTATGGATTGTCCAGAGACAGAAGCCTATACCTAAACTTAGGTTTTTCTATCCTCCAACAATTGACTCAAGGTAATCATTTACGAGGGGCCATTGATTTTTCTTTAATAATCAATAAATTTAATAAACGAACACCCGATATAGGATACATCTCCGAACTAATTTATATCACCGGCATATTAGCGCAAAAAGGCCACTTAAAAGCACTCTCCCCCCAAGTTGTACAGGAACTTATTGATACACTTTCTAAAGTAACGTGTCATGATGAGAGGCATGTAGGCGATATTTTCACCGGTCTTGGCTTGTTGATACAAACTCAACATGTGAATATAAATCAAATAAACCAATTAAATGGCTGCTTGGCCCCACTCCTGAACGAACTACCTCTACAGAAAAGAAGCCCTGTTAATGCTGAAAAAATTCTATTTGGACTTGTAGAGCTTAGAACAAAAATGCGCTGCAATGATGAACAATTACATCAGATAATACATTCTGCTTTAGCATCAAAAAATCCCATGGCTCCCCGTGAGCTTATCAGGTATATTGATTGGTTTACAAAACTCAGCCAGGTATACCCTATTGCTCCACTTAACCACAGTTTTGAAAATCTTTTGTCTTCAATTCACTTCCAAGTTAACACGTTAAATACCGAGGAACGCGAGCGCTTTGACAGAATGTTATTAGCCCTTCCTAACCGCACTTGGGCTAAATCATTAAGCATAAAATTGGGCATGCCCACTGTTCAAACAAGACCTGCCCCCCTACACCGAGATGAAGATGTACCAATGCAAGAATCCAATACATCTCAACAAAAAACATCACAAGTAAGGAGCAGTCCACCAACAAGAACAATACTCCCCGTTCGAGGTGCTCCTGTTAGAATGCCCATCCAAAGAACGGAAACAACAACAGAGCAAAGACAGTCATCAGTACTCTCTGCACCAATACAGCATACTCAAAGAACAAGAACAGAATCAAGAAGTCTTCAATTAAGACCCTCACAGAGTAATAGCTCCGATCGTCCCGAAAGTTGGAACACTGCGTATAGGAGCAACGCCTTATTTAAGGCCATTGCAGATAGAAACATGCACCAACTTTCGGTATTATTAGGCGTTAATTTTCCTATTAGAACGCATGTCAATTCTGGGCAATCAACCTCTTCGAGTACAGGTAATAATCATCGGGGAAATCACTCTCAAGTCGAACGCGACGACCACCACGTTGCTAATGCGGCAGTTACTCAACTGTTGGAAAAAACACAACCCAATGCATTACGCATCTTAATAACCCAAGCTAATGCGGCTTATTTTGAATTGTTATTGCGGGCATGTTCTAACCATACGCGATATCAATTAGCGCAAAAAAACGCGTTACGCCCCATTATGCTTTATTTACCAATTCAAGAGCTTGAGCGTTATATACCTAATTTACTTGGTTTAGAATTCTATAGAGACAGCACTGCCCTAGTAAAACTTGTAAATGCTCTAAAGACTCGAGCAACGGAACATCCCGAAGAATTAGAGCGAATAAAGCAATTACAAATCCAACTGCTCGACCGAGCAATTGAATTTCATACTCGTCTCCATCATCCTAATGTCCTCAGTATTCTTAGGACAGAAAAAGCCCTGACTTTAAGAATGACAGCGAATACGAACCAATCATCTCTGACCCAAATACCTCAACGCATGTTTGCACCACAGCCTCAGCGTGTAGTACAGCCTCAGCGTCTAGTTATTAATAGACGATATCATTATGAAACCGAGGATATGAATCGTATTCTGCTCTTACGTCTTAGAAATCTAAATCTGAGCGAAGAAAATACCCCTAGCTTAAGCGTATTAAGTGCTGCGAATATGAGTGATGGAACTCAAGGAAATCGAGTATTGGATATTTTAAACCAATATTTTGCTGGTAATGAGGGGCAATTAGTAATAAATAGCCAAATAGAGCATAATCTTATTATTCCTATTGTACATAATAATCATTGGGTAGGTATTCGTATCCACTTGAAGCCTGGTGAGTCTCCACAAATTACCTATTACAATACAGTAAGCAATTATGAATATGATGATGAACTGCAAGTGAGTATACTTTTGGAGGTAAACAGAGCCTTACTTAACCATACTTCATGGACCCAGCCCTCGATAAGACACCATGATAAGACCTTAATCCAAGATGACGCCTCCAGTTGCGGTCCGTTGTTAATTGAAAGCATTTATTGCCATTTAACAAATAGATCTTGGAGACAAACCAACCCTCCTGAGTTACTTGCTGAAAAAATTCGCAGACAGCAGTTAAAACTTCTCGAAGAAAAGGACCCACAATTTTATCATAGGTTCTATACGCATCAAGCAGAACAATCTGAGCAAAATAACACAATGAAAATGTCTTAATCATTGCTTGGATGGAGACTCTCAATTGAAACTCCCGCGGGTTAACCGCGGGAATTCAAAAAAAGATTCATTAGAATTAGTTCCGAGGCTAAGTCACAGCATTAACTAGGAAAATTTCTTCCCTTATTAAGTAAGCCATGCCCCTTGTCATGCATAGGGCTTACTTTTGACGCACTATGTCCATGCTCTTTATTTTCTGCCTGATGATGCTTTGCTTTTTCATCAGCAGCACGTGGCTCTTGCTTCATAACTTGTGGAGTATGGGATATATTTGATTTGCTGTGCTGAACTACAGGCTTAGCAGCTTTTTTCGCGCTATTTTTCTCACCTGCTTTAGTAACCGTTTTGGTACTTGGTTTTGCAGCAGACTTAGTATGAGCAGCCGTTTTCTTAGCTACGGGCTTTTTTGCTGTTTTGCTTGTTGCTGAACTTGCTTTTTTTGCTGTCGAACTTGCTTGCTTTAGTGTCGAACTTGCTTGCTTTATTACGTCTCTCGCAGCTTCGTCGGTACGATGAGATACTTTTATCCAATGATTTTCTAAAATACTAAAAGTATCACGCATGTAATCAATAGCCATATGGCTATTACGAATAAACATATTCATGTTTCGTTCTAAAAGCTCTTCTGGTTTTTTTATGCTAAAAAGATCACCAGGTTTCATATAAGAAAAGCCTTGCATCGTTTTGATATTCAGTTCCATTAATTTTTGTAATGGAAACTCCATATTACCAAATATTTTTTGATCAAAGTGAACGTTTTTCATTATTTCTCCCTATGCGGCAGTGCACAACTCAAGATTAGTAATCCTCAATCAATTTGTCAAATTTAATAAACCATGAATATTATTTTGAATATTTTCTGTAATTCGATCTGTTTGCGGTTGAGAAAATAACCCCCATCGTTTCGTAAAAAGGTAATTAACTCCTACCGCAATCCCATACCCGACAACTAAAAGCCCGATAACTGCTGCAATCTCACTAATTAACCATTGAAGATCACGATTATCTCGAAAGTAAGGCCGGTGCTTAGCTATTTCCTCGAAACAACGCTGACTATATAGAGGAAGAAGCCCAGGATCAGGGTTATCCATAAATTCATTAGTGTATTTAGCAAGTTTTTTATGTAATCTTTTAACCTGATTTGCAATTTCAATAAAACCACGCCCCACTAGGTCCCCTTCCTTTTGTTCCAGATCGCGCAACAATTTATTAATTAATATAAGTCGATGCTCATAATGATGCAGTTTGGCTTTTGAAAAAGTTTGGATCGTTGCCAACTGATACATTGGACGGGCAACTTTTGCAAACAATTCAATCGCCTTCTCCAATGAAAAACGAGTATCTGGATCCTCCTGCATGAGTCCATTTAGACAGGTTCTAACGATCGCCTCATCGCTTTTAAACAAATGAGCCCCTGGACAAGTAAATAAATAATTATTCTTCGTCATTTGCTTCGTCTCAGGCCAAGACCAAGCTTGTTTATTATTTAGATAATAATTTGTATAAGAATCACCCCATACATAGCTCAATATTCTCCCTACGGCATAAGCATCCGATTTTTCTGAATACTGTACAGGGACAAGAAAGGATTCAGGTGAACGATACGCCGGTGTTCCCACAATACGCGCATCCTGATTGTCCATTAACATGGCTCGCCCATAATCAATAATTGCAATTTTAGGCGGGCTTTTTTTCATATCAATAAGCATATTTAAAGGTTTCAAATCACGATGCACAATTCGTTTATCAGTGACTTGAGCCTTGACCGCATGCAAAATAGCAAACGTAATGTCTAATCGCTCTTTTACCGTGAGCTTGCCATGACGTCCCTTATCCCATAAAAGTTTTTCCAGGGTACAACCCTCTGCCTTATCCATAAGCAAATAACTTGTTTTACTATCCGCTTTAAAAACAAAAACCGGTGGCTTCACTTGAAGATAAGAGGCGCGTTTTAAAAATTGGTACTCTGCTTCAACTAATGTTTTCCGCTCATGATGCATATGATCTTCAATTTTAATAACTTCCGTAGCATTACGGCTTATAACAGGCTGATGGGTTTTAAATTGTATTGTGCCCAATACAGGATATACCGCCCCATAGAATCCTCTCCCCAGAGGCTCTTGTGTTGTATCAAAAATGACAAATTGCCCTTCCGTATCTCCCAATCTTAGCAATGAATGAGTAAAACAAAATTGATACTTAACATTTTGATGCGTATGCTCGTAACAATGCTTCTTAGTCCATAAAGTTCCTGTTTGTGCGTTATTAAAAAATTCCGCCAAGACCTCCAAACACTGAAAATCAAATAAAGCGGGCTCCATTTTCAAAGGATTTACCGTAATTATCTTAGAATAAGTCATAAAAAATCATATGGAATAAATTTAAATAATATGGGTGATTGTACAGCGATCATAATTTGATGCGAATCATGAAAAACTGCAAGAATAATTTGGTGTTAATCATTAAAAATCGATGGCTTTTTTCTGAAAGTTTCAGGTAGGATGAGTAGGCAATTTAAAAATCTTACGGAGGAGTACAATCATGAGCAAAGTAAATGCTATGGGTATGGACGAGATCAAAAAGGAACGAGAAGAGCATGAAGCAAATTTACAACGATTTATGTCCCAACCATTTAACCCATCCAATAAAGAGCAATTAGACGCATTGAAAAAGCGCATTGATGACTTTGAATTTACGCTGAATCAGATGTATCTATTTCAAGGCATGAATACGGGGCTTCAGGCCTGGGGTATATTTACAACGGTCAGAATGCTATTGCCCCTACCAGAATTTGCTAACTACTTCTTATCTGCTTTTCTTTATTTAGGTGCCGCAGGATTTATTCTACAAAAATTTAGCACCACTGATTTCTATAACGAATTGCAAGAAATGAAAGAAATTTACAACTGGGCTCTCAAAGATGGCAAGGACCTTTATGATGGCAAAACCAATAATGCAGAGAAATTAAATACCACAGAAATTCAACGATTAATTACTTTATTAGCTCCCCTATGCTCTCTTCCGTTTATGCTGGCTTGGCCTAAAGTTACTGCAGAAGAAGAAGTCAAAACAGGTTTTAGTGCTGTATTTGCCGTAGGGCAAAGCCTCTATGGTAGATTTTTTTCTTCTGCGCCTGAAGTTTCAGATAAACTAAAACCGCTGCAAATTCAGGTAGAAACCGAAGCATTATCCATTAATGCTTTAGCCGGATTTGAACAATCTCTACGTTATTTTGCTACTAGCCCCTACTGTCGGGACTTACTGAAAGCAAAAATTCAACAGCCTGTTGAGTACGTCAAAGGGATAATTCCTGAAGTGATTACCTCGAGTTTTTCACATCAAAAAATGGCTTAAAGAGAATAGAGTAGACTGGGCTGAAAAGCCCAGAATACACAAAATGTACTACTCTTAACGCTGAGGCTCGTCTCAACTTAGCCTATTTAACGAGAAGAAATACCAACTTATAGCTAAAAAGATCGTAGAGTTCCCGCATGAAAATCGACATTGTCGTCGCTTTCGCTCTCATTATCGAGACTAGATTCCTGAACTCTCATTTGCTGAAGACGTTCATAAGTAGCCCCCACATCATTTGCGGCACCCACTCGAAGTCTAGCACTCCCCCCAACGGAAGCCCCCATAACTTGGTTAATCAACTCCTTTGGCCAAACAGGAGCGCCTGTGCATTGGCAAAGTTTTGCAGCAAATAACAATCCATTCTCACTCCACTGCGTAATAGTATCTAGATCCATTAATAACTGAGAAAAAGTCTCATGAAGCTTAGCTTGTAACGTAAATCGCATAATAGCTAACCTCAAACAGATGAGCTCAATTACTATACTTATAGATTATTAATAATCCATTAAGGACTTATTTTTTCCGTAAACCGAGTTCTAAGATAAAAGCCTCTGGGTAATGTTTTTACCTTATTTCCTTCGCTATCAAATCCATAACAGAGGGATTTACCACTAGCTCCTTTGGGTCTTACTTGCAGATACTCTCCAACACTAGCATCCACTGTTTCAAGATAGCCCGTGCTGATTTGTTGGGTTAAATAATTCCAATCAGCAGCCAAGATACGCTCATCCTCAACACTCGGTGACCATATAAATCCCTGACCAATTCGCCGTTGGGAGTATGGAATATCGGTATCACCTTCAACAGGAACCCAGAGTACACGTCGTAATTTGGCATAGCATTGCGATGTACTCCACTCTTGCTGATGGATGGTCAGTAAAGGAATTGATGTGATAAAGGTAGATTCTGTAGGTTTTCCAGATGCAGCCATAGGCAAAGTTTTAAGTTCAACACCTAACTCTTGAAAGTCAGGCAAAGACTGATTAAATGCATTCGCGCCTAAAGCGAGTTCAATGACTTGCCCTATCCAACCTTTGCGCTGGTCTGGGTTTTCGGGAATAGTTAGGCCCAAGCTCAGGCTCAATTGAGCAAAACTCAGGCCAACCAGATTGGCGCAACGTTGAATTAGCTCCGCCTCAGTTGTGGGAGGGCTAATCCTTGGCAACAAGTTGTCCATATCCCTCTTTAATTTCTATGGCAAGTGGTTCAACTGGCGGTCTAACATTTGCAGCTTTAAATTGAGCCGTAATCGCAAAAAGTACATTCGAGCGCACTTCAAAGCGTGAGTGTAATTGCACATTCACATAATAGCGGGCCTCGAACTCAATGAGCGCTTCATCAATTTTCTTAAGAAACACTTGTGCAGGAGGGTCTGGCACAATTTCAGGAATAATTGCCAGAACATCAAGAATTAATTGCTGAATCATTACGGGGTCATCGGCACGGCTTACCTTGATGGGAACAACCGAGCGCACAATACCATCCTGATGGGTCCAGTTAGTAAATGGCTTGTTAAATGTTTCTGCATTAGGAATTAATATTTCCGTATTGTCCCAGGATGACACACGCATGCAGCGAATACCAATATGTTTGACCTCGCCTTCATAGTCACCAATAGTAATTAAATCCCCTTCACGAACTGGTCGTTCAATCAACAGCATTAATCCACCAACAATGTTGCTAGCAAAGTCGCGCAAGCCAAAACCCATACCGACTGCAAGCCCCCCAATAATCATGGACATACCACTAAAATCAAACCCCCAAACATGTAAAGTAACAAAACCACCAATGAGTACCACCGAATATTGGCTAAATACAGAAAGACTATTGCGGATACCTACGTCTTTAGTATTTTTAAATAACCAACGATAGCAAAACTCACGCGTCCATTTTGCCGCCCAAAAGAAAATGGCTAACAAAATTAAAAAGGCAAGTGTGCTAGCAACGGTAATATGAATCCCAGGTACATTGACAATAGTAGATTGTATTAGTCGTTCTAAACTAATAATAACCCATGAATCAGAATTCCAACCAAATAAGTTACACAACATACTGAAGCTGAAAAAAAGCATGCCGATACGCAAAATACTATCAATCGGCTTTAAAAAAACCTCGATCCATAACCAACCATTACGTAACGAGGAAATCATCCATTCTGAAAAGAGCTCAAGCGCATCAAAAAGCAAGCCACGAGCGATAATATAGGTGACTAACACAGTAAGAACGTTAGCCTGATATTGGCTCATTGTCCAAGCCAGGTTAATAAAGCCTGACAAACCAATTACCGCAGTAGAAAATACGGTAACAGGCACTAAAATAATTAACAAAGAAATCGCATTAAGCACGTACCGTTTCTTATTTGTCAATAATGGATGGATTAGATAGCGCACCACCTCCCTACTTTTCCAGCCTACTACAGATACCGCTAAGAGAAACAACATAAACAAGCGGTTAAAAATATCCTGAATCAATATGGATAGGGGTAATAAATGGCCAATAGTCATCAGTGCCGTTGTCCAGCCACCAAACAGTAAAAGCCACTTCAAGCGATAATAGAGTTTAACATCTTTACCTGAAGAGTCAGACAGTGTCTCTAATAAAACCAAACGCGGAATTAAAATCGCTATGCGGAATGTAAACCATACGGCAATAAGCTTCAGTACAAGCTGGTAATTAGAAAAAGAAATATGCGTCACGTAGAATATCATCATGAGCATCGCCGTGAGGCAAAGATAAGGTATATTTCTTTCTACAAGTACTAAAAATCCATCGAGGAGATAGCCTGCCAAACGTGAACGCTCTTTATCGCTACGCCACTTTTTTAAGAAGCGATTCAACATATAGAATAAGCCTGCGATCAAAGTCAGGCTAACCCAAAACATTGTTAAAGCTAAGGGGGTTAACCACAAATAACTGTCATAAACCTTCAGGCTTAACGTTTTGATGTATTTATAAAATAAGTTGGGAATCGCAGCGATTTTTTTAACAATAATAGGCCAGCTGTTGATGTTGTATTCAGCGAGTGTTTGCCGGGAGGAAATTAATTGTTTTAATTGCGCTTGATAATCTGCTAATTTTTTTAAGGTTTCTTGTTTTTGGAATGCAATTTCATTAAGGCGCAGCGCTAAAGTATCCATTAATGTTTTGACTGTTTTTTTAAGATCAGGCGTTTTAATTCCATTCGCCTCTGAATTCAAGAAAACGTTAATTTGCTGCAGCGACTTCGCTATTTTACTGTATTGGCTTAACGCATCTTTATAAATATCAGTGACTAATTGTAAGTTTTTGCTATCTGGGCTTTTAAGATAAATCATATCTGCCCTAACCACCATTTTTTGTGCACTCAACGCATTCAGCTCATATTGAATGGCAGCAATATTTTGGTTATTTACTAACAACCTTGTTTCATAGTCGGCATCGTTAGCACGGAGAACAATAGCTTTTTTCCCAGTAGTCTTTGCCAGATCGCTTTGATAAAGCTTACTTAAATCCTGATTTAATTTATCCTTTATGGCTTTAATTTGCAGCAGTTTTTGTTCTAAAACAAAGTTTGCGTGCCAAAACTCTAAATGCTTACCTTCTTCCGTAAGTACCTCATGAAATTCTTTTGCAAGGGCTAAGTTATCATTGATTAGCTGCGTTGCTTGCTTATTAATCGCCAGCAATACTTCAACCTTAGCCACCCGTTCTTCAATGGAAATCCCTTCTTTGACTATGGGTAATTGTTGTAAATGTTTTAAACGTTGATTGAGGGTATTTTGTTCTATATTTTGTTGGTCGAGAAACCCATTCAAGCTGTCAATTTTGGCCGCGGTCATTTTTAGTATCGACGATACCTGTCCCAATTTAACTTGATATTCTTTTTCATCTTTAGGTTGCAGATGTTGCTTACTCTCTTTAATGGCTACTATGAGGCGATTTTTTTCCTGACTTAAATATTCGCTAAAATTCGCAGGTCTCTGTACTGACACCGCAACCTGCCTGGATTTTTTTTGTGCAGACTCAGATTTCGCTAAAGAATAGCCAGAATAGCATAGCGAAAAGAAAAATATAAAAAAGGCATAACACCAGCAAACAACGCTGGCGTTATGACGAAACAGATTATTTTGTCGATTTAGTTGGAGCAAGTCTAATTCCTAATTCATTAAGCTGTGCACTATTAGCCGGTGATGGTGCACTGGTTAAAAGACAGGAAGCCGTTTGAGTTTTAGGAAATGCGATTACGTCTCTAATTGAGGTAGAGTCAGTAAGCAGCATCGCTAAACGGTCGATACCTAAGGCAATACCACCATGTGGAGGCGCCCCGTATTGTAAAGCATCGAGTAAAAAGCCAAACTTCTCTTGAGCTTCTTGTTCATTAATTCCAAGTAAATTAAATACAGCCTTCTGTAAATCGGACTGATGAATACGTATGGATCCACCACCAATTTCATAGCCGTTTATTACTATATCATAAGCTTTAGCTAAAGTGTGAGTAGGATTTGCACATAATGATTCCGGAGACAACTCTTTTGGTGAAGTAAACGGATGGTGCATGGCTTGTAACCTATTGTTTTCATGATCCATTTCAAACATGGGCCAATCAACAATCCATAAAAGCTCCCATTTATCACTAAGTAGCTTTCTATCATGTCCCAATTTAATACGTAAAGCACCCATCGCTTCATTTACGACATGAATCTTGTCTGAACCAAAGAATACGACATCCCCAGTTTCAGCTTCAACTCGATTAAGAATCCCGTCAACTACCTCTTCAGAGAGGAACTTAAGAATTGGCGATTGCAAGCCTTCCATCCCTTTGCTGCGATCGTTGACTTTGATGTAAGCCAAGCCCTTCGCACCGTAAATGCCTACAAAATTACCGTAATCATCCAGCTCTTTTCTACTTAACTCATTTCCTTTAGGAAGCTTTAATGCCACAACTCGAGATTCTGCATCATTGGCTGCGCTAGTAAATACTTTAAAGTCACATTCTTTAACCAGATCAGCAACATCCACCAATTCGAGTGGATTACGCATATCGGGCTTATCACTACCAAAACGACGCATTGCTTCGGCATATGCCATTCTCGGTAGCTTTTCAGGCAAATCAACATTAAGGATTTCTTTAAATACAAGCTTTAGCAACCCTTCAATTAAATTTTGAATGTCCATTTCATCAATGAAGGACATCTCGATATCAAGCTGGGTAAATTCAGGTTGTCGATCTGCGCGCAAATCTTCATCACGGAAACAACGAACGATTTGGTAGTACTTATCAAAACCAGCCACCATCAATAATTGCTTAAACAGCTGGGGTGATTGTGGTAATGCATAAAACTCACCTGGGTGCACTCGGGATGGAACTAAATAGTCGCGTGCGCCTTCAGGAGTTGCTTTGGTCAACATAGGCGTTTCAATATCTAGAAAGCCTTGTTGATTCAAGTAATTGCGCATACAGGTGTTTAATTGATGTCTTAATTGCAGCTTCGCTTGCATTGATGGACGACGCAAATCAATGTAGCGATATTTGTAGCGTAAGTCTTCATTTACTGTTTGAAAATCATCCGGTAAGAATGGTGGGGTTGGCGATTGGTTTAAAATTTCCAGTTTAGTGCCTAGAACTTCAACGCGTCCTGTAGCCATAGCCTCATTGATCATGCCTGCAGGTCGATTGCGTACTACCCCGGTAATGGCTACAACAAACTCAGAACGGAGTTTTTCTGCTATGGCAAAAATGTCTTGATTTTCTGGCTCGTATACCACCTGTACTAAACCTGTGCGATCGCGGATATCTAGGAATATTACACCTCCATGATCACGTCGGTGATGTACCCACCCACACACAGTAACTTCTTTACCTAAACTAGATTCATCCACTCCCAAACAGTAGTGTGTACGCATAAAAACCGCCTATTTAATTTTATTAAGATTTGGAACCATTACCAAAAACTCTGAAAATACTACCTAGTCCGTACTTGTCGATTTAGTATCAGCTTTTGCAGGAGTAGTTTCTTTACTTGTAGATGTAGTTGAGGAAGTACTGCTTTTATTTTTGAAATCAGTAGCATACCACCCAGTTCCTTTTAACTGGAAACCCGCTGCAGAAATCAGTTTAATTACCGTATCCTTTCCACACTCTGGACATTGCTTAACAGGTTCATCACTGATTTTTTGCATTAAATCAAAATGATGATGACAATTTGTACATTGGTATTCATAAATTGGCATCTAAAACAACTCCATTAACTTCAGTTTAATAAATTCAACCTTTAATTATAGCCAAATCATATAAGATGACAATATATGAAGCAAAAAACAATATTGCCCAATTATTGACCTGCACATATGATGTGCAAGCTAAAACATATCTTCGCGTTTAAAACGATATGTACCTTTTGGATAAGTCTACTATTTGTAATTACAAAACAAGGATAAATTACGCATGAATTATTATGAACGATTAGGTGTTAAAAAAATGCTACTGATAAGGAAATAAAAAAAGCATATTACAAATTAGCGTTAACGCTCCATCGTGATCGCAATGAAGGAGTCGATACGACCGCTGGATACCGCGGTCAAGCCGCGGTAATTTGAGCTTTCGTCACTACAACTCTATAATTTAAAAAACATTTTCCGCCGATACAAAAACGCCGCGAAAAGAAAATTTAAGAAAAGAAAAACTAACGAATAAAAGAGCCCAGCATTTTCTTGGCTAAAGCTGCCAAATAAATACTCAGAAATTGCTACGCGCAAATTATCCGAAGTTCCATCGGGCATAGTGACATTGAATACGGCTTGCAACTTAAGTAACAGTACATGGAAAATAAAAATAAGTAGCGCATTCATTCCAAAAATTTTAAAGGGTAAAGCCCATTTACTGTAGCCCAGAATATCGATCACGTAATAACACAAAGCAAAGACCCAAAGAGATACGCCTCCCACCCATAAAACAAAAGAGCTAGACCATAAATTTTTATTAATGGGGAAGCTATAGCTCCAAAACCAGCCCAATACCAGGAAAACTAATCCGGCCAACACCATTAAAGTACATTTCTTTTGTTTACTAAATGAGGTAAGTAACAGGTTTCCCGTCAAGAGTCCGGCCAAAGTAGTCGCTATTGCAGGAATTGTGCTCAATAAACCTTCTGGATCAAAGTTTTTATAAAAATGTGGTGGTGCTAAAAGTTGTTGATCAATATAAAGCACCCAATTATTTGTCATACTTAATGGCTCCCCTATTCCTCCGGGAACTGGAACAAAAGCCATCAGGTACCAATAACTGAGAAGGATAGCCACAAAGAGAACACTCTGAGTTCTAACTGAAGTATTTAAATAAAGAAGCGAGCACACAAAATAACAAATCGCAATCCGTTGTAGGATTCCATAAATACGAATGGTTGCAAAATCAAAGTGTAAAGGAAAAGCATTTAAAAAGAGCCCAAATAAGAAGAGCAATGCGCTGCGTTTAAAAATATTTTTATACACATCCAAAGATACTTGGGCATTTGCTACTACCTGTCTTTTTAAACTAATAACCGTTGTTACCCCGACAATAAATAAAAAGGATGGAAAAACCAAATCGGCAAAAGTACATCCGTTCCAAACAGCATGATCGAGCAAAGGATAAGCCTCGTGAGTTCCCTGGCTATTCACTAATACCATTAACGCCATAGTTAAACCACGAAACACGTCTAAAGATAATATACGTTTGGAATTTCCGTTCATAGGGGTCGTTTCACCATTAAGTAGGTAATAGCTCATATTGGACAGAAACTGAATGACTACGGTCATTCGAACGTATTTTGTAAAATAGGAAACTTAAGATAAGTGACTTACTTTTTAAGCTCTGAGCAATTACTAAAATAAAATCATCATAGCATATGCTAAATGCTCTTCAAACCACGAACAGGCACATCCAAATGATAGACATAATGCTTGATAATTTGCTCTGCTTGCTCACTAGTTAAAGGCTTACTAATTGCCCCTTCCATAAAATAGTGCTGACAATCGTATTTGACTACATCGGCCTCATACCCCGTTAAAGCAATAATGGGCACATGAAATTTTGTATCTTTTTCTTTTTGTCTTAATTGCTTTGCCACGATATAGCCTGATGAGTCTTCTAAACCAATATCCATCAAAACCAAGTCATATTTTCCAGGTTGAAACAACTTCACCGCGTTATCAGCTGTTTCAGCAATATCCACATGGCAATTTAGGGAGGTAAGTAATGCTTTTTCAACATTTTGGGCAATTACATTATCCTCAACCATCAGTACAGTAGGTAGGTGCCCTTCTTTTACAGCGGCTTTTACTTCTTCTGCATCTTCAATGAGAGATGTCGATGCAGCAAGTTCTTTACTCATACTCACATCAGTTAAGACAACGACCAAACCAATGACCTCTTTTTGTAAATCAAAAATAGGCACTCGTGACGTATGAAAATAAAACACTTTACCATTTTGGTTCTGAATAGGTTCTTCTTCGATGTGATGCTGTGATTCGCCGGAAAAGAGTACTTTCATATCTTCTAATTTTAAAGCCTCAATCCGTGCTTCATCCCAATGGCCAAACTCAACCATTTTTTGATAGGGAGTGCCTTTAAAATCCTTTAACTTTTTCAAACCTAATAAATCGCGAAAATTACTATTACACCCCTTCAAATTGCATTCCATATCAACCCAATAAACAATATTAGGCATTGCGTTGATAATCTCCATGTAATAATGATTGATGGCTTCAATATCATCTTGCTTATATACATTCTTGCCGTGGGGGACATGCAATAGCTCCGCTTATTGTGATTTGCATGTAAAGTATAGTACAGATTAACTAGTTTGATTGATTTAGAGAAAAACCCCATCAATAAATTTAGTTTGCTCATTTACTGGAATATGCTCAGAAGCATTTTGATGAGCAGGGAAGAATGACTCACTATTCAATGATAATCTTATCTGTGGCTGTCGAGGATCAAGTAACTCAGCAATATCATGATGCCCCATAATGAGGGCAATCTCGTAGGGAGATACTTGAATAGGCGTATCCCCATAAAAACAATAAAACAAAAAACTTGTTATCGATTTAAATAGATTATAGAACCACGTGGAACCGCCTTCAGGCATTTCGCTAAATGAACTGATTAGCCATCTAAAGAGTTTATAAAGCTTTACATCCTTATTTTCTGATGTTTCATTAAGAACTTTCTGCATAACAAAGTCATTCATTCTGCTAATAACTCGATCATCTTTTTTCCAGGACGAAAAATAACTTAACTCATCTGCAGATTTAGTTAAATACAGATTCAAATTGGCTTTTTGTTTTAGTAACAATTCCACTATCGAACGATGGCCTTCTTGGGCAGCAATAAAAAGAGGAGTTGTCCCCTCTGTTGATGGACGATCAATATCAACATTATGTCTAATTAGTTCCGCCACTACCTCTTCATGCCCTAATGTAGCTGCAATATATAGAGGTGTGCCACCTAATAGTAACTGGTTCAAATCAACACCATACTGAGCTAATTGCGCAACAATTGCTGCATGTCCATAGAAAGCAGCAACATACAGTGGTGTCTCTCCACCAAACGCGGGTTGATTTAGATCCACACCATGTTTAGCCAGCTCCACGAGAACGTCTACATTCCCGCATTCAGCGGCAATATATACGAGTGCAGCACTATCATCAGTTAACTCACTTAAGTCGAAGTAAAATCGCATTAACTGCCCGAATTTTTGAGACTCATTATCAAGCACCAAAAGTTGGGCCAATATTGATGAACATGATTTACCTACTACCTTCTCTTCAGTTAATAAATACCTTTGCTCCAATTGATTAAAGGTATCTGTCAGCGTTGCTAATTTGGGGTTATTTCGGGTGGTTATTACTCGAGTCGTAAATGCGAGTTGATTCTCTTCTATTGGCAAAAAAAAAGCTTGGGCAAGTAATTGAGGCAGTTCGTCAGTACGTACCAATTTGGGAGGATATTGATTGCTGTCCATAAAGGACCATCCTCTGTTCTTTGAGTACGTCAAAGCAATACTATGAGTTAAACTAGATAATAAAAAACCAATAGTTTCATCAGCAGGAATGTCTAAAACATCGATTAAATTAGTTAAATCATCAAAATAGCTTTTTATTTCTTCCCGATAATAAAGATTTGATGTTGAGTATACGTTGCTCAGCCCGCCACGCTCATGTATCTTGCGTGAAGAGGCTAAAGATGAAAATAAATCAACATTCCCTTGAGCCACACTTTGGCCACTAAATTTTGCATACCTCGCAGGAGTTTGAAAAAAGGCAAGGCTGTCAAAAAATCCCATCACCTCAAAACAGGTTAAATCTTCTTCAGTTAAATTCTTTCCTTTTTTAGCTTTCACACGAGCAAAATCTTTTTTAATAGCAACACCTCGAGCAAGAATTGCTTCCAAACGCGCTAAAAATAAATGCTCTTCGTTAAGCAGGCAGGCTTCAATCCAACGAATTGCCAAACCATGGCACAGCCCAGGTGTTTTTGCATAACCTAGTTGATTAAACAAGTCTACAAGATCAGGATGCATTAAGAAACCTAACGAAAATCAATTTGACCATTATAACCTCACAAAGGGGTGAAAATAAACAAAACCACCAATTTTTCAAGCATATGCTGTATAAATCGTTAAGGGTATTAGCGCTGTTACTTATGTGAAGGAAGGAAAAGAGGCAGTAAACTACCTCTTGAAGAATAAGAATTAGTGACTCTCACCAGCGCACCCTTTGCACCCTTTGCAACCAGCATCGCCTTTACAGCCTGTGCACCCTTTGCAATCATGTTTACCTGCACAACCTTTACACGTTTTGCAGCTAGCTGCTGTTGTAGCTTCATCAGCATAAGCAACAGATAGTACAGGTACTGCTAGCACAGTTAACAAGGCAGCTACAGCCATTGTTGTTTTTTTCATAGTATAACTTCCTTGAGGATTAATAAGTTTTAACACATTTCAGATATTAGCAAAAAATTTGTGTGTTTTCTTCTCTTTTGTATAAAAATTAGATTCTGGTGGCTTCAATTAATAACACAATAACACGCCCGAACATCTATTTGACATAGCCTGATTATTTGCAACTGCATCTTATGCATATCTCTGCTGGCACCTCACAGTCGGCTATGGATTATATTTATAAGTTGTAGCAAAATTTCTTAACTTAATGGTAGTGTCTCTGGGGTTAACGAAAAATCACGAAACATCAACGTGTAGAGCCTGCTATGTCATAAGATATATGTATAAAATTAAGTCAATTGCAACCAAGTGTCTTTATAGCAAGAAAAATAAACCCCTTGCGCTTAAGATACCTCTCTTTTCGATGCACGTAACAAAAATTTATCCAACATTTTTGTACTTAATATACGTTTTAAAAAAACCATAAAGTGCGCAGGAAACGTAACAGGATATTTTGCACGTGGTCGTTTAGACTCAATTGCATGAATCAACTTAGTAATCACTGCCTCCGGCGTTTTAGTAAAAAATGAATTAGATCCCGTTTGTTTATGTGCCTCAATAAGTTTGCTGTATTGTGCCTTAAAATAACTTGTTTCTGGAAGAGGGGTTGTATTGGTACTCTCAACACAATTGTCACGAAAACGACTCTCTATAGGTCCAGGCTCTATCGCAATTACCTTGATCCCCGAAGACTTAAGCTCCAATCTCAAAGTATCACTTATACCCTCAACTGCATACTTGGATGCATTATATGCACCACGAAAAGGCATACTTATAATGCCAAGGATGGAACTAATATTAATTATCCGCCCTTGTCCCTGTTGACGCATTACGGGTATTGCTAATGCACTAAGTTCCATCAAGCCAAAAACATTCGTTTCAAATTGCTGGCGTAATGTCTCACGAGGTATATCCTCTAAGGCACCTACCTGCCCATAACCTGCATTATTGATTAAGACATCTAATCGACCACCTGTTTTAGTGAGCACTTCAGCAAAGGCAGTTTTAATTGAATCTGAGTCATTTACATCTAAAAGAATCGTATCTAAACCTAAAGCAATAAGCCGTTGTTGATCTTGTTTTTTTCTACATGAAGCGATTACTTGATATCCTCTTTTTTGTAACGCTTGCGCCGCATCTAATCCAATACCACTTGAGCAACCCGTTATTAATATTGTCTTTTTATTCATTATTAAAATCACCTGTGAAAAAATTAATCATTTCATTTTATGGTCTATAATTTCATTGAATAACCAAAAAGGACCTCAATCATGGAACGAGCAAAAACTAAAAACAGTAAAGCTTTATCGATACTTCTTTTTTCTTTTATACTCTTAATTGGCGGAGGACTATACAACACTACTAAGGCTGCAACCTCGCCAACATCGCCCTTAGGCGGACAACAACTTGCTTATTTTGTAGGCTATCATACCAATGCACCTGTTTACGTTGGGCCTCGTGTTTACGTTGGGCCTCGTGTTTACGTTGGGCCTCGTGTTTACGTTGGACCTCGTGTTCAAGTCCACCACCGTCACAGAAGTGTTCGTTGGACGGGCTGGAGATACGTCGGTCATGGTTGTCGTCAAAATTGCTTAGTAGATCGTTGGACTGGACGTGTTATACGATGCAACCGTAGTTGTCGTAGATAAGAGTTTAACCGTATTTATTCCCGAGTTAGGCTGGACTGAAAAGCCCAGAAAACCTAATTCGTGTTACCCCGGATGCTGGGCTTTTCAGCCCAGCCCACATTCTAAGCAAAATAATCGATCACACCCTGAGGCTTCGCCTTATTTTTTACCGGAGTAAACACTCCGTCCTCTTCGGCTTCATTTAAGTAACCAGCCTCTTCTTGAGAAGAACCTTCATGCTGTTGTGCAAACTGGTGTGTACCTTCATCAGAATCAACATTAAATTCAGACAAAGTAAGACCTTGTTCTGCCATCATTATATGTAATCGAGAAACAGACTGATCAATAACATCTCGAACTTGCTGGCTTTGGCTAATAATATTTACCGATGCTGAATCGTTAATCACTTTAATATTGATCTCTAAAGGCCCTAAATCTTCGGGATGTATTCTAATAGTAGCGTTTTTAATCCCTTGTTGTCCCAACCACATTACATGCTCAGAAAATTGCTTTGACCACTGCGGATCGTCAATATCCAATGGAATAGAAAGCGCTGTTGGGGTAGAACTACTCCGCTCGAGCTGTTTCGAGCTGACAGCCGAATTGGACTCTAGATTACTAATTACATGGCTCGCTAAAGAACGCTCAACTGCTCCTGAGTGCTCCGGTGAATTTATCTCTGCTTGAGAAAAAGAAAACTCAGAATGTTGTTGTTCCGTTTTAGATTGAGGTAGGTTTTCAATATCAAAATCAGAGGATTCAACATACTTAATATCTTCTTCTATGGAAGAGAGATCCTTAGCGGGGGGAGCTGACGTTATTGGTAATGCATTCCTGCGCTGACCACCCTCTTCCACATCTACACTTGCAGCCTCGTGCTTGGGTACATCAAGCTCCTGCAAACTCACTTTATCGCTAACTAATTCAGGCTCTACATTAGGCGGACTTAATTGCGTTTGCTCATTAGTTTCTACCTCTGCATCTGGTGCCACTACAAATAAAGAAGAAGACAGCTCAGCCAAAGAGTGCTCCTCAGTTTGAATTGCTTGTGTCTCAGAAATAAGATTATTAGAAATCTCTGTATCCTGCGCTATTTGTCCTGCCTCTGTAGCTGAAATAGCAGCGCTAGAATTTCGTTCAGCTTGATAATACTCAGAATTAATCCAAGTTACAGCAACATTATCTTCTAAATTAGCATTAAGTTCTGTATTCAACGGCTCAGGATTAGATTCTTGAGCTAATTTACTTTTTGCAGTTTCTAATTCAATAAAATTTACCGAATCTGATTTTGCTGAATCTTTTTGAGTTTCATCAACAAACTCAGGGGTGACTTGCGCTAATAAAAATAGAAAGGTGCCAGGATCAATTGAATCATCGTCTTGCAACCCATTGTCTTGAGTTTCGGTTATTTGTTCCTGCTCAATACTCTCTTGGCTATTAAGCATAAACAATGAGCTTAAAGCTATATTATTTAAATCCAGCATCCCACACTCCTTCGTTACTACGACTCCTCGTAGCGATATCCCTATGCACTGCAAACCAACTGCAAAGACGATTAAGACCGCGTTAATAAATATTACTTAAGCGTAAAACTTTGTAAAGAGATCTATCCGCATTTAAACACAGATGATACTCTTTTTTTATCAAAAAGATAGGAGGAACCACTGATGACTTATCCTTTATTTAGTCACACTCCAACTCGTACCCAGGTTGAACAGAAAATCAACGATGCAAAACAGTTGCTCTTGCAAAGTAGCGTTGAAAATAACGAGATATTCATACTAATGTTAGACCAGAGAATAAGTGATTTTACCACCGCGCTTGATTCAAAAAAGACCTTATCAAGAGCCGATAAAAATGACGTTTTATTACAATATCATCGATTTGCCAAAACGCTTTATGCTTGTTTAAATAACTCGACTAGAGCGCAATCTTATATGGATAGTTATTTTAATCAAGTTTATTATCCTGTGGGCGTAGACGAGTACTATAAACCTAGCCCGGGGAAATATTATGGTTCCAGAATAGGAACAATAGTCGGAGCCGCATTGATCCTGGCCTCATTTGCAGCGTTTACTTTTACCCCCTTAATTGCAACAATCCTGCTCCCAATAGGTATTACAGTTTTAGCCCCTAGCCTATTTGCTTTATGCGTACCGGAAATGCTCGATCCAACTCAGAAAAAGGTTGAAGAACGGCTTATTTTTGACACAGGGGTAAGTATGCTGCAGGAACAGCAAAAAGATATGTTACAAAGCACTCAAGAACGTCAACACATGCCGGTATAAAAAAAGAACACCTTGGATTACAGAAAAACTGTAATCCAAATAAAACTCCTCCCGTAGCTCTTAAAGCCCACATTTTCTTTGTTTTCATGATGCAGCCGCATGAAAAATTCTAAAATTTGAGCTATGATTCAACTTTTAATTCCAGGAGTTTTTTTTATGAAAGTTGGCCACGACAGTCTATCCACGAAGTGTCAATTACACGTAGATGGAAAGACCTATAACTACTACAGCTTAAAAGAAGCTGAAAATAAAAATTTAAAAGGGGTTAGCCGTCTTCCCTACTCTCTTAAAGTACTTCTCGAAAACCTATTACGTTTTGAAGACAACAACACCGTAACCACCAAAGACATTGAAGCGATTGCTGCGTGGCTAGACAAAAAAACATCACAGCATGAAATTGCATTCCGACCCGCTCGCGTACTGATGCAAGACTTTACAGGGGTTCCTGCTGTTGTTGACTTAGCTGCGATGCGTGCAGCAATTGTTAAAATGGGTGGCAACCCTGACAAGATTTCTCCGTTATCTCCAGTTGATTTGGTCATTGACCATTCCGTTATGGTTGATAAATTCGGTACTAGTGATTCATTAACAATTAATACCGAAATTGAAATGGAACGTAACAACGAGCGTTATGAGTTTTTACGTTGGGGCCAAAAAGCATTCAACAACTTCCAAGTTGTTCCTCCTGGAACAGGTATTTGCCATCAGGTAAACCTAGAGTACTTAGGTAAGACTGTATGGAGCAGCAGTGACGACGGTCAATTATACGCTTATCCTGATACCTTAGTTGGTACTGACTCTCATACCACAATGATCAATGGCTTAGGCGTTTTAGGCTGGGGCGTTGGTGGTATTGAGGCTGAAGCAGCTATGTTAGGCCAACCAGTATCGATGCTAATTCCAGAAGTTATTGGCTTTAAATTACATGGCAAAATGCATGAAGGCATCACCGCAACTGACTTAGTACTCACAGTAACTCAAATGTTGAGAAAGAAAGGTGTTGTAGGCAAATTTGTTGAATTCTACGGCCCAGGCTTAAGTGATTTACCACTTGCTGACCGTGCAACCATTTCCAACATGGCTCCAGAATATGGTGCTACCTGTGGTTTCTTCCCAGTGGATAAAGAAACTATTCGTTACCTTGAATTAACAGGCCGTGATGCGCACACAATTGCTCTGGTGGAAGCGTATGCAAAAGCTCAAGGTATGTGGTACGACAAAGACAGTGAAGATCCAGTATTTACTGATACCTTAGAATTAGATTTAGGCTCGATTGAACCTTCTTTAGCTGGTCCAAAACGCCCACAAGATAAAGTAAATCTACACACATTGCCTGTTGAATTTGCTGCCTTCTTAAAAGAAGCAGGTAAAGAACAAGAAAAAGATAAGTCATTCCCAGTAAAAGGTCATGACTTTGAAATGAAACATGGAAATGTAGTGATTGCTGCAATTACTAGCTGTACCAATACATCAAACCCAAGCGTGCTCATGGCTGCAGGTCTTGTTGCTAAAAAAGCGATCGAAAAAGGATTACAACGTAAACCTTGGGTTAAATCGTCATTAGCACCAGGTTCTAAAGTGGTAACCGATTACCTAAACCATGCTGGTTTGCAATCTTACCTGGATCAATTAGGTTTTAACTTGGTTGGTTATGGTTGTACTACTTGTATTGGTAACTCCGGTCCTCTTCCTGATGCGATTTCACATTCAATCAGCGATAATGATTTAGTTGTTGCCTCTGTATTATCTGGAAACCGTAACTTTGAAGGTCGTGTACATCCGCAAGTAAGAACAAACTGGTTGGCTTCTCCTCCATTAGTTGTTGCTTATGCGCTTTGTGGAACTACTTGCATTGATTTAGGCAAAGAGCCTATTGGCAAAGACAATAAAGGCAATGATGTATTCTTGAAAGACATTTGGCCAACAAACGAAGAAATTGCAGCTGAAGTTTCTAAAGTTACTGGTGGTATGTTCCGTAAAGAATATGCAGAAGTATTCCAAGGTGATGCACACTGGCAAGCAATCAAGACCAGTACAGGCAAAACTTATGAATGGAATGCAGATTCAACCTACATTCAACATCCTCCATTCTTTGATAACTTAAAAGAGACTCCAGATCCAATTAAGCCAATTAAGCAAGCTTATGTCCTGGCTCTTTTTGGTGACTCCATTACTACGGACCATATTTCTCCCGCGGGCTCAATTAAAGCCAACTCCCCTGCGGGCCTGTATTTGAAGTCGAAAGGCGTTAGCGAGAAAGAATTCAACTCCTATGGTTCACGCCGTGGTAACCATGAAGTGATGATGCGAGGAACTTTTGCAAACATTCGTATTCGTAACGAAATGACTCCTGGTCAAGAAGGTGGCATTACTCGTTATATTCCTACTGGTGATGTAATGCCAATCTATGATGCCGCAATGCTTTATCAAAAAGATCATCATGACTTAGTTGTCATTGCAGGTAAAGAATACGGTACTGGTTCATCAAGAGACTGGGCTGCAAAAGGTACTAACCTACTTGGTGTTAAAGCGGTAATTACTGAAAGCTTTGAGCGTATTCACCGTTCTAACTTAATTGGTATGGGCGTATTACCCTTGCAGTTTACTCAAGATATGACACGTAAAACACTCGAGCTTACTGGCGATGAGCGCATCAGTATTGATGTTTCTGACTCATTAGCTCCTGGTGCTATGGTTAATGTGACTATAGAACGTACTAATGGTAAGACTGAGCAAATTCAAGCACTGTGCCGTATTGATACTGCTGATGAATTGGAATACTACAAAAACGGTGGAATTCTGCAGTACGTATTAAGAAACATCGCTTAATATTTAAAAAACGTAGCCGTATTAGACGCAGTCGCAATACGGGTTTTTCTTCAGTACCACAAAAGTCTCGTATTGCACCACGCTCCGTTCAAGGCTACGTAAAAATATCATTCCTTTATAACCTGGTTGCTTGCAACTAGGTTTTCTTATATAGGTTGAATCACCGCTGCACGATCTTTTTTTAATATGACCCAATGTTTTTCCCCCCTGGTTATTGTCTTAGCTACCCCCCACTGTTATACTGCGCGACTGCTTATTTACTATGAATTCAACTAGGTGCGTGGAGAATTTTTTGCTTTCTTAATCCTTAATTAAAAGCTTTGTACCCAAGCCACCTAATGATTTATTTGTACGTTAAGGATTAATCATGAGTCAACCAAAAAAAGTTTTGAGCGTTTTTTCATTGGTAATGATTAACGTAATTGCTGTTGATAGCTTACGTACCTTACCGATTAGCGCCAAACTGGGTTTATCATTAGTTTCCTATTATGTGATTGCTGCATTTGCCTTTTTTATTCCTGTTGCTCTTGTAGCAGCGGAACTAGCCACAGCTTATCCTAACACAGGTGGATTATACGTTTGGGTTAGAGAAGCTTTTGGTAAACGAGCTGGCTTTATTACGATTTGGTTACAATGGATCTACAACGTTGTTTGGTACCCCACTATACTTGCTTTTATTGCCGCCACCCTCTCTTATTTAATTGCCCCTGAGCTTGGAAACAATAAATTTTATTTATTAGGTACGGTTATTGGCCTTTTTTGGCTGTTTACCTTTTTAAACTGCTTTGGCATGAAGGTATCGAGTATTGTAAGCATTGTCGGTGCAACTATAGGCACGGTTCTCCCTATGTTGTTGATTATTGGATTAGCACTCATGTGGGCGCTCCAAGGTAAACCAATGGCAGTCGACTATCCCTCATCATGGTTCCCCAACTTTGAGTCATTAGGAAATCTTTCCTTATTTGCTGCAGTTTTATTTGGCTTAATTGGGATGGAAATGTCTGCAGTGCATGCCGAAGAGGTAAAAAACCCTCAACGTGACTACCCTAGAGCTTTGTTATACTCAACCATTTTAATCATCTCTACTCTTTCATTAGGTTCCTTAGCCATTGTTGTCGTAGTACCTAATGATAACCTAAGTGTTGTATCAGGCCTGATTGATGCCTATGCCGTTTTCTTTAAGTCTTATCATATGCCGTGGATGACCTCTGTCATTGCAGTGTTAATCATTCTGGGCGGTTTAAGCGGTGTCTCTGCCTGGATCATTGGCCCTACCAAAGGTTTGCTTGTGTCCGCTCGTGATGGTTCTTTACCCGCGAGATTTGCCCGAACTAATAAGTATGGGGCACCAACTACAATTTTATTTACACAAGCAATTATTGTTACTGTATTAAGTACTGTTTTTATTTTATTGAATTCCATTAATGCAGCCTATTGGATGTTGAGTGATTTAAGTGCGCAAATGGCTTTATTGGTTTATGTCATTATGTTTGCAGCAGCGATTAAACTTAGATATTCCAGACCGGATCAGCCTCGTGGTTATAAGGTACCTGGTGGAAACAAGATGATGTGGTTTATCTCTGGATTAGGTATATTGTGTTGCCTGAGTGCGATGTTAGTTGGCTTTGCGCCCCCATCACAAATTCCTATCGGTGATGTGTTCCTATTTGAATCGTTCCTCGTGGGAGGTTTGATTTTATTTGTTCTAATCCCATGGTTTTTTGCTAAAAAGCATTAATATCCCAGACCACTTATAAATTGTGGGTTCGGCCATAGCCCAACCCACAAGCCTAATACCAGTCCCTATAAAAAATACTACATCCCAAGATTAATATTACTTTGCTCCTGTGGCGCTTCTACAGCAGGAACTTTAATATCCTGCAAACGTTGTTTGAATGAAGACATCATCGTCTCTTCCTGAGTCGGTCCAGTAAAGAAGGAAACAAACTTTTTAATCAACTTAACAAATGGATTATCCGAATTTTGATGCAGTACTTCCTGACAGCTATTACTCAAGCCATGACTTTTGACATCAGCCAAACGTTCAGAGGGTTCTTTCGAGTCAACCTCTAACATTGCCTGCATCTTAGCGATTTCCTCTATTTTTTTGTCTTTAATGAGCACCGAAGTTTCTTTGCTATTCACATAAGATTTCATCTCATTAAGGCTATCGTGTACTTTAATGATCGCATCATAATGCGGTACGCGTGCTAAGAAAGTCTGTACTTCTGCGTTGCGTCTTTGTAAATATTGCATTCGTTCGTGCTCAGGAATATTATCTCCATTCGCGAGAATATTTTGATATTTTTTCAATTGATTGATTTTTTCTTCTCGTCCTGGATTACCTGGGTTTTCTTTATTTATACGCTCTTCCTCTTCAATCACACGACTGATGGTTTTTAAAGATTGATTCAGTAACGTACATAAATCTTTTGCATCCTGATTCTTAGAACAAACATTAGTCCAATGTGGTTTAGACCTCTCTACAAGTTGTGCTTCTGTTTGATCATCAACCGCTAAATCCTGAATTATTTCAGACTTTTTAGTCATAAAATCCGAACTAACCTGTTGGATAAACGCAGTAGTATAAGGACCCAACTCTCCTCGCATTTGCTCTGCCAGAGTAACATTTAAATGATTATCAAACAGTTGCCCTTTATAAGCATCACCCACTAAGTAATGATTAGCACTTCTTAATACATTCTGCTCTGATGCAGCACTTAGCCTACTCAGCGCCTGTTCTAATCGCTCAAAAGGTAACGAAGTTTCATCAGCTAATCCGTCCTGAATCGCAGAAATTGCTTTTAGTCGTTTTTCTTTTTCCTCTGGCGCCATCGATGCAGTTGTAATCTTTTCTTTTAATTCATTAAGTACATCATAGATATTAATGATTGCATCGTAATTTACTGCTGTTGTTATGCGTTCTTCTGCAAGAGCGTTAGCCTTATTTACAAAATCAGCTTTATTTGATTCCTTACTCACATCAAGTTGTGTCAGTTCTTCTTTAAGCTCAGTTAATAGAGCCAGTTTTTTTGCTCTACATGGGTTGTCTTCTGCAAGAGCTTGTTCTTGTTCAATTAAACTGTTTACTGTTTCTAAGGTTTTGTTTAACTTAGACAAAGAACCCTGTAACTCTTGATTTATCTCAAGCACCATGGGAACTACAGTACTCACAGAAGCAGCTATTTGCTCACCCATCTTCTCATTGAACTCAACCCCATTAAGAGCAACTGCTTTTTCTTGCTTATAATCAGATTGTATCGCCTTAAGAAATGCCTCTGTATAAAAACCAAGAGACTCCCCTGCTGATTTTTTAACAGCTGCTTGCGCCTGTTGCTCAAACTGCATTGCTTTGAATGATTCTTTTTGCTCAGCGATAATGTTTGTAGAAGCTCCAATAACTCTCTGTGCAATTACCGCCTCCATATCCTGAGTCATTTCAATTCCATCAATTATTGCAGCCTGCTTTTTAGCGAGCTCAGGCAAAATATATTGAAAAAAGGCTTCTGCGTTAGGGCCAAGCTGAGCCTCTAAAGCACTTTTTAAATTAGCATTTACATAGTTACTAAAGAGTTTCTCTTTAAATGCAGCTATTCTTTGAGGGCCGATTACCTCTTCCTGGTTCTTGATCATAGCCTTAAGGTGGCCGATACGCTCGTCACATAATTTTATTTTTAGCTCTTTTGCATCCTCAAGCCCTTTAATTAACTCCTGCAATTTAGGTGCTTCAGCAACTATTTTCTCTCCTTGAGCTTTGAAATCCGCAGGATCCTGTAATTCTCTTAAATAAGAACTAAAATTATATGCATAATTTACTTTGCTAAGATAGGGTTGAAGTTCTGCATAATACTCTAAAAACTTCTTCTGATCTTCTTCAGACTGAAAATCAGATTCTCGTACTAAAAGTTGGAACTTTTCAAATGTAGTTACTGGTTGAAGAATTTTATCTTGTACAGCAAGTACTTGTGCCAACACGTCCTGTAAATCGAACTCATCAGAAACATTATCCATAAAATCAGCTGTAAATTTTGGGTCAACTTCGGCTAATAAAGGTTGAATCTCATCATAAGCACTTACTGCTCTGTCTTTTAACCATAAATACTCATTGGCAAGTACCGAGCTAGGAGCATCACATGCATTATTAGTCGCTTCCAAAGAATCAAAAACGCGAATTCGTCTAGCGAACTCATCATAATGAGCACTAGTTAGCTTTTCACGAGCAACACCAGCAGGATCCGACGCTATTATGTGATTTTGTCGTTTTTCTTCTCTCGCTAAACGTTTTTGGGTATCAGAGAGATCCAGTAGCAATGCAAGCCCATCCTGGTCTCTTTTAAACTCAGTAGACACATTGACTATAAGTGATTCGTAAAAGCGATCAAAACGTTCTTTAACGACATCAGCATACGTTCCTGGTTTTAAGCCTAAATGAAATTCAGCACTATCCGCAGCTTCCATAAAAATTGCACCAAATTCAGAGCGAATTTCTTTCAGGCGAGCCATCGCTAAATCATGGCTTAAGGCGCCAATTTCTGAAATCTGCATTTGAAATTTGGTAATGGTATTTAATATTTTATTTGCGGAGCCAGGTCCAAATGACAAACCATTTAAACCATCAACAAAGCTTTTAATTTGCTTTTTCACCTCTTCATCCGAAGATAAAGAAGCATTATCGACACCTTTAAGGCGATTAAGTGCTACAGGTAATTGATATAATTTTTCTGCAATTAGTTGCACGTACTCGGTTTTCTGAGGAGCAGGAGCCTGTTGTTGAGGTGCTTGCACCACTTCAACCGTACCCTCCACCACTTCAACCGTACCCTCCACCACTTCAACCGTACCCTCCACCACTTCAACCGTATCCTCCGCCACTTCAACCGTATCCTCCGCCACTTCAGATGGAGAAACCTTAGGGGAGGCTAAGCCTCGTTCTACAATTTTTTGCTGATCTTTCCAGGCCTGAATCACATCAATCTGAGGAGCTTCATTAGACGCTGTTAAATAGCTTGAACTTTTTGTCATAGGTTCTTTTACATAATCACCAAGGACAGGAATATTTTTTATCGGCGCAAGCAAATCAAGTCCTTCTTGAAGAATTGCCTTTAATCCTGGATTTCCAGCAGCTTCAAGCAAATGGAATTTACTCGTATTAATGTTTTGGAGTAAAGCACTAAAGGCTCCCCACAGATGCCAGGTGCGCGTGAAAATATTGGTAGGATCCGCGGTGTTATTTAATGCCTCAAGCTCTTTCAAACCTACTCGCATATAATGCAGCGAATTGATTAGCTGTTTATACATTACTACTTCTTCACTATCTTTATGAAGAGCCCCATATGGCAGATGCTTTGGATCCAGATCCAATTCATCAGTACCCTCTTTTTTGGGTAACTGTTTCCATACATCTGGAGATAAATTAGCTTTTAAGTAATTTTGGAATTTAACTTGCAAGAAATCATCAACTGATTTAGAAAGCTTTAATTCGCTAAGCATTCCAAACAGTGTTTTCTTGCCAACGTCCTCACCTTTAGTGATAAGCGGTTCGGAAGTAACTTCTTTTTCTTTTTGCGCTTGTTCTTTTTCCAGATATGCTTCTCTATCCTCTTTGGCAGTATCTTCCAGTGTTTTTAGCTTGCCATCAATTAAGGCAGCCTGCGTAAGCACGTGAGCTAAACGTAAAGGAGGATCTTTAGGATCATGAGCCGTTGGCGAATTTAAAATAGCAACTAACTGCTCATTAAGGCTCTCAAACGTTGCCCCCATTGCAACCAACTGAGGTTGAAACTTTTTATATTGAACACGCAAAAACTCTTTATCTTTTGCAGTTAATGATTTGTATAAAGGTTCATCATTTACAGAAATTCTTGGTGGCTCACCTTTCTGCGCATACTCGTTTAAATAATCAAAAAATTGTTTCGCTCCTTCACGAGCATGTTCTAATTGTGTGACATGGTTTGCCGCAACAATACCTTGTTTATGATAATGCTCAGCAGATTTACCCTCTTCAAAGCTAAATACATGGGGCACATAAGGTTGTACTGTTGCGTTTAACTTCGTTGTTTTCTTATTTGCAGCGTAAGCCACTTCTTCAGCATGACTCATTGTATTATTAATAAGTTTAGCTTTAAAACCTGCTTGCGCTTTGCTCTGTTCAATATGTTCCACAACATCATTTTTGCATGCTAATACTTTAGAAAAATGATTTGAACCATACAATTGTTTGTATTCTGAACTCCATAATCTGGAAACGATATTAGTGCCTACCGACAGGGTTAATGAATCAACAATAAGCTTATCAATGTCCGGGTGCATGGCTGCAAAATGGGGCTGAAACTGTTTGTAATCAGCTAAAAGAGCTTCTCTCTCAGATTGCGAGACATTAGCTAAACTCCACTTACATAAGGCTTGATGAACACTATTGTATGAATTAAGTCGGTTAAAGAAGCGAGTGGCTGCTTCCTTGGCGGTATCATCTTGTCCCGCATAGCGTGCTTCGTTTAATCGAGTTGCTTGATTCGCTTTTCGTTTTTCAACAAATCGATCATCCATCATGACCGTTAAGCCTTCAACTGGCTTGATTTTCTCACCTACATCTAACTTACCCTTACTTCCAGCCAAATAAAGCACCATGGTTCCTAAAGTTGAATCCATGTATTCAGTAGCCGTATCTAACACTCCGGCCGTTTGCGCAATCGCCTCAACTTGGGTAGCTAACTGAGTATAATAAGTGTTCATTTGTTTCAACACGGGATCCGTCAGGGTTCCTGGTTTTAAGCTCATCCCTTCTTCAATTTTTTCAAGCTCAGCAAGTAATTGAGGCAATAAATCGTGTTTAATTTCATTCAGCTTGTCTGCAGCATCCAAATAAGCTTGTTTTGTTAATGGCGCTGCTGTGTTAACCAGATCTGTACTATGAGCAACTAACTTACGTATTACACCAAGATAACTGGGTAGGCCCAGGAGGCCATCTTTAGTACTCAATTTTTCAAGGTATTCTTTGGTTTCATTAGCCCTTTGAATCATTGCCTGTTGATAGGCTTCGGGACTGGTAATTGATTTAGTAGCAATACCTGATGCACCTGTCGCCACAAGTTTTTGCAATGCTTCGAAACGACGAGGTAAATCAAAAATAAATGTACTTAAGTTTTCCAGGCTTTGATCTTTGGTATACTTGGCGTGTGGAAGTTGCTGTATTGCCCCCCCCACAAATTGACCAACACGTTCTTCGGGGCTAACATACTCATCACTTGCCTCAGAGCCTGATGGGGTAAATTTTTTTAAAGCACTCGTAGCTAAAGCTATTTTCGGCATCAGTTCTTTGATATGTGGTGCTACAATTTCCTGAATATCAGAACTACTGTGGTTAATTAGCTCTAATGCACCAGCCACTTCATGAACAGCATTATACCCAGCTTTAATTAAATCTCTATAAATGCCTATCTTGTATCTATCCCGGTTAATATCAAGATTTTCAATTCTGGAGATGGCTTTTTCAACATTTTCCAAAGCATTAAGCAATTTTTTAAGAACTGCGACTTGTGTAGGGTCAGTTGGCGAAACCTTGAATGGAGCTTTTTCATTATCTCTGACAAAATACGCAGCCAGTTCTGAAGAAAAATACTCACCCTTTGTAATCGCATCTAGAATACTTGTTCTTATATTCTTACAAGTCTCCGCAATTTTTAAATCTTCTTTAAATTGGATAATGTATTTTTCAAGGTCTCTATGATTCATAATTGCTATCCAAAAAATGAATTAACTATATATATAGTAGTCGAAAAAGAGAGCAATTTGGCCTGAAGAAGTTGGAACTTAGCAGAATCTTAACAATTAAATATTGATAATGGCAAAAAAACAATCAAGAAGGATGAATTATTTGCTACTTTTTTTATTAGTAGGACTCTCTTCCAAGGTCTCGTCATCTGAAGAAAGATCATTCCCAAACAAGGTTGTAATAATACCACCGAGAAAACTAAAGGGGCTACTCGATAGTTTGGGTTCTACTGTTTTTTGATATTGTTTTTCCAAACGGAAATGAAAGAGTTTTAATTGCTGGTCAAACTCGTCAAATTTTTCAACATCATTTAAAGATAGGGCTTGCCCTGTTTCGTCTATATCATGGGATTTACGAAGATAATTGGCTAAAGAATCACGATCGTATACTTTTCCTTTCGGCGTAATAACGGGGTTTTTAATGAATTCATTACTTAGCGGGCATAAAAACAATGAAGGCCTTTCTGGAAGTTCTCCTTTTTGATTTACAATAGCTCTCACTTTCCGAATAAAATCATTTTTCTTTTCCTCATAAAGGGCTTTTCGTCGAGTAAACTCGCTAATAATCGTTAATAATTCGGAAAAATCCTTGAGATCCTTAGGTGTTAATTTATTACGCGTTTGTGGGTCTTCTTTTTTTGTTGCTAAATGAGTAAGAATAAATTTCTTATCATAAACTTTTCCCTCAGGAGTAATCACCGGCTCTTTCATGAAGTCACCACTAATAGGGCAAATAAGCATGGTCGGTGCCCCTTCAGGGTGAGTCACTTTAGCTTCTTGAGCTGCCTCTAGACTATACTTATCTTTGTCTGACATTTGATTACTCTTATGATTAGTCTTCGGCGGAAAAGACATGATGGCATACCTTATTACAATAAGTCTCCACAGGTATGTAATATACTTCCATGTGAACACTTGCTAATTAAATTATCGTAAGTTTAATTTAAGTTTTATTTGTTGTCTATTTTTTATCCGTTTCACAATGCAAAAGACAGTTCATTGCATGCTTGGCTATCATGTATTCTTCATTCGTAGGAATGACCCCAACATAGACCGAGCTATTAAGAGTACTGATCACGGAGTTATTACTAAGATTTGCTTCTTCGTCCATACGAACACCAAGCCAATGCAAATGCTCACATACTTTCTTTCTCACTACAGCTGAATTTTCACCAATACCCGCAGTGAAAATAATCGCGTCGCATCCCTGTAGTACTGGAAGTAACCTACCAATCTCCTGGGCTATACGGTAACTAAATAAATCAACCGCCTCAATAGCTCGTGGATCAGGATTCAGCTCCAAATCTTGCATGTCCGAACTAATTCCAGAAACACCAAGTAGGCCAGACTTATAGTACAAAAGATCATTAACCTCTTTAGCCGTATACATTTTTTCTTGCTGTAAATACAACAGGACTCCGGGATCAATGGTTCCACAACGAGATCCCATCATCAAACCATCTAAAGCAGTAAAGCCCATAGACGTCGCCATGCTTCTACCCTGATGCATCGCGCAAAGACTCGCTCCATTGCCCAAGTGTGCCACAATGGCTTTAGAACCTATATTCTTGGGTAATACTGAAGCAATGTATTCATAAGAAATCCCATGGAATCCATAACGAACAATTCCTTCTGCAGTCAATTCGCGCGGAATAGCAAATAAAGTTGCCAGTTTTTCTTGTGTATGATGAAAACTCGTATCAAAACAAGCAACTTGTGGCAAGTTTGGATACAGCTTACTAACACTCCTAATTGCCGTCACATTAAGAGGCTGATGCAAAGGGGCCAAAGGTGTGAGCGAATCGATTTGTGTGGTAATTTTTTCATTAATTAAACAAGGCTCATAGAACATGTTTCCCCCATGCACCACACGATGCCCTACGGCACTTAAAACAAAGCGATGAGGTAGGCCGCTAAACCAATCAAATAAGTGCGCTAATGAGGATTCATATCCAGGAAAGGACACCTGCTCATTGATAATTTGCCCTTGTTGTGGACTATAAGCAACAAATTGAGGCTTATCAAATATAGCCCCGATCTTACCCTGATAAAGTAATTTTAAATCAGCGCAAGTAAACAGGGCGAATTTAATACTAGATGAGCCTGCATTAAGAACTAAAATCGCCTTATTCATGCTATTTAACTCCATCCGTTTTTCTACGAACATAGAGTAAACCCATAATACAGGAAGCTTTACGTGATAATTCATCACTACCACGGCTCGTAAGAATAATCGGCACACGAGCCCCCAATACAATTCCTGCAGCCTCAATGCCAGAAAGATAAGTCATTTGTTTATATAACATATTGCCAGACTCAACATCAGGCACTACTAAAATATCAGCCTTTCCTGCAACGGGTGAATAAATTCCTTTTTCGCGCGCAGAATCTATAGAAATAGCATTATCAAATGCTAAAGGCCCATCAAGAATTCCGCCTTTAATTTGCCCGCGTTCGGCCATTTTACATAATGCAGTGGCATCAAGTGTGGAGGGAATTTTTTCATTAACTGTTTCTACGGCAGAAAGAATAGCAACATTCGGCACACCAAAACCTAAAGTGCTAAATAGATCAATCGCATTTTGAACAATGTCGCATTTTTCTCTTAAATTCGGGAATAAATTAATTGCCGCGTCAGTTAAAAAGATAGGTTTAGGATAGTTAGGCACATCCATACAAAAAACATGGCTCATACGTCGTGCCGTACGCAACCCACCATTCTTACGTACGATGGGTGTCATCAACTCGTCGGTATGCAATTTGCCTTTCATAATTGCTTCAACCAAACTTTTTTGCGCCATTTCCACGGCTTTTTCCGCAGCCTCTGTGCTATGCATTGTGGGAACAATCTCATAGTCGGAAATATCCAAATTGGCTTCTTTTGCCGCATCCAGAATTTTTTGTTTCGGTCCGATTAAAATTGGGGTAATTAAACCATCTTCCGCGGCACTGATAGCTCCTGTTAAGGAGAGAACATCTACTGGGTGTACTATTGCGGTAACGAGCGGTTTATATTGTTTGTTAACCGCCATTAAATTTTGATACCAGTGGGCCTTTTCCTCTTTAAATTCAACTTCAGGAAGTGTTACTCGTTGTCTTTTTATTTTTTCTGTAGGTGCAATAACTTTAGCATAACCGCTAATCACAGTTTTTCCTTGCTGGTTGATGCAAATACAATCCAATACCACCATATGTTTATCCGGCAACTTATCAATAACCTTCAAAGTGACCGTTATACTATCACCAATAGCCACAGGAAATTCAAAGTTTAAAGTTTGCTCTACGTAGACTGTTCCAGGCCCTGGAAGCTCAGTACCTAAAACAGTAGATAATAATGATGCGCCCCACATACCATGTCCAATAATTTTATGAAACATGGTATTTTTAGCGTACTCCGCATCAACATGAAAAGGATTCACATCCCCCGACATCAAAGCAAAAAGCTCTACATCTCTTTGCGTTAATGTACGCTTTAAGGAAGCGGAATCACCGATAGCAATCTCATCAAAAACACGATTTTCAATGTAGCTCATCCTTTTCGTCCTTATAAAAGAAGTTCATTAAAGCATCGAAAAAAAACATCTGTATTAGTTATATTCTGATCCATTAACAATAATTGTCAAGAACGTAAATTTGAGCAAAATGGGCAATAAAGTGCTACATTTTAATGTAATCTATAGATAAAGGATAAGCTCGATGTATGCAATGATTTTGGAAGGCGCCTCACAAAAACTAGTATATAAAGAAGTACCTAAACCAAGCCCTGCCCCCAACCAGGTATTAATTAAAGTAAGTGCATGTGGAATTTGCAGAACTGATTTGCATGTTGTCGATGGTGAATTAACTAACCCTAAATTACCGCTTATCCCTGGACACCAAATCGTAGGAACGATCGAACAACTAGGCTCCGAAGTGACAGAATTTCAAGTTGGCCAGCGGATCGGCGTGCCTTGGTTAGGAGGCAGTTGTGAAACCTGCCAATTTTGTTTAACTGGGCGAGAAAACCTATGTAATCGTGCTCGTTTTACAGGTTATCAAATTGATGGTGGATTTGCAGAGTATTGCGTTGCCAACCATAACTTTTGTTTCCCCATACCAGAGGGCTACTCCGATCATCAGGCTGCACCATTATTTTGTGCAGGATTAATTGGTTACCGAGCACTATTAAAAACGGCACAAGCTGAGCATTTAGGCTTATATGGTTTTGGAGCGGCCGCGCATATACTTATTCAGGTTGCACGCAAACAGGGAAGAACTATTTATGCGTTTACCAGTGAAGGTGATTATGCTGCCCAAGAATTTGCCTATCAATTAGGCGCCAATTGGGCTGGAGACTCAAATCAAGCGCCCCCTCATCTTCTTGATGCTGCAATCATTTTTGCCCCGGTGGGTGCCTTAGTACCTATTGCTTTAAGCCACACGATTAAAGGTGGGATTGTGGTATGTGCAGGAATTCACATGAGCGACATTCCCAGTTTTCCTTATGATATTCTTTGGGGTGAGCGTACTTTATGCTCTATTGCCAATTTAACGCGTACTGACGGTAAAGAGTTTTTATCTTTGGCCCCGACTATTCCTATAGTAACTGAGGTTCATACTTATCCCTTGATTAAAACCAATCAAGCACTTGATGATTTGCGTCACGGACGTTTTACAGGTGCGGCAGTGATTACGATCGAGTGATCTTATCAAAGAACAGAAGAATTCTTAGCACTCCTGCCTTCCCGGATTTCGCTTTGCTGCATCCAGGCCACATTTAAGAGTAGCCCAGTTGCTTGAAGCCTGCGAACTCCTTGAGTATCTACCTATTGAGTCAGCATAATGCCACCAACAAGTACAGCAGCACTAGCAGTCGCAGCAAGTACGGCTGCTTTGTTATTCCATAAAGTATTGAAAAATGAATACCCTGTGCTTTAAGATGTCACCGTATGTTCCACGTTTACTTCGCTCACTACTTCTTTGGATGAATAGGATCATGATTACCCTAGCAACTCAAATGTATTTGCTCATGTATGCGCTCATGTTTATTGGGGCAATTCGATTATCATGGAATCAAGGAGCTCAGCACCGATGGGGTATTTTACTCACATCGCTAATGGGTTTAATCGGTATTGGAATCGTATTCACCGTAAGCTTCACCCAGCCTCCTTCATTCAAACAGGATTCTCAGCTACTTTATAGTCTATTGCTTAGCCTAAGCTTGCTTTTAATGGCTAGCACTTCTCTTTTTGGAAAAAAACTACTTTATTATGCTCAGCTTCCTCGCACATATTTAAAAAACTGGCGTTTGAAAAAAGCACCAGAAAACTCATTGTTCTAATTACCATTAAAGTGAGACACGATGTATATTCCACTATCAGAACCTGTATCGCCAAGATACATCTACATTAATCCCGATACTAATCAGGTACACCTGCTGGTCCCAATTGTCGGAGGGGAGGAAATCTCTACTGATAATACCTGCAAAGCCACCACCGCCTTACGCGAATTTTTTGACGGAGGAGCACTGCATGAATTAACTACTTATAAAAATGCCCTACTCTTCGATCTAACGTTACTGGGTGAAGGCAATCCAGCTTCAATCCTCAAAAAAGCTCGCTTAGAACAACTAGAGGTCTATATAAATGCCATTTCCGCCATGCAAACTCATTATGGTCAAACAATTAATGCCTTACTGAGAAAAACATCTAATTTATACGCTATCCAATTACGGCCTCGTGAACCCGATCCAAATTCTTCAGTTATTAATCCATTATTTACTATTGAACGAAGAAACGATTCTACAGGAATCCCTCTTTCACCCTTGTATAATGCAATGCATGCAGCTTACCCTCATGTTGAAATAGCACAACCTTCCCTGTACACAACCTTAACCGAAAGCGTATTAAAGGCCCTATCCACTACTCCAAGCTTTTCAAAGATCCAAGAAACCTTAAAAGCACAATGCTTAGCCTTATTTGGTTTGCTTATTGATTTTACGCAACACACTAATAGCGAACCGGTTACCCAGGCCACTATTGATACCCTTATGGGTTTTAACAACAATGCGACACCCAAAGAATACATTGATGCACTTGTGGGCGTATGCGCCCCCCATTTATGGAACGATATACCACTTCCTCCTTTCTATAGTGTTCTAACCTTAAAACAGGAAGAGCAAACAGAGCGCTTATCCATACTCACCCAGTTCTTTTTAGCCATCCTTAATATTTATTGTAAGTCTAAGGGAATTAGTAACAAAAACTTTGGTGCCATTCTTGATACAAATCCAGAATTAAGCAATGACCTAGTTGGGATAATTTGCAATGCATTAATTCGAAGAGAAGATATTGAGCAACAAATTTGTACTTTTTTTAATGTGTATATAAATAAATTTAATTTATCAACATACTTAGATAGCAATGATTTAACTGCAATTAAGCAAAAATTTGCCCGGACCTATCACACCGTGACAGCCACTAAAGAAAATCCTCACATGGATGACTTTATGATTTTAGATACCGAATCCCAAGGAGAAACAGCCAAATTTGTAGCTCATCAAGGAGCTATTTGTGTGAATTTTGCAGAAATTATTCATTCCGCCATTCCTAATCAAAACTATTTTTCAGCTATTCGTGTTGACTTTTCAAAACACTCGCCAAAAATTCCTCATAAAAATGAATGGGTTGCAAGTGGCGCAGATATAGAGCTTATGACTCTGGTTACAAAAAGCTCCGATGAGTTCTTTGAAAAACTACCCGAAGTAGTCAAAGAGGCTTGCCGTGCCCATCCTAACTTTCAAATGCGTCAATTTTTACATGACATTGCCCAAGGAAAACAACTTGAGGCAGAGGTATTTCTAAACCAAAATACTGCCAATGCGCAAACCATGCTGCAAACCCCAGGTATTTTTACCGATTATTCTGGTCGTACGTTCAATTGCACCGCCTATGAATACGCCTATTGGGCTAAAGACACCCATATGCGCCACATGCTAGAACAGCATATGGATGAGGAAACGAAAGCACATTTGTCTGCCCGTATTGAAGAAATGGAGCGCATCGATCCAGAGACTGGAAATGCGGTAGGATTAGCATATCAACAACATGGAACAATTCATCGCTCTGCTCATTTCGACTTTACTCCCTTAAAGCACGCACTACAGCATTTTAACACCGGCAATACTGGATGGTTCTTCTCTGCTAATGGTTTGAATAAATTACGTAAGGCGTGGATGGATATTGGCAAGGCCCAGCGCGATGTTCCGGCTCATGTAGCCCAAGAGTACTGTCGCCCCGATAGATCGTTTGCTCCAATACCGCAATTTAAGGAAGCTGACTTACCGCGAAATATAACCTTTTACAATGAGAAAACAGGACAGGTTGATTCCTGGTTTCCTTTAGCCTCATCCCCCAATGGGCTTGGCTACAATTTCTCAGTAACACGTGGCCAATATAATTGTAAAGGTTGTGGATTCGAAAGTGGAAAGGGATACGATCACGATTTAACAGCACTAATTCATCTTGATGAAGTAAGAACAGAAGAACTGATGCAATCACGTATCTATTTAAGCACACTAGCTAATTCGTCAGGGATGATGTTGTAAGCAGAGAGCTATGGCACACTACGGTTGTAACTCCCTTACTAGGGAGTTACATAGCTGGCAACCACGAACCATGCAGACCATGTGGAATTCTACGAGGTATTTTTATACGAGCCAAAGGTTCTTGCGTTATATGCCGCGCATCCAAAATGACAAACTCACTTTGTCTAGTGAAGCTATCGTAAATAAAAAGCAGCAAATATCCATCATCCTCTGCCCCTTGGGTTGCTGCCGGGGCAAAAACAGCCTCGCCTATTTCTACAGTGCATCCAAACTCATGAACCTCTGAGCGCTGCAACAACACATCATATTTAATCAATGCATTAAAAGTACGGGGATTTTTATTGTTAGCAGTTTTGGTCGGTGTATACACATACCGATGTGTTGAACTGTTGCGATCTTCTCTAATGCGGGGAAACTCCGCCATTCGATCATCCAACTGGCTATGGCGGACCGTATTTTTATCCAATTGTATTTGAGTTCGATAAAGCATGGGGGGTGATCTTCGAGCACTATCCCCCGTTAAAAGAACAATTTTCTCATGACGAATATACTTAATTATCAATTCCGAACCTTGCTCATAAGCATTGGCAAAATGAAAAACAAAAAAAGGATCCGTTGTAAACCAGCGTATATGACCATCAGCCCGAGATATCACTCCGATACGACTTCCCAAGTCAGGACGCCAGCCTAACACCTCACCGCCAGTCATCATTTTCTGGATATCAAAAATGACCGGGCAATCAAAGATAATGACGTAATGTTGCGTTAAACAAAAATCATGAATCATCGATGAAGCTCATCTAAAACCGGAGCAAAATTTTCAGCAAGAAACGGGTTAGAGAATTCCTTATTCATGTATGCACTTATCCAGATAGTATTATGATTTTTAATATAGCATGGGGCCACATTTATAGTGCAAATTTAAAGAACATTTGACATTTCATCCGAATAAAGGGTAGTATCGCCTAATATCAAATTAATTCTACACACTGAAAAATAAATGACCAATCTTCAACAACAACAAGTTCTTGTAAACAGCCCAGCTGCGTTGTTGTCTATTGCTATTTCTTCTGTTGTGATTTCTGTGGTCGTCGTCATTCTCTACCTCTCCCTTCCCTAGAGTTATGTCCTTGATTATTCGACCTCTCTAGGGAGGATGCAGAATAATCAACCAATTAGAGATTAACTATTTAGAGGAGGCGCCATGGAATCCACATGTGATGCACAAACACTGAACACAAAAAAAACAAAAACAAATACAACTCGTGCAGTTCTCGTTATTCTTTTATGCTCTGCCTTTTTATTTTATAAATACGTATTGCAAAACTTCCCCAGTGTTATGGCTCCCCAGTTAATGGATGCATTTAACTTACACGGCTTAGGACTTGGCGTACTTTCAGGCGTTTATTTCTGGACTTATCTCATTGTTCCTTTATTTGTTGGTATTATCCTGGATCACTACGGAACCCGCTGGATAACCTCTGCAGCCATTCTATGCTGTGCTCTTGGTACCTTTGTTTTTGCTCAAGCAGAGCATTTAAATAGTGCAATTTGGGGGCGTTCACTTATTGGTGTAGGCGTATCCTTTGCCAGTATTGCTTATTTTAAACTCGCAGCAGTATGGTTTGCGAAAAAATATTATGCTCTTCTTACCTCATTACTCGTTGCTTCGGGAATGATCGGTGCTGTATTTGGTCAAATGCCTCTTGCTTGGCTTGTTAACCAAATTGGCTGGCGTGGAAGTTTATCGAGTCTGGCATGGACAGGAGTTGCATTAGCCGCCCTATTCCTGCTTATTGTTAAAGATAAGCCTAATGCTGAAACTGTTACCGTGCAAAGCACTGAAAGCCAACATTTATGGAGTGATATTCTTGCCATTGTAAAAAATAAACAGAACTGGCTATTAACCGCATACAGCGGCTTGGCATTCTCTCCTATTGTTATTTTCTGCGGTTTATGGGGTAATCCATTTCTGCAAAAAGCATATAATCTGGATGCGCTTGTTGCCCCCAGCCTTATTTCAATGGTATTTATTGGCTTAGCAATTTCATGTCCTTTATTCGCCTTATTTGCCAATCGTGTACGTAATCGTTGTGCCTTTATGATGTACAGCACCCTGGTTTCTGCATTGTGCATCACTTTGGTAATCTACGCACATCCTATGCCAATTTGGTTACTCAGCTTTTTATTGTTTATGTTTGGCTTTAGTTTGGGTGCTTTTCCAATTGTGTTTGTAATTGGTAAAGAGTTAAATCCACTGCACTTAGCAGGAACCGCCACGTCATTAATCAATGCCAGTGACGCGTTCTTAGACGCAATTGCTGAGCCCGCTATCGGCAGCTTGTTGGATGCATTCAGCACCACAGGGGCCCCTCATGATTTCTCTTTGTTCAGCTACCATATTGCCTTAGCCGTTTTACCTTTATTCCAAATCATCGGTGCACTCATGTTGAAATGGGTAAAAGATGAGAATAGAGCGGCACACTAAAAAGGAAATGTCGGGCCATGGGCCCGACCTACATTTAATAGATAAACGACGTGGGCCCAAGCACCGTTAAAGTAGCCTGGATGCAGCAGCGAAATCCGGGAAGCCATGAGCGAAGCAAATTCCTTTACGCCCCAGCATCTGCCCCAACATACACCCAAGCAAACGTTCCCGAAACAAGCTGAACCTTAATTCGCTTATAATCAGCAACCTCATAAGTATCCGCTTGCTCTAACTCCTCAGGAGTCAGTTCAAAAACCATACCCGCGACTTTATCGCTAGTTCGTCCCGTATACCGAATCACCGGATGATCCGCTTCCCCACTAATTGCGACCACCTCAGGGTTACTAATTGTTAACAAAAACAGCTCAAACTCAAGCAAGCTATCTGCCACCCCTTCCAATTTACGACCAAAACTAGCTAATTGCACCGCTTCATACTGCAATGTTCCGTAAGAGAATAATTTTTCCATTATTGTGTTACCTCTCTACTACTGTGCTCTAAATAATATTTATCCACAGTTAAAAGTATTTTCTCCTCTAACGCCTTAGCTTTTGCATTCGATTTTCCAACCCCATTGCTAATAATGGAAAATACAAAAGATTTAGCATTGGGATTAATAATAAAACCAGATAAGGATGATAGATCATGCATTGAGCCTGTTTTTGCAAACACTTTTTTATTAAGGATACTGTCTTTCATTCGCCCCTGAAGGGTTCCAGAAACTCCAGCTTGTGGCAACGCATTAAGTAAGGCAGATTGCAGACTCTTATCTTGATAAAGCTGCGTCAATAAATCAACAAATTGCTCTGCTGCAATTAAATTATAACGAGTTCCCTCACCATCAGCCAACTCCATCTGCTTCATATCCAAATGCGTATGTTCGGAAATAATTTTTTTCATGGCGAACATAGCCTCTTTATGCGTACCTTTACCAGTTACCAAATAACCCAACTTACGGCTAATGTTATTTGCATACAAATTATCTGATTTTTGCAGCATGTGCTTAAGGAGTTTAGCTAAATTACCAGACTGATAACTTTCAATTACCCGAGCATCTGTTGGGGTCGTACCGGTAATAATTTTACCCTTCAAAACTATCCCTTCTTTTTTTAAGGTTGTTTGTATGACCTGCTTCGCAAATAAGACGGGATCAGGTATAGCAAACTCAAGCAGTTTAGGATTTTTATCTTGAACCATACAACCATAGAGTCGCAAAGTATTATTATCTTTAATTTCAACATGCAAACTGCAATGATTTTTCTCCTCCTCTTTGCTCACCGTGACAACCTCATTAATCAAAGTTAAGGCTTTAATTGCAGGTTTCGCATTGGGTTTTGAACTGACTTTCGGTTTAATCCGGACAGCACCTCCCAACGTTGGAGCGCTGGTTAATTCATAACGTTCTGCATTTTCATTTAATACAACGGCAGTATCTGGTGCGGTATATCCCCAGCCTAAATCATCATAAGAATCACCACTCAGATAATAAGGTGCAGGATATTGGCTGTCATCAATAACAATATTACCTTGAATAACTTTGGTATTATTCTTTTTCAAATTTGCCACAAGCGCAGCAAGATTGTCTGCTGTGAGTGAAGGAGAACCAGTAAAGGTAAGGTAATAATTCTGTCCTTTCTGGGCTAAGGTGGTTGAAAAGCGAAAATCCGGCTTTAAATAATATAGAGCCGCGGCCGCAGTAAAAAGTTTAGTACTACTTGCTGGACTTAATAGTTTATTTGCATTGCGACTGTAAATGAGCTCTCCTGTTTGCGCATCTTTAATCAGTACGCCCACAGTTGCCCTTGGTAGTTGCTGGTCTATGATTTCATCAATTTTTGCTGTTAATGGTTGCGCAAATAGAGTCTGATTGAAAAGAGCTAAGGCACTGATCCACGTGTAGTTAAAATAGCGCACTGAAATTCCCCTTTAATGCATGACGATTTGGGCATATAGCTTCTCTGATTCTGCAAGGAAGTGCAAGTGATGATCGCTCAAATCATCACTTCATTCTTTTTTAGGTCCATTGCTCCATCCAGATCACTGACTACATGCTTATGGTTAACAGGCTTTAATAATGCCTGAGACAAACAAAGAATAAATATGCTTACGGGGAAAATACAGAGCAAGTCAAAAGGAAAACGAAGTACTCCTATTCCTCCAAAGGAACCTAGATAAGAGATCAAAAGCATGCTTCCCATATACAAAAAGAACCATCCCATGAGTACTCCATTATCAAAAGAAACTCGGCGATGCGCAATAAAATACAGAACCAAACCGAGCAATAAAGCCACATCAAGCTTCCATATAATTGCAAAACCACACCAGTACAACATTAAATTACAAAAATAAAAGGCAACATGAGAACAAAGCAATGCCCCATATAACTTGAATGGGCGTTGGGTTTCCGGTTGCAATTTGCGCATGGCTAATAAGCAAATCGGTCCAATGCTATAAGAAAGAATGCTCGCAGACGAAAGGAAAGCCACCAGTTTTTGCCAGCCCGGGAAAGGTAAAAAGGACAACATGCCAACAATTAAATTCGCATACAAGGTAATGTAGGGAATTTTATGGCGATTTACTTTTAAAAAAATCTTTGGCAAATGCCCATTTTGTGCCATTCCATAAAGAATACGCGAAGTTGCTGCAGCATAGACTAATGCTGTCCCAAAAGGAGAAAAGGAGGCATCAATCATAAGTAAAGTAGCAACCACCCCCAGCCCTAAAAGCAATGCTAACCCCACCAAAGGACCACTGTCCCCAGGATAAGATAATCCTGACCAGCCATGGCTTAAATATTGCTGGGGAATTGCGACAATAAAACTTAATTGCAGTAAAAAATATAAGATAAAACCAATTAAAACGGCGCCTAAAATCGCAATCGGAATGCTGCGTTGAGGGTTTTTAACCTCTCCTGCAAGCACAAGCCCATTTTGAAAACCGGTAAAGGCAAAAACAACCCCACCTTCTGAAAGTGCGGCAAAAATAGCAACCCAACTGGCTTTATCCGATATATCAACAGAGACATTACTCATTGACGGTGCGATATGAAAAAAGGAAACAATAGCGATAATGGGTAATATAAATTTGATAATACTGGCGTATTTATTACATTCAGCCAGTAATTTAATCCCATAGGAATTCAAAAACACGACGAAAAGCATAATCGCAACAGCCGCAACATAGCCATAGGCTGAAAGCTGTAAGGTAACCGAGTGCCCCGCAACCAATATGGGGAAGAAATGACTAGCGTATTGGAGAATAGCTTGAATTTCAATAGGGGTCATAACTACATAAGAAAGCCATGAAGTCCATGCAAATAAAAAACCAACCTCATTCCCATGGGTAAAAGTGGGGTAATTAGACATTCCGCCAGAAATGGGGAACATAGTGCCTAACTCACAAAGAGGTAGCGCAATAAACAACATAAAAAAGGTAGCAATAACCCAAGAAATTAATGAATTACTACCGGCTATTTGAGCGCTAATATAGGGACTAAATAGCCATCCGGAACCTACCATTCCACCAGCCGCAGCAATTAATACATTCGTTGTTGAGATGTCGCGTCTTAACATGAAAATTTCCTTATTATTCAGGTAGCTTCCAGTTGCTTATTCTTTTCATGATAGCACTTTATTATAGAAAGCCAAGCTACACACGCTTTGCTGTTCAGAAACTTAGCTGATTGATTTATTGATGTTTATTAGCAACATCTTTTCTGAAGTGTTCATAGAAGTAATTAGGATTAACCCTGCTAGTAGTCCAAAAAAACATAAAATCAAGCTGTTCTTTCATTTTATTTTTTGTTATCATACCAAAAATTTTTATCAACTATGAATTATCCTTGTGGATAATTTTTCGAACCCGGCTCATATAAACTCCCTAATAAAAAAATAAAACAAACGTAAATCCTGTTTCTATGGGTATTAGCTCATAATTTTTTTATTTATCTTCATAAAAAGATAGTCGCTGTCGCGAAATGATTTGGGCAAGTTTGAGGAATAAGAAACTGAAGGAATTTTTTTGATTTTAAATCATTAACAAAGTATCATAATTTGGAATAGTTTTTCAATATTAAATAAACATATAGGATGCTGGCGCAGGGAATGAACTATTTATTAGATATCAAACAAGACTTGCTCTTAACGCCCAATGATGGGACCATTGCCAGCAATCAGCATCAGCAATCAGCACTAGATTTCCCCTTATTTTTATCTTTTCCCCATACATTTTTTTGTGTTTCTTTCCTTTACTCAGGGGCTTGTTTCATCTCTTTGCTCTACTTAAATCGTATGGGGCTCGTTTGTGCCTTCACTCTCTTGTTATTCCAATCAATTGCCGCTGACTGCTTACTATTTTCACATGATAAATCGTTTTTACTTTGCAAGGAGTGCTTGTGAAGTATCGTTTATTTCTTTTTATAGCAACAGCCAGTGTGTTGGGAAGTACAGTATTTGCGGGCACCATGGGGCCTGTTGCTCCCTCCAAAGATTGGACCTGGGTTGCTTCAATAGCCGCGGGACCCATTTGGGCCAGGGGTGGTGAGACACAGACTTTTTATTTGGCGCCAGAGATTGAAAAGACCTATGCCGCCAGAAAATCGACTAATGCCATTGCCTCGGGTGAACTGTTTGTTGGTATACAAAAATCATTGACTTCTCAATGGTTGGGGCAATTGGGATTGGCGGCCGCCACTACTGGCAATGCCAAACTGCAGGGTGTGATATGGGATGATGCCGACCCTCAATTTGCTAATTACAGTTACCTTTACAAAGTACGCAACAGTCACGTAGCGGTAAAAGGCAAGCTGTTGCTTGATAAAGGATATTGGGTCATGCCTTGGGTGAGTGCCAGTCTTGGGGTGGGGTTTAATCGCGCCCATGATTTCACTAATACGCCCTTGATTTTTGAAGCATTACCTAATCCTAATTTTGCAGACCACACGAAAACCGCTTTTACCTACACTTTGGGCGTCGGCATGCAAAAGCCCTTAAACACCCACTGGCAGATAGGGGTTGGTTATGAATTCGCCGATTGGGGCAAAAGTGAGCTGGGTCGTGCTGCGGGGCAGAGCCTAAATTCAGGATTAGCCCTCAATCACCTCTACACTAATGGGGTGTTGTTCAATCTGACTTACATCGCATAAGGACAAGGACCATGCATCGATACAACAACAAAATTTTTTTGAAGAGAATACTGGCATTCTGGTGCTCAGTGTTCCTGATGACAACCGTTTTTGCAGGGACTCCATTGTGGACGTTTGAGCCGCTCACGGCCACGACTGTTTCGGTTCCCTCCAATGGGACAGCTCTGGTGCAATACCGAGTCACCAACCAGTCCAGCAAGCCACACACCTTAATCATGCAGCCCATTCGGGGCATTACACAAATCACCACTGGTTTAGGCATTTGCGGCAACCCTTTTGTACTGTCAGGCAAGGGCTCCTGCATCCTGTCTTTACAGATAAGCGGTAGCCAGCTAAGCAGTCCGGTTATAGATGGTCCTGTGGTTTGCCAGCAAGGAAACCACAACCAGTGTTATCGGCCAAGCGCTGCCAATATTTTGCGCATTGCCCGTGGTCCTGCAGCAGGAGCTACGATTACGGTGAGCCCGTCTTCTTTAAATTTTGTTGCGGGCAATAATGGAGTGGTCACTGTGGCCAACAGTATAGGCTCGACAGAACCAGCAAACAATGTGGCTGCAACCATTCCAGGAGGCAGCGGCATCAGCGTACAAAGCACGACGTGTGGTGCGGTTCTGGCGATTGGAGCAAGCTGTACGATTACCTTTACTGCCCCTGCGGTGGAAGGCCCAACTAACATTGGCATAAGCGGCAACAACACCAATACCGCAACTGTTGCAGTGACCGTCACGCCCATACCAATGGCCACCATTAGTGTTAATCCGACCACATTACTGTTTGCTGAAAATTCAACGGGCGATGTCACCGTGACTAATGATGCAGGCTCTCCAGTTGCGGGAGAGAATGTGGCTGCAACCATCCCAGGAGGCAGCGGCATCAGCGTACAAAGTACGACGTGTGGTGCGGTTCTGGCGATTGGAGCAAGCTGTACGATTACTTTTGCTTCAAGTACACAAGAGGGACCAACGACTATTCCCATCGTCGGAGACAATACCAACACTGCGAATGTCGATGTGACGGTGACCAGTCAGCCACAGATAAGCATCACAAGCCCTGTACAGCAAGACCGGGTCGTTACGGTATCTTCAATAACACCGTTGTCATTAGAAATCACTAACGATGCGGTCAGTGTCGTGAATGCGAATGCAATTACAGTCAGCAATAAGGCAGCCTGCCCTAATCTGTCCGTTGACGACAGCAATTGCGCCAGTGTGACACCTGGAGCCAGTTGCACGCTGAAACTGACTTCCAACTCCCCTTACGCACCGTGCATGATTACCGTCAGCGGCAGCAACACTGCCAACAGCCCCGCGACCTTAATTGCCTTCTCTCATATGGGAGGATTGGTGTTTCAAGAAAGCGGGGGCAGTGGCAAGGTCGTCATTGATGTGGCGCAAGGTTTTAACAGCCAATGGACAAGTACTTTTTCAAATATAGCTGGCGCAACAAGCCTGGATGATGGGGTTAGCAATACCAATGCGATTGTTCTTGATGGAGCTTGTACAGGCAGTCCTACTAACTGCGCGGCCCAACGTTGCCGAGGCATCAGTACAGACTGGTATCTTCCCGCAAGAAATGAGCTAGCTACAGTCCATAGCGCATTGTGTTCCAACTCTACAATTCCCTGTAACTTTGGCGGGTTTTCGTCCGCGTTCTACTGGAGTTCGTCGCAGGATGGCTTCGGCGTCGCGAGGGGCGTGCTCTTCCCGTCGGGTTTCGACCTCGTCGACAGTAAGGATATCGTACAGCCTGTCCGTTGTGTCCGGGCTTTTCCCCCTTAGCCCCTTTATCCCTTTTCTTTTGAGGCAGCGCAGCTGCCTCATGATTTCTTTAAAGACGAATGATTTGGATTTTGGCTAATGGCTTTCTATACAGAGTTACCCGTTTATAAGGACAGTTATCAGTTGGTTCTGAGGGTGTTTGAGGTAACCCGCGATTTTCCAAGAGAATATCGATACACACTTGGCCAAGACATGAAGCGCGATGCCCTTCATTTGCTTCGTTGCATTTACCGGGCTAACAAGCATCAAAACAGGGTTGAGCATTTAGAGGACTTTTTAGATGAGATGGAGTTGCTGAAATTAGAAATTCGCCTGTGTGTTGAGATGAAACTGATATCACTTAAAAGGCAAGCCCTGTTAAGTGAACTCTTGACACGCATAGGCAAGCAGGTGACTGGCTGGCGTAATGCCAGCCGAAAGCCAGAATCATGAAGGCTACGGTGTTCATGAGTGAGCATGCTTTTGTTTAAAAGCGACAAAGGGACTGCTGTGTAGCAGTTGATTCGTGTCTGCATAAGACGCCTTGTGCAGACCAAAACACCTTTGTATTGCGTTTGGCGGGTTTTCGTCCGCGTTCTACTGGAGTTCGTCGCAGAATGACAACAACAACGCGTGGAACGTGAACTTCCCGTCGGGTAACGACAACAACGACAATAAGAACAACGAGCAGCCTGTCCGTTGTGTCCGGGGTTTTAAACAAAGCAATGTCACAATTGGCGTGGGCATTTAACAAGTCCACGCCACCTATTAGAATGAGATGATTGATAGAAAAGGAACAGAGCTGTATGAAATATGGTGCGTCATTGGAATCATTATTCCAAGCCTATTTTGACTGTCGCAAGAACAAGCGCAACACCATGAATGCGCTCCGCTTTGAAACGGACTATGAAAGCAATCTCATCGCTTTGTATGATGAGCTCAATTCCAACACTTGGCATCCTGGGCGCTCCATTGCTTTTGTCATTGACAAACCGGTGAAACGCGAAATCTTTGCCGCTGATTTTCGTGACCGAGTGGTGCATCACTGGTTAATTAATCAACTGAATCCCTTGTTTGAGAAGGCCTTTATTTATGACAGCTATGCGAGTCGAAAAGGGCGAGGCGCACATATGGGCATTGCGCGTGCGGCGCAATTTATACGCAAATGCTCCTTAAATTACCAAAGAGACTGCTACGTACTAAAACTCGATATCATGAGTTTTTTCATCCGCATTAATCGGCGTATTCTCTGGGAAAAACTTCGCTTACTTCTCGAGAAGCATTATAACCAATCCGATGAAAAATTAATTCTGGAGGTGGCTAGAAAAATCGTTGAAAATGAGCCGACGAGCAACTGTTTTATCAAGGGAAAACGGCGTGACTGGCAAGATTTCCCCAAAGACAAGAGCCTTTTTTATGCCAGACCCCATTGTGGACTGCCAATTGGCAATCTGACAAGCCAGGTGTTTGCCAATTTTTATTTAAATCCCTTTGACCATTATATCAAACACGATTTAGGTGTGCGTTTCTATGGTCGTTACGTCGATGATTTTATTCTGGTACACGAAGACAAAGCGTTTTTAAAATCACTCATACCCCAAATGGAGCAGTTTTTGCAAGAAGAGCTCCAACTCGAGCTTCACCCGCGCAAGCAATACCTGCAGCATTATCGCAAAGGCATTCCTTTTCTTGGGGTGATGCTCAAACCACACTGTATTTATGCCGGTCGTCGCATCAAAGGGACTTTTTATGAGGCCATTACAAAGCATAATGCAGTAGCCAAAGACCATAAACCCACGAAAGAAGAGCAAATGGCCTTTTTATGTTCTATCAACTCTTATCTTGGGATTTTAAGTCATTACCAGACGTATCGCCTAAGAAAAGGTATGCTCAAAAAGCACTTATCCATTTGGTGGTGGAATCTGATGTTTTTCAGTGGCGGATGCGCCAAATTGGTAGCAAAACAAAGAGCGGTACGATAAAAAAAGAAAGAAGGATGTAAGGTAACAATGAGTTTGGATGTGGATGGATTTGATGAGCTGGTCACCGGTGGCAGTGTCACCACTGCAATCAGGAGTGACCATCGCCTGATGAAGCTGGCGCAAAAACTTCCCTGGGAAGAGATGCTGCAACTAGTATTACCTGATTTACAGCGTACGGAAAAGAAACATTGGTGGATGGGCAGGCCCTTACGCGTACGCATTCATCTTGGTGTTTATATATTACAACAGATGTTTAACCTCACTGATCGCGTAATAGAACAACAAGTACGCGATAATGCTGCCTTTCAATTGTTTTGCGGTTATGGTTTCATCAAGAAATGGCATGCGCCAGACCATACCAAAATCGAGACGTTTCGTTCTCGATTAAGCCCTGAAACACAACGCCGACTTGCCAATTTGATAACGCAACACGCCGTTACACTGAATTACGCCAATCCTACGGAGCTTGATATTGACTCTACCGTGCAAGAAGCTAATATAGCTTATCCCGCAATCGCCAATTTATTGGTTAAGGTTGCTGTTCTTGCGTCAGAAGTTGGAAAAGGACTGAATCAATTGTGCTGTGGTGGCATGAAGCGTTACCGTGTTGGGCTAAGCAATTTAAAACAAATCGCGCTGTATTATTTTAATTTGAAACGCAAGGATGTTGGCGAGGATATATTATCCGTGGTGCTTCAGCGGCTATGGCGTGAAACGTATGCCGATGTATTGCCTATCTTAAATGATATCTATTTGTTTGGTAATCAGTTGGCATCGGGTAAATATTGGGCGCTTCGCCGTGCTGTTGAGAAGCTGAGCTGGCGCGGGACTATGTTATTACAGAATGTACATGGTTATCTTTTTGAGGGCATTGCCAATACATCGATTTCTTCATTGCATGCTTATGAAGTCGGTTGTTTTAATAAAGGTAAATTAAATAAAAGACTGCAGTTTGGTCGCGCCTATCAATTAGGACGTATTGGAGGTAACTTTCTTTTTGTTGGCGAATGTGCCTCTACTTATATGCCAGATGCTCAGTCTTTACCGTTGATGCTCAATACTCATGAGCATCTTTTTGGAAAGGGGTTGCTGGCATCGGTTGCGACAGATAAAGGATATTATTCATTGAACAACGAACAACTATTGATTGAAAAAGGCGTTCTTGAAATTCAATTACCCCGTCCTGACAGGGCGCTCAATGCGGCTCGCGAAACAACACCATGGCCAATTCGGCAATTATTACATCATCGGCGCGCTGGTATTGAGCCTTTGATTGGCCACACGAAGCAAGGTGGCCAATTGGGCAGAAGTCGTATGAAATCTGATGAAACCACCAAAAGCGCCGGTTACGCTGCTGTATTTGGATTCAACTTAAGGCAGCTTACTCGCTATCTTACAGGAGAGGTGCGTCCAAAAATTGATAAAATGGCTAATATTACAACAAACGATGCAAATAGCACCTATAAAATAGCCATGCAAGGAACGTGATTGAGCTGATTGGGTTCGATCTAATTTTAGTCGCACGTTAATGCGTCAAATCAGAGCTTTCCGATTATCTTACGGTCAAATCATTTCGCGACAGCGACAAGATATCCACAAAATCTGTGGATAATTCTGTTAACAGATCCTGTAAAAGCTCTTAATTTCTGCTTTTCTATTCATGTCTGCAAATCAAACAAGCTGCTATTGAATACCAAACCACCCCCCTGTATCACCACCAGCCCAGCATAAATTATTGCTACACCCTTTAATTTTTTCAGAACACAACTCTTTTAACTGATCTGATTTGCTAATATCCATATTTTGATAGCCTTCTGGTTTACAAATACGAATCATATACTTACCACGCACCCGAATTTGTCCCATTACCGAGATTGTTGGAGAAACCATATAGAGTCCAGGGGAATGTGAGTAACAAGCAATATAACATCCAGGTTCACCTGTATAAGTATTATCTGTAGGCAGAAGAACTTGAGTTGCTCCAGGATAAGAATGATTGACAACACCTGCGTCTTTAATCACATATACAGGATAAGGAGATGGTAATAATGTTTTGTTTGGGCCTGAGGGTTCAACTGCAAAAGCCTGGGTTATCATACAAAGACCTATACTACCTAGCCACATTCGTTTCATCATGAGCTCCTCATATTACTCGTGTTTTAGTGTTAGTAGCTTTTATAAAGTATAGGTTAAATTGGTTGGCCATTTATCACCATAGTCTTGACTACTTGCAAAAATGGCATGCATTCGATTAAAAAGAAGATGATTCGTTTGTGAAAATAGGGATGCTATATTATTTCAGTGCGAAAATACAAATTCCGACCCTGAGTTCGCGTTTTCAATAGATAGTTCCAAATTGGTGCTCCGAGACAAAAAAGCTATTGGATCATTTTTTTATCTCGAAACAAGATGTGTAGAAGAGTCAGTTGCATGCAACCAGGACCTCCTTAAAAAGCAATTAAATCAGAACCCTAAACAGCATAACATCAATGCGGTGCTGACATCGGTGGCTCATAGCGTTGCTCATTTTGTGCTCTTGAATCAGCAGAGCGAGCTAACGCACCTTCCAGTTTATCTTTAATTTCCTTAGCTGAATCACTAGTCTTATGTGCTTGTTGCTTCAAATATTCTTTCGCCATATTAGACAAATCTTCATCTTTAGGATTTTTCGCCATGGCAGAAACAAGCTCATCAACCTTATCCGATCTCATTCCATTACTAAATTTCTTATAATCCGTTTTGACATTCTGATGATCTTGCTCATTTAATTTATCAAAACCGCCCTTTTCGACTGCCTTTTGACATAAAAGAATTCCATGGACATTCGAGCGTGGATTAGCAACTGTACAGTTATCGCATTTTTGACCTTTTTGATCGATCTCATGTATTGGTGCTTTATTACCCGCAACATTGTGAATCTGCATCATGATGGCATCATGAGATTGCCCCTTAGAATGCCCATTCATCATCGAATTAATAAACTTACTATCTACCTTACTCAAATCATCAATGCGATAAATTTGCGTTCCCGGATTATCTGCTCCAACACCACGGTTTGTAAACACCATATACCCTGATTTAGAACCCGGGCCATCAGGAACTACCGATAGACCCATCGCATGTCCTTCGCAAGAAACAGGAATAGTTGTAATCTTACCTTGACTAATACGATCTGCCATTTTCTCGCCAGCTTGAGGTGAGTTTCTAGCCGTACTTGAAGAAAAACCTGCCGTTTTATTAGAAAAATCGAATGCTTCGGAAATCTCTTTAAATTTAGGCTCTCGTTCCGCATATTTAGCAACAGATTGTGACACCATGTTGTATGAAGGGCCAATTTCAGCAAGCTGAGAAAAAGTACCATCCTTACTCATCATCTCAACCCCTAGAGTAAGTCCGAAGTTTTTTACCGGATGAAGTGGTTCTGGTCCTTTGGCAGAAGGGCGTTGCAAACCAGATGCTGTAGCCGCCTCACTATCTAAAGCCACATTAAATGCAGCTCGTTCAATAGGACCAACTTCGGCACCATAATCTATCAGTTGATTGGCTTTGCTAAAATCTTGTTGTTGAAATGCTTGTTGTAAAGGGCTTTGTCCAAATTTATTTTGCGCAAAATTTAATGCATGTTGAAGATTGTCAAATCCAGACTGTTGCGCCGCCTCTTCTAGCGATGCTTTTAAACGATCTGCGCTTAGGCTCTCTAAGAATAATCGATTCAATTGCGCAAAAAAATTATCGTTATCAATTTTCATGCGGGTCATGATTTCTTGCTGTTCAGCCATTTTCTGCTGCTTTTTAGTATCACTCTCTTGCTGAGGATACATTTTACTAAGCATGTCTATAACTTCTAGCGGATTTAAAGGCATATTAATCACCTAGGCTATTTTTATTTAAGTATATCACGGCTCAAAGCCAGATATGAGCAATTGCATCTCCAAATCTTACCCACCTTTTCGATGTTGCATGATTTCGGAGAAAAACTCCGGCTTATTAAGCCCCATGGCGGCAAAAATTTGTGGCACTCTATCCCAAGAACCTTCTTGCTCAATGCTCGCTACAATTAAATCAAAGCCTGCTTTTTTATCAGCCCCAATTCCCCAGCCATTAATAAAGCTCAAACCTTTCAATCTCTTAGCTTCAATATGGCCTAAATTCACTGCCGCCGATAAATAGGCATGAGCTTCCTCATAAAGTCGCTGGCAACTTTTGCTATTGGATTCGCTTTTGAAAACGCCTTCTATTTCCAGTTGCTCTCTGAATTTTGCCTCACCTAAAATTATTTTTCCTAATTGATAATTGGCCTCCGCATCATCAATGCTCGTTGCCGTTCTCAAGCACTCTTCATACATGATGCGTGCGTAAGGAAACTTCTTGCTGCATTTCATCTTTTTGTAAATGTCAGCTAACTCAAAATAATAAGCAATTTCCTTTTTTAACACCTCATCACCAGGTTGGTTGTTTACCCGGTTTGATTGCATTGCTTTTATCTTTTTTACAATTCTTTTAATTTTCCATTGATTAAACATAAAAAGCTCCTGTCATCCTCGGCTAGGAAGTTGATTGAATAACATATTGCAACAAAAATATAAGCACCACGATAACGATCATTAATGCAAGAATTTTGCCCCCTAAGCTTGCGGACTCTTTAATTTGTTTTTGTAATTCACCTGGCTGCTTATCCTGTTCTTCTTCTGGATTAATTTCAGGACCATACATTTGATTATCAAAATAACGGGAAATATAATAAGAAATTATCCCCGTAATAAGGCAAGGTATAAAAAACATTAACCAAATAACAGTCTTACTTCCTGCAGAAGTATACTGATAATCATCTTGGTACTTTGCCATCAGATCTAAAATAAAATCTGGAATATTGTAACTCCATTCAAACAAAAAATAAGGCAAAATGTATAGACTAAAAAAGAACAAGCCCAAGCTTGTAGTCAGACAAATCATCCCAAAAATAAATAGCTTATCGTGCCCACCAAAGCGATTTTGTTCCATAACCACCTTCTGATAGATAATTCTCCATTTAAATTATAAGATAGCAGATGCATATAAATATGTACACTTGCTGGAGATATTAACCAATTCATTTTAAAATGAATTAACCTCTATTCGCTCTAAAAGGTAAATGATGAAACGCCATGTTTTTATGCTCTCCGATGGGACGGGAATCACCGCTGAAACCCTAGGAAACAGCCTGATCAGTCAATTTGATAATATTTCATTCGAACGCCTGACAATCCCCTATATTGATTCGATGGAAAAAGCTGAAAAAGTAGTGCAGCAGATTAATAAAGTTAATGAGGACGACGGTAGTAAACCACTAGTATTTATGACCCTTGTTAACAGGGAAATACGTAGCCATTTTTTTAAAGAAGCCAAAGCCAGTGTTTTTGACTTATTTAACACCTTTATTGCTCCTCTTGAAAATGAATTGAATGAGAAGTCATCCTATACGGTAGGCCGAACACATGGTGTAGTTGACAATCAATTGTACCTTCATCGCTTGGAAGCGATAGATTTCGCTCTGTCTCATGATGATGGCGTTAAAACACGGGGCTATGAAAAGGCTGATATTATCCTTATTGGGGTTTCTCGCTGTGGTAAAACGCCAAGTTGCTTGTATATGGCATTGCAATATGGGATTTTGGCAGCGAACTACCCGTTTACTGAAGAAGAAATGATCGGCTTTAAATTGCCTGAAATATTAAGGCCTTATAAGCATAAACTCTTCGGTTTAACCATTGATGTGCCACGCCTGCAACAAATCCGTTCTGAGCGCAGACCTCATAGCAAATATGCCTCTACTGATCAATGCCGTTTGGAAGTCGCTGAAGTTGAAGCGATGTATCAGAAAGAAAAAATACCCTACATTAATTCCACGAAGTACTCTATTGAAGAAATTTCTACCAAAATACTCGCCGCTGCGGGTTTACAACGAAAAATTTAAGTACTTAACGTAGCCTGGATAGAGGGCAGCGCAATCCGGGATCTATGGCTCCAATAACCAAGCCTCGATCCCGTATTACGCTGCGCTATACTGGCTCTACATTTGTCGTCATTACAATGACGGCAGGGTTTAAATTGAGGCCTATATGGCCCCATACCCCATAATCATGTCTACCTACAACGTCCACATTGCCATAAAATCTTCAACCTTCATGGCAGCTAAAGAGTTGGTATCACTCATTGCCTTCGTGATCTTTTCTACACGATCGGCAGAAAACTGAGTACTCAAGTTCTTCTTGAATTTAGACAATAGAACAGGAATGCCTTCTTCACGTCGACGCTTGTGACCAATCGGATATTCAACCGTGATCAATTCACTCTCAGTGCCATCTTTAAACACTAATTTGATGCTATTAGCAATCGAACGCTTCTCAGGATCATGATACTCACGTGAAAAACGCTCATTTTCAGTCACATGCATCTTTGCGCGTAACGCATCAATGCGAGGATCTGCGGCAACATCATCTTCATAATGCTCAGCGGTTAAATCACCAAATAATAGGCCAATAGCCACCATGTACTGTAAGCAATGATCCCGATCTGCTGGGTTATGAAGTGCGCCTTGCTTACTGATAATACGAATCGCTGATTCATGAGTAACGAGCTCAACCCGCGCAATATCATCAAATCGCTCTTTAACCATAGGATGTAATGCCACCGCACACTCAACTGCTGTTTGCGCATGGAACTCCGCTGGATAAGATAATTTAAACAGCACATTCTCCATCACATAGCTGCCATAAGAACGCTGGAATTTAAATGGTTTCTTACCAAATAGAACATCATAAAAGCCCCAGGTAGGTACACTTAGAGCGCTGGGGTAACCCATTTCGCCCTGCTTGGCAATTAACGCCAGGCGCACTGCGCGCGACGTAGCATCACCTGCAGCCCAAGATTTACGTGAACCCGCATTAGGAGCATGTCTGTAAGTTCTTAAACTTTGGCCATCCACAAAGACCTGAGACAAAGTTCTTAGCATCATGTCTCGGTCTGCTCCAAATAACAAAGCAGCAACTGCTGCACTGGCAACTTTTACTAAAATAACATGGTCCAAACCGACACGGTTAAAACTGTTTTCAAGGGCCAAACAACCTTGAATTTCATGGGCTTTAATCATCGCAGTAAGAACATCTTGCATTAAAATTGGAGCCTTACCTTGAGCACAATTTTGTCGACACATATAGTCAGCAACTGCAAGAATAGCACCCAGATTATCAGATGGATGTCCCCATTCTGCCGCCAGCCAAGTATCGTTAAAATCCAACCAACGAATCATCGTACCAATATTAAACGCCGCTTGAACAGGATCCAGTTCGTACGAGGTTCCTGGAACACGAGCCCCACCCGCTAAAGTAGCACCAGGAACAATTGGTCCCATTAACTTAGTGCATTCAGGAAAATTAAGTGCCAAGATACCACAGCCTAAAGTGTCCATTAAACACAAACGTGCTGTTTCGTAGGCTACAACACTATCAATTTTTTTACTTAACACATAATCAGCAATATCAATAATCACCTGATCGTAATCAGGCTTCACATTATCTTCTACATAACTGCTCATATTAACCTCTAGTATTAATTGCAGGGAATTCTCTAGGCTCAGGACCAGTGTATTTTGATGATGGGCGGATTAATTTATTATTCGCACGTTGTTCAAATACATGGGCAGCCCATCCAGTAATGCGGGACATCACAAAAATTGGCGTGAATAAGAAGGTCGGAATTCCACAGTAATGGTATGCAGAAGCACTGTAGAAATCGAGATTAGGGAATAATTTCTTCTCTTGCCACATCACTTCTTCGATGCGCTCAGAAACATGATACAAATCAAGCTGTTTCTTTCCTTCACCCAAACGGAATGACCACTTTTTAATAATATCAGAGCGTGGGTCACTGGTTGTATAAACTCGATGACCAAAGCCCATAACCAATTCTTTGTTTTCCAGCATTTTTTTCAAACCGGCCTCAGCCTCATCAGGAGTTTTAAAACGCTCGATAACTCCCATCGCTGCTTCATTCGCACCGCCATGTAAAGGCCCACGTAAAGTACCAATAGCGCTAACAATAGCTGAATAAAAATCAGAAAGTGTTGCGGCAGTCACACGAGCTGCAAAAGTTGAGGCATTAAACTCATGTTCCGCATATAAAATCAAGGAAACATTCATCATGTCGACCTCAAGCTGGCTTGGCTTACGACCATGCAATAAAGCAAGAAAATGCCCCCCGGTAGTAGGCTCTTCACTTAAGCCGGATATTTCTTTATTGTTAAAATGATAGTTATACCAATAACAGATCATGCCGGGGAATAATGCGAAAAGACGATCTGCAATTTGATGCTCCTCAGAAAAATTATGTTCTGGTTCAATATTACCCAAGAAAGAGCAAGCTGTTCTTAATACATCCATCGGATGGGCATCTTTAGGGATCATTTTTAATATAGTTTTTAGTGCATCAGGCAAAGTACGCAAGCCTACAATTTTCTTCGTATAGGCATCCAACTCGCTCTGTGTTGGCAACGAACCATAGAGCAATAAATAAGCAACTTCCTCAAAAGTGGCATGCTCTGCTAAATCATGAATGGAATAACCTCTATAATTCAAACCATTTCCCAGCCCAACTGTAGCAATAGCTGATTCCCCAGCAATAATTCCGGCTAAACCGCCACTTTTAACACTCATTGTCTTCTTCCTCCATCAATTGGTCTAGTTTTTGTTCGTAAAGGTGATAACCAAGAACTCCATATAATTCTTCACGAGTTTGCATTTTACTCAGCATGGATTGTTGTGTGCCCTGCTGAATAATTGCTTGATAAGTAGTTAAAGCAGCTTGAGACATTGCTCTAAACGCGCTTAATGGATATAGAATTAAAGAAACACCCGCTCCGGCTAGCTCGTCACGAGTAAATAATGGGGTCTTCCCAAATTCTGTAATGTTCGCAAGGATTGGTACATGAACTGCGCTACTAAAGGTTTTATATTCATCCAAAGTAGTCATTGCCTCAGGGAAAATCATGTCTGCGCCTAATTCAACGCAAAGCTGCGCGCGCTCAATTGCAGCATTCATGCCTTCAACGGCATAAGAGTCTGTGCGTGCCATAATTACAAAATCAGGATCTTGACGTGCGTCCACTGCGGCCTTAATGCGGTCTCCCATCTCTTTCATGGAAACAATGGCTTTATTGGGTCGATGCCCGCATCGTTTTGCCAGGATCTGATCTTCAATATGAATTGCAGCGACACCTGTTTTTTCCATCAGCTTAATGGTTCGTGCAATATTAAATGCGTGCCCCCAGCCAGTATCAACATCAACAAGAAGTGGTAAAGGAGAAGCTTCCGTAATACGACGAGCATCTTCAAGTACTTCGGCTAAACCAGTCATTCCTAAATCAGGTATCCCATAAGAAGCATTCGCTACTCCAGCACCTGAAAGATAAATCGCCTGTGCACCTGATGATTGAGCCAACATTGCAGAATAGGCATTGATTGTGCCAAGCACTTGTAACGGCTTATTATCTTGTACAGCCTGCCTGAATGCTTTCCCCATAGAACGAGCCATTAACGATCACTCCTTGATTTTTAAGGATTATCATTATGCGCTCATCGTTGAAGAAATCAAGAGATGTGAACTGTTATCTCCCACTTGCAAAATATAAGCTTTCTGCACTATATTTATAGTTTGAGAATTACCCTATTTTTTATCTATATATGTTTGAGGATAACCAACAAGCGATGACTCACCACGTCAAGCTATCACGTAAACTAATCACTGCACGAAACGACAAGCAAGCTGCTTTTCTCGATTCTATTGATCGTAATGCCATCACGTTCGCTGTAGGCCCTGCTGGAACAGGTAAAACCTATCTTGCCGTATCTAAAGCCATTCAATGCTTTGAGAAAGGTGAGGTCCAACGACTTATTTTTGTAAGACCCGCGGTCGAGGCAGGCGAGAAACTTGGTTTTCTTCCTGGTGATTTAGTAGAAAAAGTACTGCCCTATTTAAGGCCAATTTACGATGCTTTATATGAAATGATTGGTTTTAAAGAAACTCAAAAACTCATTCAAAGCGACATCATTGAAGTATTACCATTAGCATTTATGCGTGGACGTACATTAAATGAATCGTTCATTATCCTTGATGAGGCTCAAAATACCACTGTGATGCAAATGAAAATGTTTTTAACACGTATGGGCTTTGGCTCTAAAACAGTGATTACTGGGGATATGACCCAGGTGGATTTGCCTCGAGGTATTGATTCGGGACTCGCCCATGCAGTAGGATTATTCAAAAAAATTCCAGAGATTAGCATTCATACTTTCACAAGCCGTGAAGTAGTAAGACATCCTCTGGTATCAAAAATTGTTGATTGCTATGATCGTGACTCAACAGGAAAAACTAAATAATTTATTATGACTTATTATATAGACATTCAAAATGCAACAGATGAACCTCTGGCAATGGATGAGGATCAAATAACGCGATTGGCCTCACTAGCATTGAGGGATCACAAAAAAGAAGCTGAACTAACAGTTCGCTTTGTTACTTCAGAAGAAATTACTCATTTAAACCATACGTATAGGAAAAAAGATAAGCCTACAAATGTTTTATCCTTTCCCAGTGATTTGCCTCCTGAAATCCAACTAGAATGCCCTCTTTTAGGCGATGTAATTATTTGCCCACAGGTATTACTTGCGGAATGTGAAGAGCTGAATAAAACGTTAGATGCTCATTGGAGCTTAATACTGATTCATGGAATACTGCACTTATTAGGCTATGATCATATTAAGGATGATGATGCAGCCGTAATGCAGGCAATTGAAATCAAATTGTTAGCAGAATTAGGTTATACTAATCCTTATGATGCAGAGGGTAATCAACTTGACTAAAGAGGAAGATGGAAGTTCGTGGTTTGCACGCTTAAAACATTTTTTACAAGGTGAACCACAAAATCAAGAAGAGCTAGTTAGTTTATTAAGAGATGCTCAAATTCGTTCCCTTATCAATTCAGAAACGTTAGCAATGATTGAGGGTGCTATTCTTTTCTCGAAAATGCGTGTTCGTGACATCATGTTGCCGAAAAACCAAATGGTTTGCTTTAAACAAAATGATGAATTCAGCGAGATTATCAAAACAGTGACCCAAACGGGGCATTCACGCTTTCCAGTAACTGACGAGAATGGAGAAGAAGTCATCGGCATATTGCATGCCAAAGACTTACTACGCAATCAAGCTGATAGCAGTAACTCCTTTGATTTACTTGATATTTGCAGACAAGTCACCTTTGTTCCTGAAAGCAGGCGTCTTGATAGTTTGCTTAGCGAGTTTCGCAGTAATAAAAATCATATGGCAATTGTTGTGGATGAATACGGGGAAGTTTCCGGATTTGTCACTATTGAAGATATAATAGAACAAATCATAGGTGATATTGAAGATGAGTTCGATATCGACGAAGATGCCTACATAAAAGCCCATGACAATGGGCATTACATTGTTAAAGCGCATACGCCAATTGACGAGTTTAATGAACAACTCCACACTAATTTTAGTAATGAAACCTATGATACAATCGGTGGAATTGTAATGAACAGTTTTGGTTACTTACCTACACGCGGAGAAACCATAACCATTGATTCTTTAGAATTTAAAATCATTAATGCAGATGCACGCCGAATTAAGCTTATAGAGTGCATTGAGAAACGCTCTTAAACCAAGGCATATCATGAATGGAAATATACTTGTAATCGATGATGATACGGAATTAACTGATTTGCTAGCCCAATACTTAGAGCCGGAAGGTTATCATGCTATTTGCGTACATGATGGTGAAAGTGGCGTGAAAAAAGCACTAAATCAACCTTTTGACGCCATTATTTTGGATGTAATGCTCCCGAAGTTAAACGGTTTTGAAGTATTAAAATCGATTCGTGAACATCTTGAAACCCCGGTGTTGATGTTAACCGCACGTGGCGATGACATTGATCGTATCGTAGGTTTGGAAATTGGAGCAGATGACTATTTGCCAAAGCCATGTAACCCACGTGAACTAGTTGCAAGATTACGCGCTATCTTAAGACGTACACAAAAAATACCTACTAGCAAACCCATAATTGAACATCATAATATTGTTGTCGATTGCTCTAAACGACACGTTACTATGGCTGGGCATTATCTTGAATTAACTAATGCAGAATTTAATATTCTCGAAATGTTAATTAAATCTCCTGGACAAGCTTTTTCTAAAGAAGAGCTGACTGAATATGCTCTGGGAAGAAAATACACGGCTTATGATCGCAGTATCGATGTGCACATCAGTAATTTAAGAAATAAGTTGGGTGATAATCCAGAAGGCGAACCTATTGTAAAAACAGTAAGAGGCTTTGGATATTTATTTAATGCGTAGTTTATACTGGAAAATTTTCGTTTCTTTCTGGTTAGCAACTATCCTTATCATTATCACCACAGCTTGGGTTATCAGTCATGTAGCCCAAAAGTCCTCTCTACCTGCTCAAGAACAGCTTTTTATGGATAGCTATGCAAATGCTGCAGTGGCTACTTTTGAATCCGGAGAACACGCCGCACTGCTAAAATGGCTGAATAAAATTGGGATTTCCCGGCATATGACCATGTTCCTAATTTCGAGTACAGGCGAAATTATCGGCACAGAGGCCCCCCCTGAGAATGTCAAAGAAGTTGCAGAAAATTTGCTTAAAGATCAATTAAGCGAAGGAATTTTAAAATCAGGAAAATTGATTGTTAGTCATGAAATCCTATCCACCTCAGGTAAATTCTATCGTTTGGCAGCAGTAAGTGAAAAGCCTCTATCTCATTTTGTAGGTATTCCCTGGGCAGGCCTTGCAATTCGTCTTATCTTGGCTACATTTATTAGTGGTCTAATTTGCTACTTACTTTCGCGTTACCTAACCCAACCTTTACGCTCATTAGGTATGGCAGCAAAGTCTATTGCCAAAGGTCAGCTAAATACGCGTGTTGGGCAGTTAAAAGGGCATCATAAAGACGAAATCGCAGAATTAAGTGACGAATTCGATCGCATGGCAGAACAGCTTGAAACCTTAGTTAACTCAAAAGAGCGCTTGTTACAGGATATTTCCCATGAATTAAGATCACCTCTTGCACGCCTGCAAATTGCAATCGAATTAGGACGAAATAAAACCAACCAACTTGCTGAAACTGAATTTAAACGTATGGAGCTTGAGTGCTCACGATTAAATGCGTTAATTACTGAAGTATTAGATTTTGCACGACTGGATAAATCTACTACTGAATTGCATCTGTCTCTGGTCGATATGCCTGCTTTACTACAAGGTGTTGTGCAAGATGCCAATTATGAATGTAATCACGAAACAAATCGCGTACGCGCAGAAACATTAGAACCTTGCCAGTTATTAGTTGATCCGCGCTTAATTCATCGCGCCATTGAGAATATCGTACGTAATGCCTTACATTACTCTCCTGACACAGAACAAATATGCGTATCGCTGCGCTATGATGAACGTAGAGAACATGTATACATTGACATTAGTGATAAAGGCCCCGGCGTTCCTGAGGAACAACTAGAAAAAATCTTTAATCCTTTTTATCGGGTCGATACCTCTCGTGAGAAAAAGACGGGCGGCTATGGTTTAGGTTTAGCTATTGCGTTTCGCGCCATTCAATTACACCAAGGCATTATTAGCGCTGAAAACAACCGCGATGGTGGTTTATTAGTGCGAATTATACTGAAGGTGCCAACCTAATCTGATTGTTTTTTCTTAATCATCGGCACCTCGTTGCAAGCTACCAAATCCTCTTTAATGCACTAAAAATACACATCGTCAAACCCCATGCTAGTCGCGCACGATTAGACTTTCCAGCTCTTATAAATACTGGATTTCCTTGTCCAATTAAGATACAATATGCAAGACATAGTGCAATCGGAACAACAACTATATGCCGAATACCAAATATTTAGAAAAATCGAGTGGCCCTCTTTTCTTTACCGGCTTTATAGCATCCAAACTTCAGTACGTGCCCTTTGCTGCGGCAGCTGCTGCCTTCCGATTTATTTCATTAGGCCTCTATCTTATTGCTTACAGTTTCTGGTTTGCTGCAAGCTACAACCAACCCGAGCATGAACGAGCGGATAAAGAATGGTACGGTTTTGCTCAAATTAAAGAACAATTTCTTTTTTCATCATTAACTGGGTTTATCGCGACCGTTGTTAGTGTTGCCGCTATTTTTGTACCAGCCCTCTTCCCACCAGCAGCCTGGCTGTTTGTTCTTGGTAATGCTTTTTGGACTATAGGGGAATACCATAAACTAAATAATCCACCCAAAGATCAAGATTTTTCTTATTCACAACAGGAAGCGTACACATCCTATGCGCTATCCACATCAATTATCAGTGTAATCAGCGCCATCTCAGCCACAATAATGTTTGTATTTCCCCCAATTACTATGCCTCTTTCTATCTTCACCATCCTTGTTTGCGCCGGTTTTGGGGTGTTAGCTTGTGAGTATTTATTAGACTATAATTTTGGCGATCATCCGACAACCTTTACCTCATCAGCTGATGCAATGGAAAAAGGCCTAGGCGCAGGCGTATCCCCCCAAAATGACCATACTCCTTCTCAAGAACCCGTACATACAAAACAAATCTTTCAAGATGCTTCTCCTGGGGCTCAAGAGAGTTTAAATCCAGTAGTAACCGAGAATACCATTCCAAATAATCTAGCCATACAATAACTTCTACTCTATAATCTAGCCTTTTCAATTTTGTTCAGGCAAGAAATAAATGGACCCAGTAATTGCGAAAATGATTTCCAAAGCCCACGATGTGCTTGCACATTCGTATGCGCCCTACTCTAAATTTACTGTTGCATGCTGTATTCGTACTGAAAATGATAATTTTTACACAGGTACCAATGTTGAAAACGGCTCCTACAGTTTAACTGTCTGTGCGGAAACATCTGCTATTTCAGCGATGGTTACAGCCGGAGAACAGCGTATTAAAAGTATGGTCGTACTTGCTGGGACAAATACATTATGTTCTCCTTGTGGTGCATGCCGACAAAGAATTCATGAGTTTTCAGCTCCTGATACGATGATACATCTTTGTACTAAAGACTCAATCATTCGTAGCATAACTGTTAAAGAACTCTTACCATTAGCTTTTGATTTTAACCCCTAATAGGATAATTTGTATGATGAACACTGCAGCAAAGCAGAGCTATCCCCATTTAGCAGCGGACTATATTAAAAATTTGCACCCATCGTTTAAACCAACCGTTGCTGTTGTTTTAGGCTCAGGTTTAGGCCAATTTGCTGATGAATTACAAGACTCCGTTCGTATTAGCTTTGACGATCTACCTGGCTTTCCTAAAATCACAGTGCAAGGCCATGGCGGAAATTTAATTTTGGGCTATTGGAATGGCGTGGGTGTTATTTGCTTGCAAGGCAGAGCTCATACTTATGAGGGTTTAGAAAATTATGAAACCGTAAAGACCTATGTCCGTACCTTAAAACTTTTAGGATGTAAGTATTTTATTGCAACGAATGCATCTGGTTCCTTAAGAGAAGATGTAGGGCCCGGTGAATTAATGCTGATTCACGATCACATTAATCTACAACCACACAATCCTTTAATTGGCCCAAATGATGAAGAATTTGGCCCCCGATTCTACCCACTCGATAATGCTTATGATAAAACCATGCGTAATGATTTACTTGCTATTGCGCAAAAGCAATCGATTAAGCTAGCACAAGGTGTTTATATCTCCGTATTAGGCCCACACTACGAAACTGCAGCCGAAATCAAAGCCTTTAAAATTTGGGGCGCTGATGCAGTAGGAATGTCTACAGTGCCTGAAGTATTAGTAGCGAATCATTGCGGTATGCAGGTAGCCGTTATTGCAACCATTACTAATTATGCTACAGGGTTAACGCAAACAGCCCATAGCCATGATGCGGTTGTTGAAATGGCTGCCAATGCCGCAAAACAGCTTAATAAACTGATCAAAGAATATATTGCAGGACTCAAGTGATTTTGGAATCTTCGTTAAATGAGGTTTTGGGATTATTGCTCAATGCCCAGCCCCAAACTGTAATTAGCGCGAAGCGGTTAATTCACGCTCTTGACCTCACCTTATTAGATGAGGAGGCCTCTAGTGCCTCCTTGTCTCAGCTGAAACACGATGCCTGCGAGAATCAGGTCGCGGCGGTGTGTGTGTACGGTAAACATCTCCCAAGCTTCCAACAACTTGGCGCAATTGAGCTAGCCACCGTAGTTAATTTCCCAGACGGCAACGAAGAACTTAATCAGGTTTTAGACTCAATTCATACAGCAATAGAACTTAATGCTACTGAAATAGACTACGTACTTCCCTATAGGTTTTACTTGGAAGGTAGAAAAGATGATGCATTAACTCAATGCCAAGCAGTTATTAATTTATGCAAGCAAGAAAATCGTACATTAAAAATAATATTGGAAACTGGTGCTTTTGCTAAGCTTCAGAATATTTATGAAGTAAGTAATCAGTTAATTGAGCTGGGTTGTAATTTTTTAAAAACATCCACAGGAAAAATTCCCCAAGGTGCTTCATTGCCCGCAGTATTTACGATGTTAACTGCGATAAAAGATTCAAGCTCACAATGCGGTATTAAAATATCTGGTGGGGTGAAAACACCAACCCAAGCGGCCAACTATGCAAAATTAGCAGAATTGGTATTGGGTAAACCGATTGATAAACGTTGGTTTCGCATTGGTGCAAGTAGTTTATTAGCAGAATTAAACGCTACATTAACAAAAGTGTAGATCAGGTCCATGACCTGGTATTTCATGCTCGGGGAATTGTTCGAGCATGAAGAATGATACACCCTATTGAACTTCAGAAAATTCCGGGCCATGAGTCCGACCTACTATATCCCGTCTTTTAATAGCAATAAGCAATTAAATTCGCTAGAATGCCCTAGCAATCAATGAGCAATTACTGGAGTTTATTTACCATGAAAAACAAATCCGTATTTAAATTCATTTTAGTGGCCTTTTTAGGACTGGCCTTAAGCAGTTGTAAAACAACACCACTAGGGGAATATGATGCCAATGAAGTAGGCAAAATTAAAAAAGTTATTCCCGGTACCGTTATCTCCAAACGTACGGTTAATTTACACCGACAAACTGCCGCAAAGAACTCATCCAGCGGTGACTTTGTTGATAATGGATACAATCAAACACGTGGGGTTGAATACGTTATTAAATTAAAATCTGGCGGTATTATTTCAGTTGTTCAATCTGAAGATCTCAACTTGAAAAATAAGCAAAAGATTTTGGTAATTTATGGCAAGCACACGCGTGTAGTTGCCGATAATGGTAGTGAAACATTTTAATTTCTATAACTGAGGTCCCAAAGACCTCAGAATTCTCGTTAGTAATCTAGTCCTAAAGCAAGCCAACAATTCGATAGACTTCACTGCGTTCGCAATGACGACAAGGGTTAAATGAAACGACTGTTCCCGTCATTGCGAGAAACGTAGTGACGAAGCAATCTATGTGTACGTGGCACAGAGCCCTAAATAGTCTCACTTCATCACCATGACGGCAGCATGTGAATGCTACATAAATTCCAACGACATTTGCTGATTATCTGAAAACTGGCTTAAGGTTTTTGTTAAAATAAAATTCTCATATTTCGACATCAACAATTCAGCGATTAATGTCGATTGTTTTCCCGCAATCGCTGCTTCCTTTATTGTCTTAGTAACAAAACGCATAAGCCGACTAAATAAGGCATCTAATTGCTCTGGCTTCGCAATCAGATAAGCTTCAATTTCACTAATATTATCTTTAATTGCATCAACGAAGATATCATGAGCATTTGTAGCTAGCGATGGAACAGAAGAGGCGAAATGCTTATTATCATTAATCATTCGTTGATTATGTTTATGAATAGACGCCATTCTATTGGGCGCAACTTCATGTTGAGGGTTCAATTTTAAAACGGTGCTATACAGTGAATAAGCAGTTATAGGCAGATTTTTAAATGGTAGCTCCCTGGTTTTATAATAAAAATCAGCAACAACTGATAATAAATTCGCTAAGAATCCAGCATTATTATAATTTTCAGCAATGTGATACATCGCATGCTTAAATGCTTTATGGTGCCCTTTAGGTGCGACTGGTGGAACTTGAGGGGCCATATCCTGAGGTGCAAAAAAACTATTCCCCGCCAACGCTAAAGTAGTTGGTCTAGTTGTTACCACATCGATATGTGGCCCAAGGCGTCCAGAATGAATAACCAACTCATCTGCAGTCTCAATTTGAATATTTATATCAAGCCGAGGTGAAGAATCAGCTACATCCACTGCTCTGAGAGAAGAGCCCTCTCCTGATTTAATATCAGTTGCTTTTCTATACTTTGACTTACTTTCAACTGTAACTTCAGAAAGTTCCGTGGAAGTGGCGGTAACGACCTCATCATCCTCATCCTCGATAATGCATGGGCGCTTTCTTTTTTTATTCTTCATAGGGATGATCACTTCATCCTCAACTACAACTGGCAACCGAGCCATTAATTTGCGAAGATCGATAAGTAACTCACTCTCTTCATCTAAGTCTATAGTCTTATTTATAAGGTCATTACACTTCTTGGCAAGTTTATGAGCATGCGGATTATTATTCTCAACAGCAACTAAAAGTTCATATCCTAGAAGTTCCAGTTTACGATGAGATGACAAATCTAAATCATGCAATGAATTATCTCTGATATAGTCTGCCATTCGCTTAAGAATCCGTTTGTTTTTTTCGCAATGAAAAGCTCGCTCTAAAACATTTAGATAGCCTAAGTGTAATTTGGTTTCAATCTCAACACCGGCTAACTTCTTATTATTTATGGCACGTGTTAACCAAGTTAAGGCAATTAGAAATTGTTTTTCCGTTGGCTTATTTTTCGTATTATTATCGAGCCAGTCGACTAAGCGATCACTAACTGCTTCTGCAGCCAAAGCAACCGCAGAATAAACAGTATCCATGCGCTCAGGAGTTGTCTGAGAACCTACATATCGTTGAATACTATCACTATTATAAACAACATTCAGCTCTTGAAGACTCGCGCTGATGTCCTTCCACAGTTCAAGCACTTCGGGATAATTTAACCTACCGGTAAGTGATGCTCTAAGCAGATCGGTAGCGCAAACAACAACATCGCAAAGAACATAAGCCAATGCATCGTTATAAACTCTGCTCGCAGTAAAACCTCGTTGTGCTGCGAGTTGCAACAGATGCTTAAGACCTCTTTTATAACAGGTTAATGCACCTGCAAAATCATGTTCATTATATTTGATATCCCCGTTGATCTGTTCTTGACTACCAAAATAATAGGTCATGATAAATAAATACTCAAAAAAAGAAGGCATCCTACCATATGGACTACTTCTGATCAATTAAGTATTTAACATAAAGTACTTACTTAGATATAACTGTAATATTACAAAACAATTGCTACTGCAAGCCACATGAGTGCACCATAATAAACACTGATGATAAATGCTCTAAAACACTGTTCACGCTCGCGTTTACTGATCAATTTTTGCTGATACAGCAAAACCATGGCCGCAGCAAACCAAAGAGCGTAAAAGCCGATGCTGCCTAGCTTGTTACTCAATGCCCAATAAAGCCATAAACCATGTACCAAGCATTGTAATAAACCAATAATAAAACGATCGTAACTAGCAAAATAAATTGCCGTAGATTTTACGCCGATGCGTAAATCGTCTTCCTTATCAGTCATCGCATACATCGTGTCATAAGCCACAATCCAAGCAAAGTTAAGTAAAAACAATAAAGTACATTCCGCATTTAAAGGCGCATGAGAGGCCACATAAGCCATGGGAATTCCCATCGAAAAGGCTAAGCCCAGAATGAACTGAGGCGCGCTTAAAAATCGTTTACAAAACGGATAAAGAATCGAAATGAATAAGGCAATTACCCCTAAATACCAACAATCCCAAGGTAAACAAAGCAATACAAGTAATGCAGCAAACAGTAAAATAAACAATACCCCCAGAGCCTCTTTTAGGCTGATTTCCCCCGAAGTTAACGGGCGAAATTTGGTTCGTGCTACATGTTTATCAATATTGCGATCCGCAATGTCATTAACCACGCAGCCTGCTGCACGCATTAATAATGTACCGCTTAAAAATAAAACAAATAATTTAAACGAGGGAATCCCTTTATTTGCTAGCCACAAGGCCCAGGCCGTAGGAAACCAAAGTAATAAAATTCCCACCGGCTTATCAAAGCGCATAAGGCGCCAGTATGCAGACCACTTCATGGAGTAATTTCTCCTAACTCAGGAAACATAATTTCTACTAAATAAAACGATTCTTTTTCCATGAATAAAAATTCGGCGATACGAACCCAAAGTACATCTCGAATCGTGGGAATATATTTTTTTACCCAATAAAACTCAACACATTGGTCATCTACAGGATAATGAATAGAGTTAATACGTCTTACCTCCTCCATATTAAAGATCAAATTCTTAACTGACTCTTTACGTAGGCGACCAAAGAATTCCGTATTTAAATCATAACAGCGCTTTGGAATAATCGTCCGTGCGTACCAGTAAGGGACATCATGGCTTTTCATGAGAATTTCACGTTGAAAAACAGAAGCATCACGCACATCAAGCAAGCTTTTAGACCAAAAGTCTGTTCTAACCCATTGCTGAGATAACAACTCAATTCGTGCATCGCCTTGCGTATCGCGTAATTTATCAGTTAATGATTGTTTATAATTCACCCACTCTAAAAATGTTCTAGAGCTCTCGGCTTTCAGTGAAAAAATAAGGCGTGTATTAATTGGCATGTAGTTCAGATCAGCGATAAAGTGATTCGCCACCATCTTACAAAATTAATGATTTAGCGACAAGTTATTGATTTCTCTTATTCACCCTCAAGTTGCAACTTATTATGATCCCTCAGGGCTTTTTTAAAGAGCCACTTCTTAATTTGGAACATTTAGTTTAAAATATGCTCATAAATTAAAGTACAAAGACAAGCAATGTTCCAAATCATTAATCCAAAAACGCTTAGCGCTAAAAACGCCGAAAAACTTTATGCTTTTTTTAACGCACAATATCAGCAAAGTATAGATACGTGGTCAAAGGATTCGACGTATGTTTTTGCCGATGGGAGTCGCTTTTCATTTTCATCTAATGTGGTTATGCGCCTGCGTAAAGAGGGAAAAGTTGGTGTTCGTTATGAATTTGTAAGTGATCGTTTGCTTGGTAAAGGACAGTTTGGAATGGTTTATCAAGTAGAGGGTACCTTCGCAATTAGCAAAGACTCTTTTCGGTTTAAAGAACATGGTTCTAATGGGAAGACGAGAGCTATCAAAATACAACATCATGATTACCGCCGCCCCCAACATCAAGCTTTGCACGAATATTATTTATCGAAAAAGGCTTTACACCTGGCGATTAAACAGCCTACCTTTGAAAAAAAAGGAAATAATTCGGTAAGTTATACAGTAATGAACAAACTAAAAGGTGTTGAGTTACGTAAAATTATTCAAGCTGACCAATTAGGTAATCGTACTTTAACCTTAAAAGAACGCATCGAGTTAAGTAAAGCTTTATTAATAGCCCTTAAAGAACAGGTAACTGATAACGGGATAATCCATAGAGACATAAAACCAGAAAACATCTTAGTTGATATGAGCACCAACCCAATTACCGTAAACATTATTGATTTCGGGCTCAGTACAAATGCTGACCATGCGGATGGAATATTTCCTGGAACCCCCCTTTATCAAGCACCAGAAATGTGGGATCAGGTATCGCAAAGCTGTAAGGCAGATGTTTTTTCCATGGCACGACTTATTGCAGAATTATGGCACGATAAAACTATTTTAGAGCTCGAAACAGTTGGTACCTCTGAGCATGCAAGAAATAACGCCCATAATGTGAGTTTACATACCTTATTTACTGGGATCAGTGAATTAGATGAGAAAGATAGGTTTATTATTAGAGCAACTCTTGCAGGAATGTTTCTTGCTGACAGTAACCAGCGCTACTCAATTGAGCAGGCTATAAAACTTTTTTCCCAGGTTGGTTTGAAGCCTGCACAAAACATTGACGAAGAAGCTATAGAGGTCCTTCCTCCTGCCAATCTAGTTCCTACGATTGAACAAAACATCGAGAATAACGCCATTCTTACTAGGTATCATACTCAAAGTATACTGCGAATTGAAGCTATTTTAGCTCAGATAAAATTATTGAGAAAACATGAAATTGATTTAATAAATAGAGATTCGGTCGATGTAGCAGAAAAACTCGGTCGACTGGCTACGGATATTGAAGAAAAGATGAATCAACTAAAATATATGTCTCTCACAAATTACAATCAGAGTGTTGAGCATTATGCCGCTGATTGCCAAACCTTAATCAATAACAGTAAAGAGGATTTTGCCAATCATCGAAATATTAACTATATTTGGGCGAATATTGCGTTGGCAATTGCAGGACTTGGCGTTGTGTATTTAACCGCTGGAGTTATTAATCTGGCGTTGACCAGAGGTAATGATTTCTTATTCTTTAAAGAAACCAAAACCAGCTCTTTAGTGAGATCCGTAGAAAAAAATCTAGATGAAATGGGGCAACTAATGAAACAAGAACAAGCACCCGTTTCTGCTGTGATTAAAGCTGATATATAGCAGGTTAGGCTCATGGCCCACAATAAAAATCGAGCCACACCAATACTCAATGCTCCCATACAGAGTAGCCCTGCGTACATGAGAATAAAGCTAAAGTTCCCTTATTCTCCCCAAGCGATTTAAAATAATCTCTGTAGACTCATCTTTATCCCTGCTCACCAAGATAAAACGACCGTTACACATCGCATTTGCAGGATTATTAGAAAAAATAATCCTGTTTCCAGGGCGTGCACCAATCCAAGACAGCTGCCAACGAGGATGATGCCATTGCCATTGATACAGGGGTTCTATTTTATTAGTCTTTTTATTTTGAGTACTCAACTGCAGCCCATTAGCCCAATTTAAGGAATCATCTATGGGAGAAAGAAAAACGGTACTGTTTAAAATAAGCGCTTGTGTTTTCGCATATTGAACTGCGTTCTTTAATTCATCCACAAGTGTTTGCCGTTCGTTTTTACGTAAAAAAGAAGAATACGATGCGATTGCAACTAAAAACAAACTAAGCACTAACATCATGGTGATTAGTAGTTCAAGTAATGTAAATCCCTTTAATTTCATAATACAAAAATTTAGGATACCAGCTGCTTAATTTCGCTAAGAACCTTAAAAACTGTTCTTTTTTCTTTAGGATTACTGAGTAAATAATCCAAATCGAGCGTATTAAAAACAGGCGTTTGCTCCTTAGCAAGCAACTGTTCCTGGCTTAAACCAAATACCAATGTTGCGAAAGGCGTCAAAGAAGCATAACGATGCAGTTCCTCTTTTTGAGTAGGAATAACAGTTAGCTCATCCTCATTCAAATTCAGATACCTTATCATTTGCTGTAGCAGAGATCGCGCTTTGGTGCTCAGAGTTGATGAAACAAATACAGCTACCTTTACTGAATTTGGTTTTTCTTGAAGTTGCTCTTGTACTTCTCTCTTAATCCAAGGCCTAATTCCTATTTGATTTAGATAGTAAAGCGTCAGGTTACTGTACATAAATTAGGCTCAGACAAAAAATTTAGTATATCTTGAAATAGGCATGCAGTCAGTATATTCATGCACTAAAACTCGTTAAAGGCTGCATCTCATCGGAAAAATCCTCATTATCCTCACAATATTCTCCATTGACGACTTTTTGCAAAGGCTCATCTCCTCTACTCAAAGAGTTCAGCAATCCAGTCGCAACAAGGTCCGTGTAGTTATTCAATACATGTAATACACGTAAACTTTGGGTAAAGGATAAATTCCAATGTGCATAAAATTCATTTTTATAAACTGAACGATTACTTTTAAATGCTTTTATTACTTCAGCAAATGCATCATAAACTTCTTGTCTTGGATTTTCTCGCAATTCACTAAATAAATTAATCACGATATGTAGCATGACATTAATCGGCTGTTTTAGCTTTACCAAATATTCTAAGCTGGCAAAAGGAGTCCGCAGCGCTAAGGCATGCCTTGCCTCCTCAAAAAGTCGTTTATCCGCATTATCTTTTAATAAATCAGGCGTTAACATCAAAAACACAGGGTATACGGCAAGTAACACTTTATAATTCTCATTATCAATCAGAGGCTGTGGCTCTTGAGGTATTGCATTACCAAAAAATGTTAAGGAATTGTCTTCTATTGGCCTGTCATTTTTTGGTGTGGTCTTAGTTTTCGCTTGAAAATATAACGATCTCAATTCATTAATTTGACTTAATATTCCTGCTTTATTCGGTATGTTTGCCTCTACGGCGATACGGTTAATGCGTTCAAACCAATCAAACTCATCGCGATAACAACAATAAGATAATAAATCCCCTAAACAAGTATATTTAGAATACATATACTCATCATTTTCAAACCCCCCATCTTCCTTACAGATGTACCGCATCTTTAAATAACTTATCGTTGCATCATATCCGGCCTGAATCATTTTATTCCGACTTTCATCATCAACTGTAAAAGATGTAGTGGAAACATTATCCACATTAATCACAATGGATTGGGAGGAATATTTACGGAGTTTTAAACGATCCTGCTCCCAACCACTTGCTGGATCATCTACGCCGGTAAGGACGCGATAACCCCAATTCATGAAAAAATGCTCTTTATAAACCCGCTCCATCACGCGATCAATTGCGGTTCGCTCAGTTCCATTATCAAATTGAACTGCCAAAACCTTCAAATTATTACCATATTCCGACTCCAATAAGGTCGAATGATCATCAAAAAACGCTTCAGTTGGAAAGTTCGTTAAAATTCCTCCATCATTATGCTCATCACCATCTAATACAGTTGAACGATAAACAATAGGAAAACTTGCAGAAATTTTCACGGCCTCACTCACCTCAAAATCCGGTGAACGCTGTAATGAAAAATAGCGTGTTTTTCCTAATCGTTTATTGGTTGCCGTAACAACAAGCTCTTGACCTAGCCCACAATCAGGAACACGCTGTCTTATAGCTTCAAGCGTTGCAAAGGTAATTTTTCCTTGCGGATAAGGAATACCGTATTGGGAAACAATTTGGTTTAACTTATAAGTAATTGCATAATCAAGGGCCGTCTTTAACGAGCGCGGATCAGACATACCATTTATATCTATGTCAAAATGAACTAAGTGTTCTTGTTTAAAACTTTTGAAGAACTCTGTAATTTCGTTCGCGGTATAACCTAAGTAACAGAGTAAAGCCATAATCGCGCCAGCGGAGCTCCCTGCAAATTTTGTGGGATGAATTTGCGCGTCATTAAGAGCCTTCCAAAAACCTACATGCCCATAAATCTTCGCCCCACCGCCACAATAAACAATATTATCAATATCAGGACGTTTCTCTCTTACCAGAATTTCCTGGGTCTTACTGTAGTAATCAATTTGTACCGTCTCGTCTTGATATAAAGAAATTAAATGATTCTCCTTAACCACACTACTTTTGGTTTTGTTAGCCTCAGAAGAGCCAGGAATTATCCAATTCCACAAGCGCACATACCAAGGCGGGTGCGCTAAATAACGTTGTGTACTTCGGTAATCATACATCTGTGCCAAACGCTCTTGCAGATTAGCAACATAAACAGAATGAGGATGTGGATTTTTACAAATAGATTCAAATTCTAAGTGTTGAATATCTTTATGAATTAATTGGTCAACAAGCTGTTCGGTAATAAATACCCTCTTTGTATTCCCTAAGGGGGCTTTTTGTAAGTCATTTGGGTCATGGTATTTGGTATCTGAACCAGGAACCAAAAATTGATCAAAACCGATTAAAATACCATGTTTACCATGGCACATTTCCACACCAATTAATTGGTAATTTAGGGAAATATTTAAGTCCGTTATTTTCCAGTACTCAGAATAGCGCTTATTGATCCAGCTTTTGACAATGCCCCACCAGTTCAAAAAAGCTTCTGCTGTGAAACCACGATACTCATTAACTGTCGCACCTCTAAAATGGGCTCGTGTCTTATCTTTCTGATGTGGTCCCAAAAGCCATTGTGTAAACAGCTTTCTTTTCTCTTCGCACAAACGAGTAAAATCGAACATAATATTTTCATTATCAAATAGATAGCTTGCTAATGAAATTTTATTATCAGGTGGCAATCCATTAATTTGTAAACGGCCTAATTGAGCAGTGATAATAATTTTTTTTAATAAGTCCAGGTTTTTGGGGTATTTGGTGTCCGATTCTAGTAGTTGACTTATTACGTGTTGTGGTGTCATCACTTAGCTCCCGAGTATGAAAGTCCTTTCCATAAACATCTGGATAATTTTTTTTGCCTTTACTCCTGATAATTAATTGGTTGTGAACAAAGTTTTCTATCGGTCCCATCCAGGGAATTAATCTTATCCATGACATAACCTAGGTTAAAGCCTCGCCGTAATCTAAGATCCTGAGTCAAGCCCTACTCCCGAATTACACTACACTCCATCCAGACTACAGTTTGTTTCGCCACTGTTCTGCAACATGAGGAAAAAAGCCTGTATAAAATATAATTAACATGATTTTGTGTAATGCGTCAAACTTATTGATCCTTAGATTTTCTCGATCATCTGAGTTATAAACCCTTTGTACAAAAAGATCCGCTTGCTTAGTCCATAACTTTGGATGTAATAAGGTTTTCTCAGCAGTTTTAACACGTAAAAAAATTTGGTGGGGCTGCAAAAGCTCGTAATCGACGTGAACCTGTGTGTCAAATGAAATCAGCGTACAAAAGTTAGATTAAATCGGAATAGGAGCACAGATACCATAAGAAACTCTCCTTGATAAGCTAATACTTTATTCAATGAACGGGCAATATAGTTTGTATGTTTATGGGTCTTGGTATTGAATGGGAATCAGAAGCATCTAGATTTGTATTCACTTATGTTTTTTATGTCAATAAAAAATCCTAAAAACATAATAATTAACCAATATAATCAGTAGGCTGGAGTTAAAAACCGTATAGCAAAAGACTATAGTGAGGTTAATATCTTTGCAATAACCTGCTCAGGATCACTTGCTTGAGTAATTGGACGGCCTACGACCAAATAATCACTGCCCGCTGCTTTTGCTTCTGCTGGCGTCATAATGCGTGTCTGATCATTTTTAGCATCTGTTGCCAGTCTGATTCCTGGCGTTACGGTAATAAAGTTATTTCCGCATTCATTTTTAATTTCGCGAACCTCGTGCGCCGAGCTTACAACGCCATCTAAACCGGACTCTTTAGCTAGATGCGCTAAATTCTTAGCATGCTCTATTACAGGAATAGTAATGCCTATTGAGGCTAGGTCCGTTTGGCTAAAACTGGTTAATACAGTTACCGCAATTAAAATGGGTCTGTGGGTTCCGTAAGGCTCCAGAGCCTTTCTCGCAGAGCTCATCATGTTCACTCCACCAGAGGCATGAACATTCATCATCCAAACCCCTAAATCCGCGCCCGCTTTACAGGCGTTAGCGACAGTATTAGGAATATCATGAAATTTTAAATCTAAAAAAACCTTAAATTGTCGGTCAACTAATTGTCGCACAAACTGAGTTCCAAAAAGTGTAAACAACTCACTGCCAACTTTTAACGAGCACTCATTAGGATCCAACTTATCAACTAAGTGAAGAGCATCCTGCTCACGATTAAAATCCAGTGCAACAATTAGTGGGGATGACATTAGGCCATAACCTCTTCTTCTTGAGGAATTAATGCTTTTTTAACTGCCTCAACCACTCTAACTTGCTCAGCCTCTTGTAAGTAAGGATGCATAGGCAAGCTAATTACACGATGACTTGCTTTCTCTGCATGAGGGAAATCACCCTCTGAATAACCTAAATAAGCCATTGCTGCTTGTAAATGTAATGGCGAGGGATAATGCACAGCTGTTGGAATACCAGCATCCTGCATGGCTTGTTGGAACTCATCACGATTATCCACTTCAATGGTATATTGAGCATAAACACTCGTGTTATGGCTATGGATAAATGGTGTTCTTACCAAAGAAGAAAGCATATTATCGTAGCGCTTAGCTACTTTTTGACGCATGATAATTTCATCTGGGAATAATTTCATTTTTTCAAGCAAAACAGCAGCTTGAATTGTATCCATACGTCCATTGATACCAATACGGCTATGGCAATAGCGTGCATTTTGTCCATGGATTCTAACTTCAATTAATTTTTGAGCTAATTTGTCATCATTTGTAAAGCAAGCTCCAGAATCACCATAGCCACCCAAAGGCTTTGATGGGAAAAAGCTTGTGCAACCAATTGTTGATAAAGCACAAGAGCGTTTGCCTTTATAGGTAGCCCCGAAACTTTGTGCAGCATCTTCAATTACCGCAATACCGTGCTTATCAGCAATAGCGTTAATCGCATCATGATCAGCACACTGGCCATATAAGCCAACTGGCATAATCGCTTTAGTTTTGCTGGTAATTGCTGCTTCCAGCTTTTGGGGATCCAGGTTATAAGTTAATGGATCAATATCAACAAATACTGGTTTCGCATGGCAAAGACTGATTACTTCAGAGGTTGCGAAGAAACTAAAAGGACTTGTAATAACTTCATCACCAGGTTGAATTTCTAATGCTATTAATGCCATTAATAAAGCATCCGTTCCACTTGAATTCACAATAGCATGCTTAACACCAACAAAATCCGCTAATTGCTCTTCCAATTGGGTGATTTCAGGTCCCATGATGTATTGACCATGGTTCAATACATTTCGTATGCCATTTAAAACTTCGTTCTCAATTAAAGAATACTGTGTTTTCAAATCGATAAATTGCATCTTAATCTCTTCATATAGTGTATAAACGTTAATCGTATCGCCTTGATAGGTTGTTTATCCTTTACGTTATCAAAACGTTACCACTAATACCCTTCTAAGCCATGCACCGGCTTCATTCTTCCCCAGTTTTTACAACTAGGGCAATGCCAATGCAGATGTTTACCACCAAAACCACAATGGCTACATCGATACACTGGTTTATTATCTAAAAACTTGCTTGTAATATCATAAAGCATTTGTAATTTGTCGCGCACTTTTCCATGAGCTGATTCAAGGTGCCAATTAATTAAATGGTTTAAACCTCGTATTGATGGATGTTTGCTCAAATTATCCGCCACAAAATCAATAGCGGCATCCATGTTCTTGTGTTGTCTTAAATAGTCCGCAATTACAAAAATTACTGAAGCTCTTGGATGATGTTCCAAAGTGTCCTCAAGGTAATTAATGCAATCTCCCATGGAGTCTAATTCCATATGGCATCGAACTAACGGCTCAATAATCTCTGTTAAAAAATCTGCGTCTTGTTGCGGAACTCGTTTTAAAGAACGAATCGCATGTTTATAACGCCCTTCTTTCATTTCCAAACCGGCATGCATTAGGCTTGCACGTACTGAATCTGAATCAACATTCATTGCTTGTTTAATACAATAGGCCGCACGGTCAATCGCATTAGCCTTCAACGCTTGATTCGCCATTTCGCAATAATAATGTGCTGCTTGTGTATGAAAACTGGTTCCCGTAGAAATTTCCAGTTTTTTAATAATATCTAGTGCCTTTTCCCAAGCTTTTTCTTGTTGGTATATTGCCAATAAACCATGCAAACTACGCGTTTCTTTTGAACCGCCTAATTCAACAACTTCTAAAAAAATCCTTTCGGCACGATCAAAGAGTCCAGCACTCATATAATCTTGTCCTAATGCCATTAATGATTCTTTTCTTTGCTGGATACTAAGTTGCGGTCTAGCAATTAAATTTTGATGAATACGAATGGCTCGGTCAACTTCACCTCGACGTCTAAATAAGCTTCCCAGCGCTAAATGGGTTTCTACTGTATCGCTATCGACTTCTAATAATTTAATAAAGATATCTACAGCTTTATCTGATTGCTCATTTAATAAATAATTCAAACCAACTACATATTCACGAGACAAGCGATTATAAAGATTGGGATCTGGTTTCGATTTATTGCGGTTTGCTACCCACCAGCCTGACCATGCGGCAGCAGGCAATAGTAATGGCCACAAATCAATCATTTAATATTCCCCTCTCGCTTTTTATTAAGTTCCATCATAATAAAATTAATGTTGATCTTGTAAAGGTATTGAACGAAGATTTTTAATTTCTTTTTCTGTCAACTTTAATTGGTTTCTTATTCTAAGGCATTCAGCCTTTAAACGCCAATAACGTCCAATAAAGAGAATAAACCCAATCAAGATCCCGATTCCTAACATAATGGTTATTAGAACCGATATAGGCATAGATACTGTATTAAAATAAAAATTAACATCCACAGAAGCAGCATTTAATGCCGCAAAACTAACGCCAATAATAATAAGCAGTATATAAATAACCAGCATTACTATGCGCATAATTGTTCCTTTTTTGTTGGTTGAGCAATCTTGCTCAACAATCAATTTCTGCAATAAGTACAGCTTAACTTATTCGCACCGCAGTTGAAATAAATACGCAACTACGTTGCTGGACTTCATTTATATGTAAGCGTTTACGTAATAGTGTCAACTTAAACTCGTATTAGATATAGGCTGGGCTGTAAATCCCGGCATCGAGGATAAGCACGGGCTTTATTTTCTGGGCCCTGCGGCAGCTCGGCCTACGCGAATACGTTTTCGATCTCATGTTACTTTAGTAGACACGATTACGTAAACACTTACATTAATTCTTCGGAAAAATAAAAAGCGTAGATAAAATCTACGCTTTTTAACTCATTGATTAAGAAGGAAATTATTCGCCTTCTTTGCTTGCCATTTTCTCTTTAAGTAAATCACCTAAAGTAGTTGTAGAAGCACCTTCAGTTCTAGAGTACTTCTTAATAGCATCAGCTTCATCTTGAGCATCTTTCGCTTTCACAGAAAGAGAAATTGAACGGTTTTTGCGGTCAACGTTGATGATTTTCGCTTCGATTTCATCACCTTCTTTGACAACAGTCGTTGCATCGTCAACACGCTCATCAGACAATTCGCTAGCACGGATAGTACCAGTAATGTCATCAGTTAGCGAAACAGTAACAGTTTTTGCATCTACTGCAGTCACTTTACCTTTAACGATCGCACCTTTAGTGAACTCGTCAACAAAACTGGTGAAGTTATCACCTTCTAATTGTTTCAAGCCTAAAGAAATACGCTCACGCTCTGGGTCAATTGCAAGAATAACAGCTTCTAATTCTTGACCTTTCTTAAACTGCTTCACAGCTTCTTCGCCAGCAACAGTCCAGGAAATATCAGATAAATGAACTAGACCATCAATCTCGCCATCTAAGCCGATGAAAATACCAAAGTCAGTAATTGAACGAATCTTACCAGTTACTTTTTGACCTTTAGAGTGAGTAGAAGCAAATTGTTGCCATGGATTGCCAACACATTGTTTCATACCTAAAGAAATACGACGACGTTCTTCATCAATTTCAAGAACCATTACATCAACGACATCGCCCATAGACACAACTTTGCTTGGGTGAACGTTTTTGTTAGTCCAATCCATTTCAGACATGTGAACTAAACCTTCAACGCCTTCTTCGATTTCAACGAAGCAACCGTAATCAGTAATGTTAGTAACTTTACCTTGTAATTTCTTGTGTAAAGGATAACGCTCAACCAGGTCAACCCAAGGATCGTTTCCTAATTGTTTCATACCTAAAGAAACACGGTTTCTTTCGCTGTCAAAGCTTAATACTTTAACTTTAACGTCTTGACCAACTGACAATACTTCACTTGGATGCTTCACACGCTTCCAAGAAATATCAGTGATGTGGAGTAAGCCATCTATGCCGCCCAAGTCAATGAATGCACCGTAGTCAGTAAGGTTCTTAACGATACCATGAAGCTCTTGGCCATCATGTAATGATTCAAGCAAGGCTTGTCTGTCAGCACTGCTTTCCTCTTCAACAACTGCACGTCGAGAAACAACGATATTGTTGCGCTTTAAGTCCATCTTGATTACTTTGAACTCTAGCTCTTTGCCTTCTAAGTAAGAAGGATCTCTTACAGGTCTGACGTCTACTAATGAGCCAGGTAAGAATGCGCGGATTGTACCGATTTCAACAGTGAAACCACCTTTAACTTTACCAGAAATAAGACCAGTAACAGTTTCATTGTTTTCATGTGATTTAGATAATTTGCGCCATGCTTCTTGACGTTTTGCTTTTTCTCTTGAAAGGAGCGTCTCGCCGTAGCCATCTTCAACTGAATCCAATGCTACTTCGACAGTATCGCCTAGGCTAACTTCCAGTGCTCCGTCTTTGTCGTAAAACTCTTCTACGGCAACAATACCTTCGGACTTAAGTCCAGCATTTAAAATGACATAATCATCATCAATACCAATAACTTTAGCAGTGATAATGGCACCAGGATAAAATTGAGCACCAGCAATACTTTGCTCAAACAATTCTTTGAAACTTTCAGACATGTTAATAAACTCTTTAGTAAAAAAATGAAAGCATGAGTTCCACTCGGCTTCCCCCCTAAAACAAAGCCTGCCCTCATCTTTGCCATCTTGATGGATAGCAAAACGAAAACAGACCTAGTTAAACATTATTCAAACGTTCCTCTATTAATTTTAATACAGTATTGAGCGCTTGTACAATGGTTAATCTTGTTGTATCAATTTGCACTGCATCATCTGCAGGCTTCAATGGTGCGTGAGTACGTGCAGTATCCCTTGTATCACGTTTAACCAATTCTTCTACAACCTGCGCGAGGCTAACATTATTTCCTTTTTCTTTCAACTGTAAATAACGTCTATTTGCTCTTTCTTGCTCATCTGCATACAAAAAGACCTTTAAAACAGCATCAGGAAATACCACCGTGCCCATATCACGTCCATCAGTAACTAAGCCTGGGGGCTGCGCAAAATTACGTTGTCGTTCTAGTAAAGCTAATCGAACCTCTGGAATTGCCGCAATTCTTGAGGCATCTTGCCCACATTGTTCGCTGCGAATGTCCGTACTTACATCTTCATTATTTAAAATAACTAAGGACGCATTATCCTCAGAAGATTCAAAGCGTAAATCTAAAGTACGTGCAAGTTCTGCAATTTGATTGATGTCCTGAAAATCAATATTATTTTTTCTAATGGCATAAGCCAAAACTCGATAAATAGCACCACTATCAAGCATATTCCATTGTAAACGCTTGGCAAGCAAATGGCATAAAGTTCCTTTACCGGTCCCACTTGGACCATCAAGAGTAATTACGGGAATGTTTTTATCGTACATGTTCAGCTACTTCCTCTACTTGAAGTTGGAGTTCTTTTGCTGTTGCAACAAATAAAGGGAATGATGTTGCCACATTGGCACAATTTTCCACTGTTACTGGTGCTGAGGCGACAGCTCCTGCAATTGCAAAAGACATCGCGATACGATGATCACCTAAACTATCCACTGTTCCGCCTTGTACTTTACCTCCTTCAATCAAAGCACCATCCTCTACGGCCTGGGCTTTAATACCTAACTGATTTAATCCATTAATCATCGCAGCAATGCGATCACTTTCTTTGAAGCGTAGTTCTTTTGCGCCGTGCAGTGTGGTTTGACCTTCAGCACATGCTGCAGCAACAAAAATAATAGGAAACTCATCGATTGCAAGCGGAACAAGCTCTGGGGAAATATTAATACCCTGTAGTGGGGCATACTGTACACGAATATCAGCAACTCGCTCTTCTCCCTGCTGGCGCTGATTTAGCAGAGTAATGTTGGCGCCCATTTCTAAGAGTATGTGTAAAATTCCCGTGCGTGTGGCATTAATACCAACGTTGCAAATAAGTAAGTCAGAACCAGGAATAATAGTAGCAGCAACAATAAAAAAGGCAGCAGAAGATATATCACCAGGAACAAAGATCTCCGTTGCGATGCATTCGCTTTTAGAATCAACTGTAATGGAGTTTTCTTTACGAGATATAGGATAAGAAAAACTTTCTAACATGACTTCAGTATGATTACGACTAATACCTGTTTCAGTAACAGTAGTCTCACCCTCTGCATACAGGCCCGCTAATAAAACACAGGATTTCACTTGAGCACTTGCTTCCGGCATAACATAGGTAATACCCTTCAGCTTGTTACCACCTTTGATCTTAATCGGAGGCTTTCCATCAACTGTAGATATATCAGCACCCATCTCCATTAAAGGCTTACTAATGCGTAGCATGGGACGTTTCATCAAGCTTTCATCCCCAATTAGCTCGCTATCAAAATCCTGGGCAGCTAATAATCCAGCCAACAAACGCATACTTGTCCCAGAATTTCCACAATCAATCACTTGATTGGGTTTCTTTAATCCGTGCTTACCTACACCATAAATAATAACTTGTTGTTCATCGGGGCCTTCAATCTGTACCCCCATAGCTCGAAAAGCATTTAGGGTAGCCATGCAGTCTTCGCCATCAAGGAACCCATTAATGACGGTAGTTCCTTTAGCAAGAGCACCAAATATAACAGAACGATGAGAAATTGACTTATCCCCGGGAACACGGATTTCACCGGTTATCGACTGTGATGGCTTGCTAAGCAAATTAATTCTTTTCACGAGCAATTTTTCCTTGCAAATTCAGACATAAATTCAATTAAGGCCTCAACACCAGACATCGGCATGGCATTATAAAGACTAGCACGGATTCCGCCTACGAAACGGTGCCCTTTTAAAGCACTTAAACCTTGCAACTGTGCCTGATGTATGAATTGTTCTTCAAGATCAAGATTCTTTAATGAGAAACAGATATTCATGATTGAGCGTGCTTCTTTATCTACATGAGTAGTATAAAAATCATTTGCATCTAGATACTGATATAATTTAGCAGCTTTTTTACAATTTACTTCATACAGGGCATCGACTCCACCTTGGGCTTTAACCCAATCAAACATTTTAGCTGCCAAATAACAATTAAAAACTGGTGGCGTTGCATACAATGAATGCTGTTCGGTTTGAAACTTATAATCAAACATCGTAGGAACCGTTGGATTTGGCACTTTTGCTAATAAATCATCGCGAACAATCACTAGCGTTAAACCCGCATTGGCAATATTTTTTTGAGCGCCAGCAAAAATCAAACCATAATCACAAACATTTATAGGTTCACTCAGTAGACAAGAGGTCATATCAGCAATTAATGTAAGTCCTCTAACCTTTGGAACAAAAGGAAAACGAACGCCGTTAACCGTTTCATTCGGAGTGTAATACAAATAACTAGTGTTTTCTTTTAACTCCCAACGCTTAGGATCAGGAATAGACTTGTAACCATTTGCTTCATCACTTGCCACACAATAGGCTTTTTTTAATCGTTGTGCTTCAAGAAGTGCGATGTGGGACCAAATTCCCGTATCCAAATAACCGGCCTGTTCATCTGGATGTAAAAAATTCATGGGAATCATAGCAAACTGCGTGCGCGCAGCACCACCTAAGAATAAAACCTGATAATTTTCAGGTATGCCTAAGAGGTATCTTAGCGTTTGTTCAGCATGCTCTAAAAGAGAGATAAACTCTGGGGTTCTATGGCCAACTTCTAAAATCGACATCCCCGTGTTACTCCAATCAAGGAGCTCTTCCTGGGCCTCTTTTAACAGAGACTCAGGAAGCATTGCAGGACCTGCACCGAAATTATAGGTCCTGGTTGTCATCTTGATCATCATTATTTTCGATTTCTAATGAACCGTCTTCATCCAAATTATCCTCTAGATCTTCAGAACCTTCACCTAAATCTTCAATTTTTTGCATACCAACGACTGACTCTCCAGAGCTAACGTTGATTAAGCGAACCCCTTGAGTATTTCGACCAATAATTGATAATTCGTTAACTCGGAAGCGCACCAGGGTTCCTTTATCAGTAATCAACATGGCTTCATCACTATCATTCACTTGAACAGAACGAACTACTTTACCATTACGTTCGGTCACTTGAATGGAAATAACCCCCTGACCACCACGACCAGAAACACGATACTCTTCAATAGCCGTACGTTTTCCATAGCCATTTTCAGTTGCAGTTAGGATGGTTCCATTAGGATGAGCAACAATCAATGAAATTACGGATTGGTCCTCTTCAATACGAATACCACGAACCCCACGTGCAGTACGACCTGTAGATCGTACTTTCGATTCATCAAAACGAATGACTTTACCGGTATCAGTAAATAACATAATGTCTTTGGTACCATCAGTAATATCAACACCAACTAAGCGATCATTTTCGTCTAAATCAATCGCGATAATTCCATTTGACCGTGGTCTGCTAAAGGCATTGAGAGGAACCTTTTTCACTGTGCCATTACGAGTAGCCATAAAGACATAAAACCCTTCCTGATAAACGCGAACAGGCAACATGGCATTAATTTCCTCGCCTTCTGCCAAGGGAAGAATGTTAATAATCGGTCTACCGCGTGAAATTCGGCTAGCTAACGGTAACTGATAGGCCTTCAACCAATATAGCTTACCGTGGTTTGAGAAGCACAATAAGGTATCATGAGTACTTGCAATCACTAAACGTGAAACGAAGTCTTCGTCTTTAACGTTTGTTGCTGATTTACCTTTTCCACCACGACGTTGTGCTTGGTAAGCACTTAAAGGCTGATATTTCACATAACCTTGATGCGATAAGGTAACCACAACATCTTCTTCAGTGATTAAATCTTCGATGGTTAAATCTTCTTGGGACGCAGTAATTTCAGTACGACGCTCATCACCAAACTGAACTTTAATGTCGATAAACTCATCACGAATCACCTGCATTAGGCGCTCAGGTGAAGCCAAGATATCTAACAATTCTTTGATTAATTTTAATAACTCTTCAAACTCACCAAGAATTTTGTCTTGTTCTAAAGCAGTCAAGCGATGTAAACGCAATTCAAGAATTGCTTGTGCCTGCGCTTCAGATAATTTATAGCCTGCAACACTTAAGCCAAATTCAGCGCCTAAATCATCAGGTCTTGATGCATCAGAACCAGCACGCTCTAACATCGTTTTAACCAGACCTGGCTGCCATTCTCTTGCTAATAAGGAAGCTTTTGCTTCTTGTGGTGTTGGAGATTGTTTAATTAGAGCAATCATTTCATCAATATTAGCTAAGGCAATGCCCAAGCCTTCTAATAAATGAGCTCGAGCTCTCGCCTTTTTCAAATCAAATAAGGTTCTGCGAGTAACAACTTCACGACGGTGCCTGATGAAGTACTCAAGAATTTCTTTTAAATTCAAGGTGCGTGGCTGGCCATCAACCAAAGCAACCATATTAATACCAAATACATTCTGCATTTGAGTATGAGCATATAAGTTATTTAGAACAACATCCGCAACCTCATTACGTTTCAGTTCAATAACAACCCGCATACCCTGCTTATCAGACTCATCACGAAGCCCAGAAATTCCTTCGATTTTCTTATCACGAACTAATTCAGCAATACGTTCAACTAAACGTGCTTTGTTTACCTGGTAAGGTAACTCATGAATAATAATTGCCTGACGGCCGGTATCTTTATCCGTTTCAACTTCAGTGCGAGCACGAATAACTACCCGTCCTTTACCAGTACGATAGCCTTGAATAATTCCAGCTCTACCATTAATAATGGCCGCAGTAGGAAAATCAGGGCCAGGAATAATTTCCATGATTTCATCCAGACTTAATTCTGGATTATCAACCAAGGCGATACAGGCATTAACAACCTCAGTTAAGTTATGTGGAGGGATATTGGTTGCCATCCCTACCGCAATACCTGAAGAACCATTTACTAGTAAATTAGGTACTCGTGAAGGTAAAACTACAGGAGCAAACTCAGTCTCATCATAGTTTGGACTAAAATCAACAGTCTCCTTTTCTAAGTCAGCAAGTAAAGCATGTGCTACCTTTGACATTCTTACTTCGGTATAACGCATTGCCGCCGGAGCGTCACCATCGACAGATCCGAAGTTACCTTGACCATCAACCAAAAGATAACGCATTGAGAATGGCTGAGCCATACGTACAATCGTATCGTAAACTGCAGTATCACCATGTGGGTGGTATTTACCGATAACATCCCCTACTACACGAGCAGATTTCTTATAGGGTTTGTTCCAATCATTCCCCAATTCACTCATTGCATAAAGCACACGTCGGTGAACGGGTTTTAATCCATCACGTACATCAGGTAAGGCCCGACCTACGATAACGCTCATCGCATAATCCAAATAGGATTGCTTTAATTCGTCTTCAATGTTAACCGGCAAGACTTCTTTAGCTAGATAAACCATGGTATGGATGTATCCTTATGATAAATTCTGCGGTCAAGGATAACATACCGTCGAATGTAATTGAATCAAGCGCTGAAAAAATGTGTACGCACACGATATTCATGCTCAAAAACAGAATTAAGTACAACTTTCAACCACCTAAATTAATTCCTTTTTTCCCTGTCTTTATTTACAAAACTCAACCATAATATGAGATTAGAGTAGGTTTAAATTGACTGCACGTGTAAATTTTGTATATAGTGCCGCGCACAATAAATAATTAAGATGCTTAGAAACAGGAGAAGCAATGACTAATAAAACAGCAAAACTTAGCATTGAAGGCCACGAGACATTAGAATTACCAATTTATACGCCTACTATGGGTAATGATGTTATCGATATTACTCAACTAGGGTCAAGTGGTGTCTTTACCTTCGATCAAGGTTTTCTTTCTACAGCATCTTGTGAATCTAAAATCACCTATATCGATGGTGATGATGGTATTTTGCTGTACAGAGGATATCCAATCGAGCAATTGGCAGAAAAGAAAGATTTCCTTGATGTATGCTATCTCTTATTGAATGGTGAATTACCAAATACAACAGAGAAAAAAGACTTTGTAGGTTTGATTAATAACCACACCATGGTACATCAACAAATGTATCAATTCTTAAATGGTTTCCGACGTGATGCACATCCAATGGCGATTATGGTAGGAATGGTTGGTGCCTTATCTGCGTTTTACCATGATACCATGGACTTAAATAATGCCCATGACCGTTTTATTTCTGCAATTCGCCTTGTTGCTAAAATGCCTACATTAGCAGCCATGAGTTATAAATACTCCACTGGTTTGCCTTATATGTACCCACAAAACAAAATGTCTTATGCAGAAAACTTCTTACATATGATGTTTGGTGTTCCTTCTGAAGACATTACTCCAGACCCTGTTTTAGTTAGAGCATTAGATACTATTTTCATCTTGCACGCGGATCATGAACAAAACGCATCTACTTCTACTGTTCGTTTAGCTGGCTCAACTGGTGCGAATCCTTTTGCATGTATTTCTGCAGGTATTGGCGCTCTATGGGGACCCGCTCATGGTGGTGCAAACGAAGCATGCTTGAATATGCTTAAAGAAATTGGTGATGTAAGCCGTATTGATCACTTTATTAAGCGTGCTAAAGATAAAAACGATTCATTCCGCTTAATGGGTTTTGGCCACCGCGTATACAAGAGTTACGATCCAAGAGCAAAAGTAATGCGTCAAACCTGTTATGATGTTTTAGAAGCCGTTGGTGCAAAAGACGAGCCTTTATTCAAACTAGCAATGGAATTAGAGCGTATTGCCCTTGAAGATGATTACTTCATTGAAAAGAAACTTTATCCAAACGTGGACTTCTATTCAGGCTTAACATTAAGCGCTATTGGCATTCCAACAAACATGTTTACTGTAATCTTTGCTTTAGCAAGAACTGTAGGTTGGATGAGTCACTGGATGGAAATGGTTGCTACTAAATCAAGAATTGGTAGACCACGCCAGCTTTATACTGGTGAAAAAACTCGCGACGTTCCTTAGTCCTATTAGAGGTAGCCTGCAATGCAGGCTACTTTTCTTATTTTATATCTCAATCCTTCTTTATTTTCCCACTCTAATTACTGATGTCATGCCTAGCTTGGATAATGCCTGTTGCCATCCTAAATAATCTGCCTCAACTATTTCCCGAGCACGCTCAGGATAAAAACATTGCTCAATAGCACCTACTTCATCAAGTGAACTAAATACCCCAGAGCCTAATGCAGCCAATAAAGCAGCTCCTTTCGCCGTAGTTTCTATATCTTTAGGTTTTTGTACCTGCAATTGACATTGATCAGCTAAAAACTGTAAAAACCAACTATTAGCAGCCATTCCTCCATCCACACATAATAAAGATAAATCGAGATCACTGTCTTCACGCATACAGGTAAGAACATCTCGCGTTTGATAACAAACGCCCTCTAATGCCGCTCGTGCAAAATGAGCTCGTGTGCTGGAAAGGGATAAGCCAAACATTGCAGCGCCAGGATCTGAAAACCAATGAGGCGCTCCCAAACCTGTAAAGGAAGAAACTAAATAAACGCCACCATTACCCTCTAAAGAACGAGCTAAGGTTTCTGTTTCATCGGCATTACTAATAATTTTCATCTCATCACGTAGCCATTTCACTGTAGTCCCTGCGTGATAAAGGCTTCCTTCCAAACCATAAATGGTCTCGCCCTTAATTTTATAGGCGATGGTTGTTAATAATTTATGTTGTGATACTACTGGCTTAGGCCCTGTATTTAGTAGTAAGAACCCCCCCGTCCCATAAGTTGCTTTGACCATGCCCGAAGCAACACAACCTTGCCCTACTAATGCGGCTTGCTGGTCTCCAGCAACTCCAGTAATCGGTAACTCAATGCCCAACCATTGTTTATCAATTATTCCAAAATGGCTGTCACTGGCATAAACTTCCGGAAGCACTGATTCAGGAATTGAAAATAGTGCTAATAAATCTTTATCCCATTGCTCTGTTTTAATGTTAAAAAGCATGGTTCTTGAAGCATTCGTGACATCAGTTAAATGCCGATGCTCTTTCGTTAAGCGCCAAATAAGGAAGCTGTCTATGGTGCCAAATGCTAACTCACCTTTTTCAGCAAGCTGTCTGGCTTGCGAGTTATTTTGTAATAACCAATTAAGTTTACTGGCCGAAAAATAAGGATCTGGAAGCAAACCTGTTTTTTCCTGAATCACCGATGCTTCAGAGGAAAATGCCTGGCAATATTCAGCCGTTCTGCGATCTTGCCAGACAATAGCTCGAGCTAGGCAAGTACCGGTATTTTTATCCCAGATAACAGTTGTTTCCCGTTGATTAGTAATCCCACAGGCAAGAATAGCATCTTGGGGTACTTGAGCAACCACATCACGCAATGCGGTCAATGTTTTACGCCATATTTCCTCAGGATCATGTTCTACCCATCCTGCCTCAGGATAATACTGAGTTAATGAATACTGACTGCAGGCAACTAATTCACCGCTTAAAGTATAAATCATTGCACGTGTACTGCTGGTTCCTTGATCAATAGCAAGTAAATAGTTCATCGTCTTGGCATTCCTTGTTTTTTATTACTAGGTTATAGTTATAAGTGTAATCTTTTTTTATGGAGACCAAAACATGGATCAAGTTTTTGATGTTGCAATTATTGGTGGCGGCATCAACGGCTGCGGTTGTGCTGCTGATGCGGCCTTAAGAGGCCTGTCTGTTGTTCTTATAGAACAAGATGATTTGGCTTCCAAAACCTCCTCCAATAGTACTAAGCTTGTCCATGGTGGCTTAAGATATTTGGAAAATTATGAGTTTGCTTTAGTGAGAAAAGCATTGACCGAACGGCAGCGCCTTTTTGATTTAGCCCCTCACTTGGTGCATGCTCAGCCATTGGTTTTACCCTATGAAGAACACATGCGCCCATCTTGGTTTCTACGTCTAGGTTTGTTTTTGTATGATCATTTAAGCAGTAAAAATCGCTTACCCAAATGCAAGAGTATTAACAAAAAAAATGAAGCTCAGTATTTTTCCCCTTTGAAAGAAGGGCTTGAGAGTGGATTTTTATTTTATGACGGTGCCGCTGATGATGCACGCCTAACCATTGCAAATGCACTGCAAGCAAAACAACATGGTGCAAGCATTCATACACGTTCTACAGTCATCAAAACCCAAGTTATTAATAATTTATGGCATGTAACCGTACAACCACAATCAGGAACAGCTTACATCATCCAGGCTAAAGCATTAATCAATGCGGCAGGACCATGGGTTAAATCAGTCGAACAACTCACCCACATCCCTGATCAGCAACAAATTAGCTTAGTTAAAGGCAGTCATATACTTGTGCCTAAATTATATGAAGGAGACCACGCTTATTTTTTACAGAATGAAGATAAACGCGTTGTTTTTGTCATCCCCTATCATAGCTACAGCATGATAGGCACTACGGATGTGCCACTCAATGAGCCATTAGATCAAATCCACATTAGTGACGAAGAAATTACTTATTTAATTAAATTAGTAAATACGCATTTCAACACGAAAGTATCTGCAAAGGATATCGTCTACACCTGGAGTGGTGTTCGCGCTTTATTAGCCAATGAAGATAAAGAGGCTCGTGCCTTAAGCCGAGATTATCATTATGAATTTCAAGTTAAACCAGCCCCTATAATTACCATTTATGGGGGGAAAATAACCACTTACAGACAATTGGCAGAAGAAGCCATCAATAAATTCAGTGCTGTTTTTCCTAATCTAAAACCCTCCATTACCGCAAATGCCCCATTACCCGGAGCGACTTTTGGAACCATGGCTTTTGCCGAGTATATTCAATATGCACAAAAGAAATATTCATGGATGGATAAAGAATTACTGCATCGCTATTTATATTCCTATGGCAGCTGCATGGAAAAATTTCTCTCATTGAGCACGAGCGAAAAATCATTAGGGAAGAACTATGGTTCAGGCTTGTACCAGGCTGAAGTAGATTATCTAATATTGGAAGAGTGGGCTCGCAGTAGCGAGGATGTCCTGAAACGTCGAACCAAGCTTGACTTAACACTGAATGCAGCCAGAAAAAAAGAGCTGGCTGCTTATGTTGAAAGTATTACTGTTTTTCATCCTCTTCAAACTGAGCCTTTATTGCACTAACATCCGCAGCAACAGCCTGCTCAACTAACTCATGTAAGGTTGATGCGGGAATACTTCCCGCATTAGAGTAAATAACAATACCTTCTTTAAACACCATCAAATGTGGAATCGAGCGAATTTCAAAAAAATCAGCTAATTCTTGCTCTGCTTCAATATTCACTTTAACAAATTTAATATGTGGATATTGACCAGAAACTTGCTCATAAATCGTCGCAAACTGCTTGCAGGGAGCACACCAACCAGCCCAAAAATCAACAAATACAATTTTGTTTTCATTAACTAATGCTTCAAAATCGGCAGTCACTACATTTTCGCAGGGCATACATCTTCCTTAGCTTCAATAGAGTCAATAATTTTATGAAATACATCATCTACATTACCACTACCAGAAACGCTATGGAATGCTGGTGCATCATGGTCACCAGTTTCTGCCCAATTTTTATAATAATTAATTAACGGGGCTGTTTGTTTTCGGTATACTTCCAACCGTTTTTTTACAGTTTCTTCTTTATCGTCTTCACGTTGGATTAACGGTTCTCCAGTGAGATCATCCAAACCTTCTTGTTTTGGAGGCTGATTCACAATATGGTAAACACGGCCAGATGGTTGATGAATACGACGCCCGCTGATTCGTCGGATAATTTCATTATCATCTACAGCAATTTCAATAACATGCTCCAAATGAATCCCTGCTTGCTTCAAAGCATCCGCTTGCACTAAAGTTCTAGGGAAACCATCAAATAAGAAACCATTTTTGCAATCACCCTGCTTTAAACGCTCTTTGACTAGGCCAATGATAATATCATCAGAAACAAGACCGCCTGCTTCCATAACTTTTTTAGCACTTAAGCCTAATGGGGTGCCTTGCGCAATAGCAGCACGCAACATGTCACCAGTTGAGATTTGTGGGATTTTATAGCGTTCAATTATTCGTAAAGCCTGGGTCCCTTTTCCGGCCCCTGGACCACCCAAAAGCATTAATCGCATCAAAAAACTCCTTAGAACATATCTCAGTTTGATTCATCTGAGTATACATCACTTTTATACGTTTATACCCAAGACTGTTTTAAATATTGGGTCTCTTTTAGATTCTGCTTAAAAAACAAAGCAAAATTTACCATAAAATTAAAACCAGGAATGCCTCTCTAGACTTCCTCGGCAAGAATTCAGCTGCATTGCATAAAGCTGCGAACGTGCTTTCACTTTACGCGCCACTGGCATTAACCATGCTTTTCTTAAGTAAGATCTACGCATATAACCTCCTACCCCCTCATGATAAGCGAGATAAAGATTGTAGGCATCCGCACGATTCACTCCAGCTCGTCGATTAGCCTGATTGGCGTACCAACCAATAAAATCAACTCCATCAGAAAAGTTATGACGAGAAGATAATAATCCGCCATTATTCTGCTTGTATTCATTCCAAGTCCCATGCAGCGCTTGAGCATAACCTGTCGCTGTTGTAGGTCTTTTCCAAGGAATAAATCCAAGTAATTTTTTACGTGGCGGCTTTGCATGCGCATCAAATTTTGACTCTTGATGAATAATAGCCATTTGCACTGGAACTGGAACCTTCCAACGATACTCAACATCTTTAGCATGAGTATACCATTTTGGGTATTCCCTAAATATGTTACAGACATTATTCAAATCTGAAGGAGGTCGGCTGGCACAGGCAGAAAGCACAGCAACACATAAAGGCAACAATATAAGTTTTAACTTCTTAAATTGAAACAAAGATTCCATAAACGATCAAATAAGAAAAAGGAAGATATTAACAAATTTAATTCGGACAATCTATGTAAATATAAATTAAATCGCTGTTGCCTCCTTGGTCCGCGTGATACTATTTGCTTTTGCAACTCACTAAAATAATAAGCAGTTTCCATGAGCACTCTGGTATTTGATATTGAAACCATTCCGGACATTGAATCCGGGCGTAAGTTATATGATTTACATGGATTATCTGATAAAGACACCGCTCAAGCGATGTTTGCACTAAGACGTGCTAAGGTAGGAAATGACTTTCTTCCTCATTATTTGCAACGAATATGCGCTATTTCTTTAGTTCTTAGCCAAGGTTCTAGCGTTAAGGTTTGGTCACTCGGTGATGAGCAATCGGATGAAAAAGAGTTAATTACTCGTTTTTTTGCTGGAATTGATAAACACACCCCTACTTTAGTTAGCTGGAATGGTAGCGGATTTGATTTACCGGTCTTACATTATCGGGCATTACTTCATGGTATTCCTGCACCAACCTATTGGGAGTCAGGGGAAAATAATCAAGCGTTTCGTTGGAATAATTATCTAAGCCGTTTTCATTACCGTCATATGGACCTTATGGATCTTATTGCCGGATATCAAAACAAGGCATTTGCTCCTTTAGATGAACTATCCAGCATGCTAGGTTTTCCCGGGAAAATGGGTATGAGCGGCTCAAAGGTATGGGAGCAATATTTTTCTGGAAACATAAAAAGTATTCGTGATTATTGTGAAACAGATGTGTTAAATACTTTTTGTGTGTTTCTACGCTTTGAATTAATCCGTGGGGTAATTAATCAGGATGAATACCACAGCTCAATTGAGCGCTTAAAATCGTATTTAAATTCTGAGAGCGAAAAACAACACTTGCAAGAGTTTTTGGGGAATATGGTTTAATGTAGGCCCCTAGCCTAACATGAGATTGCTAATGTGGTACAATGCCCATTAGGTTTTGGTCCCAATGGACACCAGAAGAATTGGCTGCGCTCATAACTTCTCGGATTTCGCTATGCTTGCTACATCCAGGCTCCATTTAAAAGTAGCCTGAATGCTTGCAACTAGAAGATCATGAGTGCCATTATGATATGGGCCCAACATTTAAAAAGCTCGAGGTTTAGGTAACTCAGCCATCGTTCTTTCCAACTCAATAAGCTCCACCGCTTGTGCAAACTCAGAACCATCCAAATGCTCCAAAGTCCGCGCGTAACGCTCCTCGCCTAATTTAGCATATTCATTTAAATCAACAGCCGTAGCTTCAAAAGCTAATTGCATCCATGACCATAAAGTAATCCACCATTCAATCACGGGTTTATATGCCTGGTACCAAGCTAAAACAGACTCGCTCACTAGTCCCTCACCAAAATAAGCTTCTAAATAGATAAATTCCTGTTTTTTAGATAACTTGCCTTCAATTGCAAAATATGCCAAATCCCACAGGAAATCATTATTGCTTGAATACTCCCAATCAATCTGATAAATCACTTCTCCCTGTTCTGAATCAGTCAACATGTAATTAAGTGGTGTTGAATCATTATGACAAGGTACTTTATTAATTTGATAGGCGGAGAAAAGATTTTGTAGCTCATTCATTTTATTAGCAATAAAATTTACTCGCTCCGGCAAAGGAAATTCTTTTTCTTCTAACGCCGCTAACAAACCAGCATTACGGGAAAATACATCCGTATCATTTAAAAACTGTTTTGACTGATGCAGTATCTTTGCTTTTTCTGCAAGGGCCTTTAATATCTCCACTCGCTCTAACCTGGTTTTATCAAGTGGTTTTACATCAGCAATAAACTCAGTAACTTGTACTCCTGAATTTCCATTAAAATAAGCCACGGGAACATTCAGTTTTAAATCTGAGGTTTGCTGCGCATTATTTTGCTCATGCTTTCGGTCAACAGAGAATAATGAGACATCACCAGGAAAACGAACAACCCATCGTTGACGTTTCTCAGACTCATAATTAGCTCCGACAGTAAGCTTGTAGGTCGCATTAGTCATTCCACCAGCCATTAGTTTGAAACTTAAAACATCTAAAGTTAACTGCGAAAACAGGGGAATTTCATTGATTTGAGGAAGTAAGCTCATGTACTTCTGGGCTAATTTCACTAACTCATTCCACTCTTTAGAAACAGTGGATAGATTATGTAACGATTCAGCATCAAGAAAACTTAAAATATAAGCAGCCAAGCCTGTTTTAAGCTTATATTGAACCCCAGTATTGCTAGTAAAAAAAAGCCATTTCATGAGATTGCCTTTTGATAGAAAGGCCCGGATTATATAAAATAAAAACAAACAATTACAACAAACAGCACTTTAGATCATTAATAAACCACAGGAATAACTAGATGCACATTGATCTGCTGATGAGAATCGAGTACACTATCTTTTAGTTCATTAAATAATCATTTAGTCTTGATATAAGCCATTCAATAAAATGCGCATAACGCCTAAAAAACATCAAAGACTTAAGAGCAAAAACAGCAAAACCGCATCAAAAACAAGGCTTATCTTATGTCCGAACCATTAATTCCGATAACTAAAAAACAGGCTATATTGTTTGCTTGCTTTCTCGTCCTGTATGAGTTCTTAACGTATGTCGCTAATGACATGATTATGCCGGGGATGATTAGTGTTACCCATGCATTTAACGCGCCAGAATCTGCCGTTGCCACCTCACTTACCATTTATATTCTTGGTGGAGCCAGCTTACAAATATTTTTAGGTCCCATATCGGATGCCTATGGACGTCGTCCTATGATGCTACTGGGTGCCTGCTTATTCTTTATTTTTACCTTATTTATTGCCTGCTCTAACTCAATGAGTCAATTTATGACTGCGCGCTTCTTTGAAGGTATGGGACTATGTTTTATTGGTGTTATTGGCTATGCAACCATTCAAGAAATTTTTGAGGAAATGGATGCTATTCGTCTTATCTCTATTATGGCTAATGCGACGATTCTTGCGCCGCTATTAGGGCCACTTTTAGGTGCGGTAGTCATTCATTATACCTCCTGGCGTTATATCTTTATTTCCATTGCTCTATTTGCTTTAGTTGCCCTGTGGGGATTATGGCGTTACATGCCCGAACCTATTGGACAAAAGAAGAAAAATGGAGAGCTGACTCCTAAAACCAAATTTTCGTCTAAGAAAGTTGTTGCTAATTACAAAACGTTGTTTACCAATAAAGTATTTGTCATGGGAACCTTAGCTGTCGGTACTGTGGGTATTCCTTGCCTAGCTTGGATTGCTTTGTCCCCCATTATTTTAACACTTGAGGGAAAACTAACCGTAATCCAATATGGGCTTTGGCAGCTACCAGTTTTTGGAGCCACAATATTAGGCAACTGGTTTTTGCACAAGCTAACCTATAAGTTTGAAATTAAAAAAATCATTTCTTTAGGGTGTGTGATTATGATAGTTGGCGCGGTATTAATGTCGGCTCTACCTTATCTGTATGGAAATGACTACCATTACCTGATGCCAGGCATCATTATTTATTTCTTTGCTCTAAGCGTGATTAATGCACCGCTAAATAGATTCTGCCTCTTTATTACCTCGGTAAGCAAAGGCACCGCCTCAGCATTAGTGAGTCTAAGTGTTATGGTTATTGGCGCACTTGGGACCGAAGCAGCAAATATTATCTATAAAGACCATAATAACCTGCACTTTTCGCTGTATTGTAACTTAATACAGCTTGTGTTCTTTATCTTTGCTGGCTTAGCATTTTGGATGCATAAGCAGGTGGAAAATAAAGAAGTATTAGAGAATATAGAAGCCTGCAAGAATGCCTGAACAGTGTAGCAACTGTCTTGAATTAAAATTCAGGACAGTTGCTATTACGGGTAAATAATAGCTCACCGCTTTGCAGGATGAGACTCTTTAAGTAAAAATGTTGCGATTAATAGACTAGCCAAGAAACATAGAGGCATAACCAATAACGCTGTTTGGTAGCCTGATATGCTATATACATAGACTCCATTCACACTGTGTCCAGAATTCGTATGTTGTAAGATATACCCTACTAACGGTTGGAATATCGCACCGCCAATTAATACGGACAGATTATTAAAACCAGACGCAGTCCCTACATATTCAGCCGTATTATTTTCTTTTACAACAGCAAAACTTACTGTTTGACCACCAGCACCTAAGCCTAAAACAAATAAAACAACAGGTGCCCAACCATAAGTAAGCCCAGGCCAATAAAGAAGTATCAAAGTGGCCACCAATCCTAAAACGGCGCTAGTAACTAACGCAATTCGCCGGCTCTGAATCTTGTCACTAAGCCATCCTAATAGAGGGCTACCAATTCCAATGCCAATCCAAATCATGCTGCATAAAGCTGAAGCAGAAACCACGCTAATTTGGAATTTTTCTTGAAGAAAAGGAACCCCCCATAAAGCGGCAAATACGGCGATTGGGGTCCAAATTGCAAATGCATAACCACCGATGATCCAAGTATGTGCATGCTTACATACTGCAACTAATCGTTTCCATTCATCGCGAAGATAATGTCCAGGAATTTTCTGATTTTGTTGATCAGGATAATCACGAATATACATCCAGAAGAATGCCGCTAGAATAAAACCAACAAAGGCTAAGATAAAACTCGCATTACGCCAGCCAACACCCTGGATTAAATAAGCTAAAGGTACTTCACCAAACATTGCTCCAACGGAACTCATTAGCTGAGCAACACCCGCCAAAATAGCGAAATAATGAGGAGGGAACCAACGTGATACCAACACGAGGACACCGATAAAAGAAAACGCAGAACCAATTCCAATAAGGAAACGCCCGATACACGCAGTAAATACGCTATCTGTTGACGCAAAAAATGCGGATCCTAGGGCACATAAAAGAATAGCTACTGTCATTAGCTTTCTAGGACCATAGCGGTCGTATAAAACCCCTGCTGGCAGCTGAGTAGGCGCATAGGCATAAAAATAAAAGGCGGAGATAAACCCAAATCCTTCCCCGGTAACACCAAAAGTTTTCATCATGGGCTCTGCCATAACGCTTGGCGCCACTTGCAAAATAAATTCGTATAAATAAAAGGATGCCGCTAAGAAAAAGATGAAGTACGCTGTTGTTAAACTACCCTTTTCTTTTTGATGTGTGTTCTCAGTGTAATATGCGCTCAATTTCAAATCACTCCGTTGTGAATCACTCATTTAAGCCTATAGCGATTTACTTTGTCAATATGGTTTTGTTAGATTTATAGGTTTGCTTAGATGAAATTCGTAGCCCGTATTAGCCCAGTGTAATACGGGCTACGTCTCATTAACTACGCATGTATATTGCCCCTAAAACTGCAGGCTTTTTTGAACCAGTTATAGCACTTAAATCTACTGGTTGCTGATTCATCGTTTGTGCTGCAAGCCAAGCAAACAGCATGGCTTCTAAATAATCGGGGCTGACTCCTACCTCGGCTACACTTTTTACTGTAACTTCCGGTAACAAATCCTGGATCATTTGCTTCAGTGCCAAATTGTGGGTTCCCCCTCCGCAGAGAAATAGTTCCTTTACCCCTTGGTACATATCCGTCACCGCATCAGCAATAGGATGTGCCGTAAATGCCAAGAGCGTTTTCTGAACATCCACAGCTTTATAATCGTGCTTTAAATGTGACTCTAACCAAGATAATGAAAAATATTCCTTACCGATGCTTTTGGGAGCAGCTAATTGGATAAAAGAATCGGCTAATAATGCGTCTAACAAAGGCTGAATCACCGTTCCTTGTTGTGCCCAAGCGCCATTCGCGTCGAAAGGCTTACCTTGATGTTTGGCAATCCAGGCATCCATTAAACAATTTCCTGGTCCAACGTCCCAACCACGCGTAGGATGTTCTGCATTAATAAAGGTAATATTAGAAATTCCACCAATATTAACTAAAGCAATATTAGAGAATTGCTTACTGAATAGCTCTTGATGATACAACGGTGCAAAAGGTGCTCCCTGCCCTCCATTCACTAGATCACGTGTGCGAAAATCAGCAATTACGGTAATACCCGTTAATGAAGAAATACTGTGTCCACAACCTAACTGCAAGGTATAAGGAATACTACTTTCGGTATTATGACATACAGTTTGCCCATGACTTCCTATCGCACAAATATCTTGAGCGCTCAGTGCTGCCTCATGTAAAACCTCTTTAGCTGCTTGCGCGAAATCACGACCTATTAAGGTATTCAATTGGCATATCGAGGCCAAACTCAAATCAGAACCATCGAGTAGCCTATTTAGCCCGTGCATTACCTCATCACTGTATTTTTTGGTAATGCCACAAATTAATTTATTTGAGGGAATATCAACAATTGCTGCGTCGATTCCATCCATGCTGGTCCCCGACATTAATCCTATAAATAGAGTCATTAGTTTCTCACTAAGTAGGTTAGGCTCATGGCCCAACTTGCAGTTTATGCTAACTTAAAACACTCATAAAAATTTCGAGTAGTTGCTTCGGCAACCTCTTCATAGCTAATACCACGCAACTGAGCCATAGCCTCCGCTACATGCTTTACCAAGGCAGGATGATTTTGTTTACCACGAAATGGAACGGGTGCCAAATAAGGCGAATCCGTTTCAATAAGTATTCTATTTAAAGGCACTTGGCGTGCAACCTCTTGCAATGCGGTTGCATTTTTAAAGGTTACAATTCCTGAAAATGAAATATAAAAATTCAGATCAATCGATTGCATTGCAATATCTAAACTCTCTGCAAAACAATGCATCACACCACCTATATCCTGGGCATTTTCTTCAACCATTAATTTAATCGTATCTTCAGCTGCCTGACGGGTATGAATGATTAAAGGCTTAGAAGTAATTAAAGACGCCTTAATATGCTCGCGAAAACGGTCACGCTGTTCTTCCTGTGCTTCTTCTGTATGGGTACGATAATAATCAAGCCCTGTTTCCCCAATCGCAATACAGGCTGGATTCGCAGCTAAATCACAAAGCATTTTTGCAGTAACCGGCTGGTCCATCTCTGTGTTTGGATGAACACCAACTGAGATATTAATATTAGAATTTTCAGCAGCTAGCTTTTCCAGTGCAGGATAATCAGTTAATTCCACACAAACACTAAGGAAATGCTGTACATCATTTTCTTTTGCTCGGGCTAAAACATTAGCCATATCCTGATTAAACTCAGCGAGATCCAAAAAATTTAAATGACAGTGTGAATCGACTAGCATAAATTGATAACCTCAAATTATTAAAGTTTGGCCGTTTTAAACCGTATCTGTTACTTGCTGTGATTTTAACATTTCTGCTAAATAGATCTCTATTTTACTGCGCAAATCACAACCATGATCATTGATAAATTGTACTCCTACTCCCGGAAATCGACTCGCTTGTGCTTCCACAGGGGTAATCCAGACTACTTTAGCATCAATATAATAAAACTCATCCTCATTCATTAAGTTTACAACTAAACTAAGCCCAGAGCCTAACTCATAGAGATGCTGCGTGCGAATAAATAAGCCGCCGCCTTTTACAAAAGGCATGTATGCTGCGTATAAAGAAGAAAGGTTATCAAATACACAATTAATTTGCTGCATCCTGTCACACTAGAAATCGAGTAATAAATCTTCCAAAACCAACGTAGAATTCATATTCAGGTTATGGCTTAGTTTGCGCCGTAATAAGTTTATTTTATCAATTTGAGAAAAAATAACGATTGGGCTCAGTAAATTGGACAATTTTTGTAACTGTTGGGCTGCCGGCCCGGTTAACATCGACTTATTAATCCACATAGTCTGAATTTGCGCATAAACCAGATAAAGAAACCATAAGATGGTATTAAGCTCAAATTCAGCCCATTTGGGTACCACAACACAAGGATGGCTTTTCTTTTCAATTACCGCAATTAATCCATCTAAAAGAGATTCCGCCTGCTGAATAATCTGAGCTTGCGCAGATTCTGGGGAGTAGCGCTCCCCCAAAGTTAAAAGATTTGTAATCGATAAATCCATAGGTGGCGCAAAATGGAATACCTGGCAACGGCTTAAAACAGTAGGAAGTACCGTACTTAGCTGTTGAGCCATTAACAAAAATAAGGTATGCGCGGCGGGTTCTTCTAATACTTTTAATAAAGCATTAGCTGCAGCGGTATTCATTCTATCCGCTGATTCAATAATAATTAAACGATGAGAGGCCCTCTGGGGTGTCAAATACGAATAACTTTGTAGTTCGCGGATTTGATCAATTTTAATTGGGCCCCCAACTTTTTCCGGTTTAATCCATTCAACATCAGGATGCTCCCCCCGGGCCGCCATTTGGCAATCAATGCATTTTTGACAAGGATTAGCAGAAGAGACTTTGCATAAGACCAACATAGTAAATTGCGTAGTAAACTCGGCTAAAGCACGGTCCATAGCCCCAACAAACAACATAGATTGTGGATTGCGTCCTTGTTCCCATGCTAAACGCAAATGCTCCCATTGAGATTGATAAACACTCATGCCTATTGCTCTATAAAAGTATGCAAGGCATCTTGAATTGCCTGTTGCACTACGGGCAGAGGGAGGCTAGCATCAATCGTTATTGCATTAGGATTTTTTTGTACATGATGCAAATAGCTATCATGCACCCGGTTAAAAAAATCTATAGATTGCTGTTCGATACGGTCAAAGGCACCACGTGAACGAACTCTCTGCATTCCCTCTTCCGGACTAATGTCTAAATACAAGGTCAAATCCGGCTTGAAACCATCTAATGCAAAGGCTGACAAGCGCTCAATCATAACTTGATCTAAACCTCTACCGCCTCCTTGATAAGCCATAGTCGACAACTCAAAGCGATCTGCAATAACCCAAGTACCTTGTTTTAAAGCAGGTTTAATTACTTGTTCTAGTAGCTGTATTCTCGCCGTGTATAAAAGTAACAGCTCACTTTTATCATCCAAAACATCTTTATACTCTGGATTTTTAATTACCTCACGCAGCACCTCACCAATGACAGTACCACCAGGCTCACGGGTAGTGATGGTCTTAATGTCTAACCGGGTTAGAAATTCAATGATTGTGTTTACTGCGGTAGACTTTCCAGCCCCTTCCAGGCCTTCAATAACAATTAACTTCCCCATTAAGGATAACATTAAGAACCCTTGCGTTGATATTGATTAATTGCTTGTCTTTGTTGCTCATAGGTTTCTGAAAATTGATGGCTACCATCACCCTTAGCAACAAAATATAAATAATTAGATAATTGAGGATGCGCTGTCGCATCAAGCGCCTCTTTACTTACCATCGCAATCGGTGTTGGAGGTAAGCCACGATATCGATATGAATTATAAGGCGAATCAACCTGCATGTCTTGATGCGATAATTTACCAGTATAGGCACTCCCTAAGCCATAAATCACTGTAGGATCCATTTGTAGAGGCATATGTTTATTCAAGCGATTAACAACAACGCCGGAAATCAATTGGCGCTCTTGGGGAATTGCCGATTCTTTTTCAATAATTGAAGCGGCTATGAGTAATTCATAAGGACTTTTATAGGGTAAATTAGCTGCTCTATTAGCCCAGACATTATTGAGGTAATTTTGTAAATTACGATGAGCTTGTTCTAGTAGTTTTTTACTGCTACTCCCACCTTGATATTGGTAGGTGTCGGCTAATATTAATCCCTCAGCGTTCGTATGATTACCCTTAATTAAGGACCAATCTTCCTGGTTATAATCCAAATAACTCGCTTTTGCCAAATCCTGTGAAATTTTCTGTTGTGTAGTTCCAGCAATAATCGTAAAGTTTTGCGTCAAAACATCACCAGCAACAACACGATAAAGCAGCTCTACCGCAGTTTCACCAGGCTTGATTTGATAGACCCCAGCCTTTAGCTTTTGAGAAAGCCCTGTAAAACGAATAATCAACAGTAAAGGTCTACGGCACTGAATTAAATTGTTATCTTTTAATGTTTGTACGAATTGTGACGCAGAGGCCGCTCGGCTCAAATTAATAATTTGTGCGGGCTCTTGTTTCGAAATAAGTGGAGTCGCTACGATGTTATAGAAATTCCAACATAAAAAAGCAAAAGACACAAAAAACAGTATTACTATAGAAAGAATCAGTTTTTTGTGTCTTGAGGCGGTCATTTAGATTCGCTTGAATCAATTCGCTTGAAGATTAGGCTACCGTTCGTTCCACCAAAGCCCAAAGAGTTACTTAATACATAATTAATAGTTCTCTTTTGAGCTTGGTTTGGTACATAGTTCAAGTCACAACCTTCATCAGGATTATCTAAATTAATCGTTGGTGGAGCAATCTGATCTTGGATTGCCATAATACTGATGATTGCTTCAACGGAACCTGCAGCACCTAATAAATGTCCGGTCATTGATTTGCTTGAACTTACGGCTAAATCATACGCATGTTCTTTGAATACACGTTTAATTGCCTTAGTCTCACCCAAATCATTTAAATAGGTAGAGGTACCATGTGCATTAATATAATCAATTTGCTGGGGATTGATATGAGCATCACGAATCGCTGCTTCCATCGCACGAGCAGCGCCATCCGCATCTTCATCAGGAGCAGTGATATGATACGCATCTCCAGACATACCAAAACCAGCTAATTCAGCGTAAATTTTTGCGCCACGGGCCTTAGCATGTTCGTATTCTTCTAACACAAGAATGCCGGCTCCCTCACCCATGACAAACCCATCACGGTCTCTGTCAAAAGGTCTTGACGCTTTTTCTGGCTCATCATTACGTTTGGATAAAGAACGCACAGCCGAAAAACCAGCTAGGCATAATGGGGTTAGCGTCATTTCCGCGCCACCACAAACCATAACATCAGCATCACCATAAGCAATCATTCGTCCTGCTAAACCAATATTGTGTGTGCCTGTAGTACAAGCAGTTACCACGGAAATATTTGGTCCTTTAAGGTGATGACGAATAGAAATCTGACCTGCAACCAGGTTAATAATACCCCCAGGAATAAAAAATGGAGACACTTTGCGTGGTCCACCAGCAACAAGCTTATCCTGGTTATTGGTTATTGTTTGAACACCGCCAATCCCGGAGCCAACAGCAACACCTGCACGGTATTGTAATTCAGGGTCGTCAAGGTCCAGCCCAGAATCGCGTATTGCTTCATCTGCTGCAGCAACACCAAACTGGGTGAACCCATCCATCTTACGAGCTTCCTTGATTGGCATGTAGTCTTCAATGTTAAAATTCTTAACCTTAGCCCAGATTTTTGTACTGTATTCAGCAGTATCAAAATCTTCTACTACACTTACGCCACTAACACCAGCTACAATATTTTGCCAAGTATCTTTCACATTTAGTCCGACAGGAGTAAGCATACCCATGCCTGTGACAACTACACGCCGCTTATTCAATCAAGACTCCTCGAAGAATTATGCTTCTTCTTTATCTAAATTAGATTCAATGTAATCAATTGCTTCTTGAATCGTAGTAATTTTTTCAGCTTTCTCATCAGGAATTTCTGTTTCAAACTCTTCTTCAAGAGCCATAACCAATTCTACTGTGTCTAGAGAATCAGCTCCCAGATCATCAACGAATGACGCATCATTTTTTAGATCTTCTTCTTTAACGCCTAATTGTTCAACAACAATCTTGCGTACACGATCTTCAACAGTACTCATAACTTAATTTTCCTCTTTCGGTTGATAGAAACTTTTTATTATTCCTGATAATTAAAACCACTCCCATTTAACTTTAACCTCTTAAACACCTTGTCTAAAACACCTTCAAAAGGTCAAAGTTAAACAGGAGGGTATAGTTTATTCATTTATACAGATAACGCAAGTGCATTTAATCCATATACATTCCGCCATTTACATGGATTGTACTACCTGTAATATATTTAGCATCATCTGAGGCTAAAAAGGCAACGGCATTAGCGATATCCTCTGGCTGACCTAACTTGCGCAACGGAATGCGCTTCATCATTTCATCCTTTACCATATCAGGTAAAGAAGTAGTCATATCGGTATCAATGAAGCCTGGCGCGACCACATTCACTGTAATGTTTCTGCTACCTATTTCTTGCGCTAAAGATTTAGAAAAACCCACAATACCTGCTTTTGCTGCTGTATAATTCACCTGGCCTGTATTTCCGCTTGATCCGACCACTGAACCAATAGAAATAATCCTACCCCATCGTGCTCTAAACATCGATTTTATACAAATTTTAGACATTCTGTATATGGAATTCAAATTTGTATCGATAACTTTAAACCATTCATCATCGTCCATACGTAATAAAAGGTTATCTGAAGTAATTCCAGCATTATTAACCAAAATTGCTGGTGCATGGCTTGCCTCAGCCAGAGCATCTATAACTTGTTCTATTTGTTCGCTATTTGTTACATCAAGAACCAAGCCCTTACCTGCTAAATTTTCCTTTTTTAAGTATTCCGTGATAAGCTCAGCACCTTTTTCAGTGGTTGCAGTGCCGTAAACAAAAGCCCCACTTTGAGCTAACTTAATAGCAATCGCTTGGCCTATCCCACGACTGGCACCAGTTACTAAGGCAACTTTACCTTCTAAATTATGCATGGATGTTCCTTAAAATAAAAATAGCTTCAAGCAAATAGTTAATATAATATGCCTCATTTAGGCGACGTATTTACGCTAATTGTTCTGCCACTTGATCCAGGCTAATAGTATCGTAAATACTAATTGTATTTAAACTTCTATCAATTCTTTTAATTAAACCATTGAGGACCTTACCTGGACCACATTCTAAAATCAGTTCAACACCCTGATTTTTAAAGAGTTGAATCGTCTCAACCCAACGCACGGGGCTATAAAGCTGCTCTTTTAGGCGATCTTTTATTTGTTGTGCTGATTCGTAAATACTTAAATCGACATTACTTACTACTTTGATATTCGGTTTTTTAAAATTAACTGCATCTAAATGCGCGGCAAAAGATTCTGCTGCATCAGTTAATAAAGGACAGTGGCATGGAACACTGACAGGTATAATCTTAGCTAAACGTGCACCGGCTTCTTCAGCTAATGTAATCATACGATTAACTGCGGCAGTATGCCCTGCAACAACAATTTGTTCGGGTGAGTTGTAGTTTGCTGGAGTAACGAGTTCATCTCCTTGACTAGCTTCTTGGCATAATGATTTCACTTGTTCATCATTAAAGCCAATAATTGCGGCCATAGCACCAGCACCTAAGGGAACAGCTTGTTGCATTACTTGACCTCGACGCGCAACCAAACGTGCACCTTCAGTTAAAGTTAATGCACCAGCACAAACTAATGCAGGGTATTCACCTAGACTATGACCAGCCATAAACTCAGGCGTGGCAAGGCTTTCTTGCTCTAATAAGCGGTAAACAGCAACATCTGCAGTCAACATAGCAACCTGAGTATATTCTGTTTGGTTAAGGCGTTCAGCGGGCCCCTGCTGAACGAGCTGCCATAAATCATAGCCTACAGCCTCAGAAGCTTCTGCAAAAGTATCTACAATAATAGGATATTGTAATTCAAAGTCAGTTAACATCCCTACTGATTGCGATCCTTGTCCAGGAAATACGAACGCTGTTTTTACCATAATTAAGTCAACTCCAATCTATAGTAATTTAAATAAGTCCCGAGATTAAAACCACCGGTCTTATTAAAATTACACTCAAGATAAAATTATTAATAACGAATCACCATTGCACCCCAAGTCATTCCGGCACCAAAAGCTTCAATCAAAAATAAATCATCTTGTTGAATTTGCTTGTTTCGGATGGAATGATCAAGAGCCAAAGGAATAGAAGCCGCCGAAGTATTGCCATGATTACCAATAGTCACAACAAC